>CAYZOF010000061.1:0-11389 GCA_964479935.1 uncultured Clostridia bacterium | reverse complement strand
CGGAAGTTAGCTTTTTGTGATACAATGTTCATGATAGCGTTAATTTTCCTTTGTTGGTTTTTTGTGGTACTTAAACTTTAACATAAAGAAAAATTTTTCGCTATCTTTTTTTATATCTTTTGTCTCATATCTATTGTAATCCTACAAACTAATCACAAAAAAATCGCGAGAAGTATTGACAAAACGTTTTGTATGGTGTATAATAAAGCAACGAGGTGATACTATGGTTAAATATTCTATAATTGTACCTGCATACAACGAGGAGAAAAGCTTGCAACTTTTCTACGACGCCGTGCGTCCCATGATGGACGGTTTGCAGGAAGAATACGAAATGATTTTTGTAAACGACGGTAGCAGGGATGCGACGAAAGACATTTTACGCGGACTTGCGGAACAAGACAGCCGTGTGAAAGTATGCAATTTTTCCCGTAATTTCGGGCAACAAGCCGCGCTCTTGTGCGGTTTGGAGGCTTCGCAAGGGGAAGCGGTAATCGCGATGGACGCGGATTTGCAAGATCCGCCCGAAGTGGCTTTGCAGATGATCGAAAAATGGAAAGAGGGTTACGACGTGGTGCACGGTAGACGTCGCAAGAGAAAGGGCGAAACCGTGTTCAAAAAGGCGACGGCGTATTTTTTCTACCGCTTTATGCGCAAGATCACGGGGTTGGACATGCCTGCCGACGTCGGCGATTTCAAATTGTACGATAGAAAGGTGGTAGACGCGATTTTGTCTTTAGGCGAGCATGACAGATTGCTCCGCGCGCAAACCACGTGGGTAGGTTTTAAGCAGACGTTTATCGATTTCGATCGCCCCGAAAGAGTAGCCGGGGAAACGCATTACACTCTGAAAAAGATGATTCGTTTGGCGGAGTCGGGTGTGTTCCCAAATACCGATTACACATTGACGTTCCCGATAAAGCTCGGTGTGGCATTGGGCGTTTTGAGCGTTGCTTGCATAATTACGTTCATCGTTCTGTCGTGTTGTGATTTCTTCTTCGGAGGCTTGATTGCGTGGCTGTATCCGATGATCGGCATAATCGGTGCATTGATTTTGTTTTGTCAGGGCATTGCGAATATCCATACGAGTATGATTTATCGCGAAGTGCAGAACCGACCGAAATATATCGTTGCGGAAAGAATCAATTTTGATAAATAAACATGAAGAAAAACCTGCCCCGTCGGTAAAACCGACGGGGCAGGTATGCGTTTACGTATATTTTTTCTTTTATCGAGTAGCCAGCCAAACCATAAGCACGGAAATATCCGCAGGGTTCACGCCGGAAATTCTGCCTGCCTGACCGAGGTTGAACGGACGGATTCGGTTGAGCTTTTCTTGCGCTTCCAAACGCAGTCCTTTAATTTCCGAATAGTCGATATCGGACGGCAGGAGCTTGTCCTCCAAGCGTTTCGCGCGTTCGATTTGCTCCAAACCTTGCTTTAAGTATCCCTCGTACTTGACGGTGATTTCCGCCGTTTCCAGTACGTCTTTTTTATATTCTTCAAACACGTGGAATTCCGACATAATGTCTTTCAGGGGGATGGCGCGTTTAATCATGTCCGCGTACGAAACGCTCCCTTCGGGGGCGTTGTAGCCGTATCGCTCCACAAAAGGTGCGGCGAGTTTTTGGGGTACGCGCGTTTGCAGAGCCGCCAACAGTTCTTCGTATTTCGCTTTACGGGCAAGGTAACGCTGATAGCGTTCTTCGCTGACAAGCCCGACGGCTTTGCCTTTTTCGGTCAAACGGAAGTCGGCATTGTCCTGTCGTAGACAAATGCGGTGTTCGGCGCGTGACGTCATCATTCGATAAGGCTCGTCTGTGCCTTTCGTGACGAGATCGTCAATCAAGACGCCGATATACGCTTCGTCACGGCGTAAGGTGAACGGGGGGAGTCCGCGCAGTTTCAACGAGGCGTTGATGCCTGCCATTAAGCCTTGCGCAGCGGCTTCTTCGTACCCGGAAGTGCCGTTGATTTGTCCGGCGGTGTAGATGCCTTCTACTTTTTTAAATTCCAAAGTGGGCAACACGTCGAGCGTATCGATACAGTCGTATTCGATTGCATAGCCGTAGCGCATAATGTCGGCATGCTCCAAACCGGCAACGGAGGCGTACATTTGCTTTTGCACGTCGTGCGGCATGGAGGTGGACATGCCCTGTACATACATTTCATAGGTGTCTGCGCCCTCCGGTTCGATGAAGATCTGATGCCGTTCCTTGTCTTTGAATCGCACGACTTTGGTTTCAATCGAGGGACAATATCTAGGCCCTGTGGATAAGATCGTTCCGTCGTAGAGCGGAGAGCGGTCGAGATTGTCCGTGATGATTTTGTGCGTAGTCGTATTTGTGTAAGTCAGATAACAAGGGAGCTTGTTTTCGGGCGGTTCGTCGTGCAAAAAGGAGAACGGATACACGTCGTCATCGCCTTTTTGAATTTCACATTTTTCGTAATCGATCGTGCGGCTGTCTACGCGCGCAGGAGTGCCCGTTTTGAAACGGCGAACATTGAAACCGAGTTTCAATAAACTCTCTGTCAAGTGATTGGCAGGGGCAAATCCGTTCGGTCCGGACTTTTGTACGATGTGTCCGGTGATCGTTTCTCCGTTGAGATAGACGCCCGTGCAAAGTACGACCGCTTTGCAGGGGATGACGCCGCCGTAAACGGTCTTGACACCGACGCATTTTCCGTTTTTGGTTAGGATTTCCGCGGCTTCCGCTTGTAAAATACGGAGATGCTCTGTACTTTCTAAGATGCGTTTCATCTCGCGATGATAGGCGTTTTTGTCCGATTGCGCACGCAAAGACTGCACAGCCGCGCCTTTTCCGACATTCAACATACGGATTTGTAATGCCGTGTTATCCGCTACAATGCCCATTTCTCCGCCGAGCGCGTCGATTTCTCGAACCAAATGCCCCTTTGCCGTACCGCCGATAGAAGGATTACAGGGCAAGAAGGCTATACTATCGAGATTTAGTGTTAATAATATTGTACTAATACCGGTTCTCGCTAAGGCTAAGGCGGCTTCACAGCCTGCATGACCTGCTCCGACGACGACGGCGTCGGCGGTATATTCCGTAAATTCATTAGCAACAATTGTCATAGTGATTCCCAAACAGTTCCCGTCGAGTCGGACGAGGGAGCTGTCATGCATGTTTTTATTTTTTTAAGATAATATTCTTAATATCGTCGATTTCCTTGGCGATTTTGTCGTTTAAGGTAATCATTTTTTCCATTTTATCTCGTGCGTACATAATCGTCGTATGATCTCTTCCGCCTAAAATATTCCCGACGGAAACGAGGGGTAGAGAGAGCATTTCGCAGAGCAGATATGCGCAAATTTGGCGCGCTTTTACAAGATCTGCCTTTTTGCCTTTGCCGACGAGGTCGTCCTTTTTTTGCTTGTAATAGGAGCAGACGGTGTTCACGATTTTGTCGGGAGTGACGTCTTCCTGTTCCGTTTCTTCGTTGACGGACTCGCTGAGGGCAAGCTTTGCTAACGGGAGCGAGATCGGTTCTTCGTGCAGTTTGCTTGCAAAAATGACCTTGGTCAATCTGCCTTCCAACGTACGTACGTCGTGTCCGGAGTTGCTTGCCAAAAATTCAAGCACTTCGTCGGGAACGGGGTACTTTCGATCCAATGCCTTGCGTTTCAAAATGGCGATTTTCGTTTCTAAATCGGGCGGTTGCACGTCTACGATCATGCCGCCTTCGAAGCGGGTGCGCAAACGTTCCTCCAACGTCGCGATTTCTTTGGGCGGACGGTCGGAGGTGAGGACGATTTGTTTGTTCTGCGCGGACAACTCGTTGAAAGTGTGGAAAAACTCTTCTTGGAGCTGTGTTCTGGCTTTCAGGAACTGAATATCGTCGATCATCAAGACGTCTACGTTTCGATAATGGAAACGGAATTTTGCGCCGTTTTTCTGCGCGATGGAGTCGATGAACTCGTTCAAGAAGTTTTCGCAAGTGGTATACAGCACTTGTTTGTCGGGATGACGTTGGGTGACATAGTTAGCGATTGCGTGCATGAGGTGGGTTTTGCCCAATCCCGATTCCCCGTAGATAAAGAGCGGATTAAACGCTTCGCCCGGGTTTTCCGCGACCGATTTTGCGGCGGCGTAAGCGAATTTGCTGCCTGCTCCGGCAACGAAAGCGTCGAAGGTGAAGCTCTTGTTGATGGGGGTGGGGGGAAAAGAATCGATGGCGTCCTCTTCGATGTCGATGGGGAACTCGTTGCTGTCTTTGACGATTAGACGGAAGTCGTTGAAGCCCAAATCGCATTTCACGATAGCTTCGCGGAGCTTGTCCGCATGTTTTTTCATGACGGTATTTGCGGCAAGGTCACTGTTTGCGCGCAGAATGATGCGACGACCGACGAGGTCGACGGGTTCTAATTCTTTGATGAATGCTTCAAAAGAAACGGTGGAAATGAGCATTTCCGCTTTTGCGAGTACCTGTTTCCATATGAAATGAAGTTGCGTACTTTCAGCCATTTTGTTACACCTACTAAAAAAATTTTTTTAACTGCCTTGTAAATCTTGTGTTTTTCAAAAATATTTGATATAATTATAATACAAAATTCGAGGAAAAGAAAGCAATTTCGGCGGGTTTTTTGAGGATTATGCAAATAAAAAATTTATTTCTTCAAAATTTCAGGAATTATGAAAGCGAACGGTTTATTTTTGCGGACGGACTGAACATATTATTCGGCAAAAACGCGCAGGGGAAAACCAACTGCGCGGAGGCGGTGTTTTATCTCTGTACGGGGGCATCGTTGCGGATTCGGCACGATAAACAGCTCATTCGCATGGGGGCATCGTCCGCGAAAATCGTTGCCGAGGCGGAGAATCGCTACGGGAGCGTTACGATTGAGGCGGATATATACGAAAACAAACGTGAGATCCGCGTGAACGGGAGTAAGATTGCGAAAAACGCCGATCTTATGGGGCATATCAACAGCGTGTTTTTTTCTCCCGGGGAGCTTCGTTTGATTCAGGACGGACCGGAGGAGCGGCGCAGGTTTATGAATATTTCCATATCGCAAACTTCGCCGGCATATTATACGGCGTTGTTGCGTTATAACAAAATTCTCGACCAACGCAATACGCTCCTGAAAAACAGTGACGTTTCTCTGATTTTGGATACGTTGCCCGTGTGGGATGAGCAGCTCTGTAAATATGCGGCGACGATCATCAAAAAACGCGCGGAGTTTTTGCAACGGCTTGCGCCGTATGCGCGTGAATATCATGCGTTTCTGACGGATGGTAAAGAGGAATTGGAGATTTGCCCCGATAAAAAGTTCGAGGGGGAGGAGTCGGATATTGCGGAAGTGCTTTTGCAAAAATTGAGCCGTAATTACGAAAAGGATCTGCGGCTCGGGTTTACGACGGTCGGACCGCATAGAGACGATTTGGACATTTGCATCGGCGGCGCGGACGCGAAGGCGTATGCCTCTCAAGGGCAGACGCGTACCGCTGCGCTTGCGTTGAAGTTGTCGGAGGTGCGGATTTTTAAGGCGCAATCGGGAGAATATCCCGTTCTCGTATTGGACGACGTCATGAGCGAATTGGACATGACGCGGAGAAAAAAATTATTGCAATGCATCGAAGAGGTGCAGACGATGCTCACCTGTACGCACGCGGAACGCGTATTGTACGGCAAGGAATGCAATAAAATTCACATAGAGGACGGGCATGTTTTGCCTGAAAAAACAAAAAAATGCCGTTAAGTTTTTCGGAAAACAGCCATACTGTAAAAAACAGGCAACCATGTATGCGTTTACACATACGAGCCTTGTTTTTGAAAGGGGCATGGGCGAGATGAATAAAAGAAAGAGAAAAAGAATCATAACGTTCCTGTCGGGCGTTTTTTTCTTTGCGAATTTACCTGTTTTTCCCGAAATATGCAAAAACAGACAGGTTTTGGCAGAGGAAACGTGGATGAAAATGTCTGCGTTTACGACGTATTTTAATCGAAACGACGTGGGCAGGTGTGAGAATATTCGCATCGCCGCGAATTTGCTGGACGGAATTACCGTGCAGGCGTACGGGGAGTTTTCGTTCAATCGAGCGGTGGGGGAACGGACGGAAGAGACGGGTTTTCAACGCGCGAAGATTATTTTGAACGGAGAATACGTCGAGGGGGTGGGCGGTGGCGTCTGTCAGGTCAGTACCACGCTCTATAACGCGGTGTTAAAAGCCGGTATTTCGGTTACGGAATTTCATCCGCATACGTTGGCGGTGAGCTATATCGCTCCTTCGCGTGACGCGATGGTGTCGTCGTATAGCGATTTTTGTTTTTTTAACGATTACGCGTTCCCCGTGCGGCTGTCTTTTAAAGTGTTCGACGGCGGCATTCGAATAACGGTTTACGGGCAAAAGGAGGGGGACAGGTATGAGATCGTTTCGAATATTCTGGAAGAAATTCCTGCTCCGCCCCCGATCGTAAAAGTCGGTGAAACGGACGGCGTGCTTCGAATGGCGAAAAACGGCGTCAGGAGCGAGATGTACCTGGAGCGATACCGCGGAACGCGGTTGATTGCCCGAAAACGATTGAGAACGGATGAATATCGTCCCGTGCAGGGGATAATTGTCAAAAAAAACGACGTTGCGACAAATTAAATGACGGGAAAACGCGTGCAAACGATTGTGTTTTTTGCGGAAAAATGCTATAATAAGGTAGTATAAGTAAATATAACATCGGAGAAAGCAAAGATTTGACTCTTTAGTCAACAAAGGTAGGTTATTTATGGAGAGACTTCAACTGAAAACACTTAACGAAAATACCGCCGCATACGACGGAAAAACGGTTACGGTGGCAGGTTGGGCGCGTACGATACGCGATTCCAAAGCGTTCGGGTTTATCGAACTGAACGACGGCAGCTGTTTCAAATGCACGCAAATCGTTTTCGAACGTGCAAATCTTGAAAATTACGACGAGATTGCGAAAGAGAACGTCGGTTGCTCGTTGATCGTCAAAGGCGTCGTCGTACTGACGCCCGAAAATAAGCAACCGTACGAGATCAAAGCGACGAAAATCCGCGTCGAGGGAGAATCGACGCCCGATTATCCTTTGCAGAAAAAACGTCACAGCGTGGAATTTTTGCGCGAAATCGCTTACCTTCGTCCGAGGACAAACTTGTTCTCTGCGGTGTTCCGTATCCGCAGCGAAGCGGCGTTCGCCATTCATAAATTCTTCAACGAGCGCGGTTTCGTATACGTGCATACTCCCATCATCACGGGGAGCGATTGCGAGGGGGCAGGCGGTATGTTCCAGATTACCACGCTCGATTTGGAAGCGATTGCCAAGGCAAAGAACTTGGACGGCATCGATTACAAAAAGGACTTTTTCGGCAAGAAAGCTTGCGTAACGGGTTCCGGACAGCTCCACGGCGAAACGTTCGCAATGGCGTTTTCCGATATCTATACGTTCGGACCGACGTTCCGTAGCGAAAATTCCAATACTTCTCGTCACGCGGCGGAATTTTGGATGATCGAGCCGGAAATGGCGTTTTGCGATTTGAAAGGCGATATGGACGTTGCCGAAGCGATGGTGAAATTCATCATCGG
The DNA here is from genome assembly GCA_964479935.1 of uncultured Clostridia bacterium. Classification (GTDB taxonomy): domain Bacteria; phylum Bacillota; class Clostridia; order Christensenellales; family Borkfalkiaceae; genus Scatosoma. The sequence goes on along the minus strand of CAYZOF010000061.1, from coordinate 3,827 downwards.
CCACGTGCAGAGTACTTGTTCCGACGAGCTTGCCTTTTTGAATCAGTTTGTGGATAAAGGCTTGTTGGAGCGGCTCGACAACGTGCTGCAAAACGAATTCGCGCGGTTGTCCTACACCGAGGCGATCGACATTTTGATGAAAAACGCCGACCGTTTCGAGGATAAAAACATTTTCTGGGGCAAGGATCTGCAGAGCGAACACGAACGCTTCTTGGCGGAAGAGGTTTATAAAAAACCCGTATTCTTGACCGATTATCCGAAAGAAATCAAGTCCTATTACATGAAACAAAACGCCGACGGAAAAACGGTGGCGGCGGCAGATTTGCTCGTGCCCGGCGTCGGGGAGCTGATCGGCGGCTCGCAAAGAGAGGACGACTACGATAAATTGAAACAGAGAATGGAAGAGTGCGGCGTTCCGGCAGAGGATTGGTATTTGAATTTGAGAAAATACGGCGGTGCGACGCATGCAGGGTTCGGACTCGGTTTCGAACGAATGGTCATGTACTTAACGGGCGTCAGCAATATTCGCGATGTCATTCCTTTCCCCAGAACGGTTTCTAATCTCGAATTTTAAGGAGCAGGAGTTATGATTAAGATCGTCATAGATGCTATGGGCGGCGATTTTGCGCCGCAACAACAGGTGTTGGGCGCGGTAGACGCGTTGCGAAAAGATAAAGAACTGTATTTGATCCTTTGCGGCGACGAGCCGAAAATCAAAGCCGTATTGGCAGAGGGGCAATACGACGAGAGTCGTTTAGAGATCGTCCATACCACCGAAGTGATCGATATGAACGAAGTTCCTACCAAAGCGGTAAAAACGAAAAAGGATTCCTCTACCGTCGTTGCGTTCCGTATGCTCAAAGAGGGTAAGGCGGACGGGTTGGTGTCCTCCGGTTCGACAGGTGCGGTCTTGACGGCAGGCGTATTGATTTTGGGCAGATTGAAGGGCGTTTCTCGTCCTGCGCTTTGCCCGGTGATGCCCAAGCACGACGGAGGCGGTGTCTTCCTTTGCGATTGCGGTGCGAACTTAGAATGCAAACCCATCAACCTCGTGCATTTCGCATTGATGGCGTCCGCATATGCGCAGACGGTATACGGCATCGAGAACCCGAAAATCGGGTTGTTGAACAACGGCACGGAGGATCATAAGGGCTTGACTTTGCAACAGGACGCAAACGCGCTCCTGAAAAAGATAGATTGCTTGCATTATCTCGGCAACCGCGAAGCGCGCGATTTGATGTACGGCGACGTGGACATCATGGTGGCGGACGGGTTCACCGGCAATATCGCCATGAAGTCGGCGGAAGGTTGCGGCAAAGCCGTTTCCGCAATCATGACACGGGAATTTAAGCGGAATATTTGGACGATGCTCTGCGCACTTATTTCGGGCGGCGTCATTAAAAATATCAAAAAATCCATGGATTACGAAGCGTTCGGCGGAGCGATGTTCCTCGGTTTGAACAAAGCGGTCGTAAAGGGACACGGCAACAGCAAGGCGCGCGGCTTCTCCATTTGCATTTCGCAGGCGGCAAATGCCGTCCGCGGTGATTTGACGGGCAAAATCAAAAAGCTGATCGACGAAGTGGACTTGGAAGCGATTCAAGCAAAAGCGTCGGAAACGGAGCGAGCGGAATGATCGCGGAGAGTTTCCCGTATTCGGAAATCGAGCGGAAGATCGGTTACGTCTTTCAAAATAAGGCATTGCTGAAAGAAGCATTCACCCATTCCACCTATGCCAATCGAAACGGCGGCAGAGATAACGAACGTTTGGAATATTTGGGCGATACCGTGTTGCAACTGGTCGTGACGGAATGGCAATTTTTCGCGCACGAAGAGGCTCGGGAAGGTTCACTCACGAGAGAGCGACAAATGCTCGTGTGTGAGGACGCTCTGTTCGACGCGGTGGAGCGGCTGGACGTCAGCCGATATTTGCTGACGGAAGGCAGGGCGGCGAATATCGGTAAAAAAACGATTTCAAGTCTGTTCGAAACGTTGGCGGCGGCGGTATATTTGGACGGTGGCTATGCGGCTGCAAAGACGTTCGTGTGCGCCCACGTCGACTTGAGACAGACGGAAAAGCAGAAGAACCCGAAAAGCGCGTTGCAGGAATATCTGCAAGGCAGAGGCGAAGCTCCGCCCGCATACGTTTGCGAAAAGTCCGGCAAGGATAATGCGCCGACGTTTGTTTGCGAAGTGACGGCACTCGGAAAAATAGCGACGGGAATCGGCGGAAACAAAAAGGCGGCGGAACAAAATGCCGCGGCGGCGTTGTTGGCGGCTCTGTCTTCGGAAAGGGTATAAAAATGGCGTCGAGTCAGTAAAAACGAAAAAAATAAAGGGATATAGAAAGAAATATCACAAGGAGTACATTTTGGATTTAAAGGAAATACAATTGGTCGGCTTTAAATCATTTGCCGACAAGACAACGGTTCGTTTCGAACCCGGCGTTACCTGCATCGTAGGTCCTAACGGTTGCGGTAAGAGTAACGTTGCCGACGCGGTGCGTTGGGTGCTTGGCGAACAGTCTGCGAAGTCCTTGCGCGGCAGTAATATGCAAGACGTTATTTTCGGCGGCACGCTGGAGCGTAAACCGCAGTCGTATTGCGAGGTATCGCTCGTTTTCGATAACGAAAATAAGATTTTCCCCGGTGTGGACGCGACGGAGGTCGCAATGACGCGTCGACTGTATCGTACGGGCGAAAGTAAGTATCTCATCAATAATCAACCCAGTCGTTTGAAGGACATCGTGACGTTGTTCCACGGAATCGGGCTCGGCAAAGAAGGCTACTCGATTATCGGACAGGGTAAAGTGGAGCAGATCATGAACGCGCGTCCCGAGGACAGACGTTTGATTTTCGAGGAAGCGTTGGGGTTGATGGTTTACAAAAACCGTAAACAGGAAATCGAGCGGAAAATCGAGGATTCCAATGAGAATTTGTTCATTTATCGTCAGCGTATCGACGAGGCGGAACGCCGCTTGGGGCCTTTGGGCAAGCAGGCGGAAGCCGCGCGCGAATACAACGAATATACGCAATCGTTGAAGGTAAACGAAGCGAATACATATATTTATCGTTATGAGAACGCGGAGAACGAAAAGAGCAAGTTCAAGAAGGATATCGTTGCGATTTCCGATAAAATCATTTCGTTGAATACGCAGATCGAGCGTATCAATCGTCGTTTGGAAGAGAACAGAGATCGCATTAACCAAGCGGACGCCGGATTGACGGAATTGAACGATCGCCGTGTGGAGCTTTCGGTCGGTAACGAACGAAAGGACGGGGAGCTGAAGCTCGTAAGAGAGCGTATCAAGACCTATCGCGCGCAGATCGTTGCGGCGGCGGAAGCGTTGCTTGCCAGCAAGAACCGCATTGGCGAAATCGATGACGAAACTGCAGTGACGACGCGTAAAAACGGGGAAGCCGTCAAACGGATTTCCGAAATCGAAACGCAAACGGAAGTGTTGCGCTCCGCGGTTGCCGCACTCGATAAAAAGATCGAAGTCTTTGAAAAATTGTCGGACGAGAACCGTTTGTCGCAGTTGTCGGAAGCGGACAATTTGGCAGAAATGAAGAAGAACCTCGGTACTTTGGCGGCTCGTATGGAAGCGACTAAAGACAGAATTGAGGAGCTTTCCGCCGCGTTGAAGAAAGCCGAAGAGCGCAAAGAACGTCTTTTCGATGAATTGAATTCGGTCAAGAAAGACATGAAGAGTTTGCGCGATATGTCGTCGAGCGGTATGCGCGAATTTGAGGAAAAACAAGAAGAAGCGCGAGAAATGCAACTCGCCGTCAACGACTTGAATCAAGATTTGTTCAATTCCAACGGTC
>CAYZOF010000060.1:0-11501 GCA_964479935.1 uncultured Clostridia bacterium | reverse complement strand
CTACCCTCGTCAAACTGCTACATCCATCGAACGCAGAAGAACCGATACTCGTCACGCTGTCGGGAATGGTTACGCTCGTCAAACTGCTACATTTATAGAACGCACCATCACCGATACACATCACGGGTAAATCATTATAAGTAGACGGCATGACAATATTCTTGTCCGTACAAGAACCAATACCCGTCACTGAATAATGCGTGCCGTCATCGGATAAGGTATATTTCAAACCTTCGCTGTTTTTTTGCTCCCCACATCGGTTGCAATTACCGTTATCGTTCCAATCATGCCCGAGTGCGGATATTTCCTTATACGTCGTATAATCACAACGGCTACACGTTTCATATGCATTCCAACCGATTTCCGTACAAGTGGGCGCTTGCGCCGTATGTTGTACCGTATCATGCCCGAGCGCGCTTATTTCCTCGCCCTTATACCCGTCTTTATAGCCTTCACATCTTGAACATTGTTCGTATTCCGTCCAGCCTGCCACCGTACACGTCGGAACTTTTTCTTCCGTCTTTATCCAATCATGCCCGAGAGCACTTATTTCCTCGCCCTTATACCCGTCTTTATAGCCTTCACATCTTGAACATTGTTCGTATTCCGTCCAGCCTTTTTCCGTACAAGTTGCCGATTTTTCTTTCGTCTTTACCCAATCATGCCCGAGCGCGCTTATTTCCTTATACGTCGTATAATCACAGCGGCTACACGTTTCGTAAGCCTCCCAACCGATTTCCGTACAAGTGGGTGCTTGCGCCGTATGTTGTACCTTATCATGTCCGAGAGCGCCTATTTCCTCGCCCTTATACCCGTCTTTATAGCCTTCACATCTTGAACATTGTTCGTATTCCGTCCAGCCTGTTTCCGTACAAGTTGCCGATTTTTCTTTCTTCTTTACCCAATCATGCTCGAGCGCGCTTATTTCCTTATACGTCGTATAATCACAACGGCTACATGTTTCATAAGCATCCCAACCGATTTCCGTACAAGTGGGTGCTTGCGCCGCATGTTGTACCTTATCGTGCCCGAGCGGACTGCCGTATGCATTTTTACAACGAGTGCAAACGGCTTTTTCCGTGCATGTCGCCGTTCCGCCCGTATGTCCGAGCGCAGAGATCGACTCGCCTTTATCATCGTTCTTATAAATCTTACATCTCGAGCACTGCTCATACGCAGTCCAGCCTGTCACCGTACACGTCGGAGCTTTTTCTTCCGTCTTTATCCAATCATGCCCGAGCTCACTTATTTCCTTATACGTCGTATAATCACAGCGACTACACGTTTCGTAAGCTTCCCAACCGATTTCCGTACAAGTCGCCTTTTGTCCGTCGTGCTGTACCTTATCATGCCCGAGCGCGTCGATACTTTCCGTCTTTGTGCCCGTACAGGAGCAAGTGTAGGTTTTTACACCCGGTTGCAAACACGTCGGTTCGGTCGTCACAACGCCGTCGTTCCATACATGGGTATGGTCTTTGGAACCGCAAACGCTACATTCGCCTTTTATAAAGGTATGATTGCCCGTGGCAGGAATTTCCTTATACGTCGTATAGCTGCACGATTTACAATATTCGTAAGCATTCCAACCGAATTCCGCACAGGTGGCTTCTTTGCCCTCGCACTGCACCAAATCGTGGTTGTTTTCGTCCAACGGCAACAACGCTTTCGTCGTATAATCGCAACGAGTGCAATATACGTAATCCTCCCAACCTTGCGAAACGCAGGTGGATGCCTGCCCCTCGACGGAAACCATGTCATGCCCGAGTGCACCGATTGTTTCCGTATAACTATCGCCGCAATTACACGTGTAGGTCATAACGCCCGTTTCCGTGCAGGTTGGGTCTTTCGTGATTGTTTCCGTGTAATTGTGTTCGTGCTCCGATGAACCCTCCCGAGAGCTCTCTTCACACGAACTACTCGACGAATAGTCTTCGTTTGAGCTGCTCGAACTACTCGACGAAGAATACTCGTAACGCGTTGAAGAGCCACTCGCCGAAGAAACATTCACCGAGCCGCCGCTGCAATCACAGGCTGCCGCACCGAATGCAAGCGCGCAGACCGTCAAAAGCCCGAGTAAAATCTTTTTTACCCTTTTCATCTTTACCTAACCTCCTTGATTTATATTTTTACGGTTTCCCGTTAATTAGGTACAAAAAAAGTGCCGCCTTGCAAACAAGACGGCATAGTAGCCAAGTGTCATTGTTTGCCGGTTGCGACACCAACAAAAATATGATCTTCACAGAAGATTTGTATGTAAAGCAAAACAAGGTACACTTATGCTCTAAGTATACTTCTGTGACATATTCAGTTGGAGTCGCATTATCATTTTACCACTTTCTGCGCTCGCTGTCAACGATTTCCATAACTTTTTAGCAAAAAAACGACTGCCCGATTGGTTCGAGCAGCCGTTCGGCTCCTATTTATTTCATGAACGCCTTGAACGCCAAGTAGTTTTCGTACAAGTCCGCCTTGGAAATTACTTCATAGGGCGAATGCATAGAAATTACGGGCACGCCGATGTCCACGGTGTCGATGTTCATTTTCGAGATATATTTCGCAACCGTGCCGCCGCCGCCGACGTCCACTCTGCCCATTTCGCCCGTCTGCCAAATCACGCCGTTGTCCGCAAACAGCTTGCGAAGGTAGCCAACGTATTCCGCGTCTGCGTCGTTAGAACCGCTCTTTCCGCGCGCACCGGTGAATTTCGTGATTCCTGCGCCGTGGGAAAGGTAGGCGGAGTTCAGCTTTTCGCAAACTTCGGGATAGTTGGGGTCGTAACCTGCGTTGACGTCCGCAGAAAGGCACTTCGAACGGGCGCGAATCGCCGCGGACGTCGTGCCGAAGGAAGCTGCGATCGCGTCGATCAAATCGGTGAAGAGCGCGCACTGCATGCCCGTCGTGCCCTCGCTACCGATTTCTTCCTTATCCGCCAAAATGACCATGACCGTGCGGTCGTCCGTCTTCGTGTCGAACAACGCGGTATACGCGGGATAGGAGCAGACTCTGTCGTCGTGACCGTACGCGCCGATGAGAGCTCTGTCAAAGCCGACGTCTTTCGCCTTGAACGCAGGAACGAGGGAGAGCTCCGCGCTGAGGAAGTCCGCCTCGCAAATGCCGTACTTGTCTTTCAAAATCCTCAAGAGGTTCTCTTTGACGGTCTTGTCCTTATCATCTTTCGCCGCCGTATAAGGCACGTTGCCGAACCAGATGTTCAAATCTTCGCCGCCGATCGCTTCGCCGAGAGGTTTCGCGCTCTGTTTCGCCGCCAAGTGGGGAAGCAAGTCGCTGATATAAAATACGGGGTCATTACCGTCCTCGCCAATCTTGATTTCGAGCTTTTCGCCGTTCGCGAGCATGACCGCGCCGTGCAGAGCAAGAGGAATCGCCGCCCATTGGTATTTGCGGAGTCCGCCGTAGTAGTGCGTTTTTCCGAACGCAATGCCGTCCGATTCATACAAAGGCACTTGTTTCAAATCGATCCGAGGACTGTCGATATGGGAAGCGATGATACGAATCCCGTCCTTCGACACGTCCGCCGTACCGACCTTGATAAGGTACATATTTTTACCGCGATTGTTATAGTATACCTTGTCGCCTGCCTTGAGCTTCATGCCGAATTCAAAGGTTTTATAGCCGTTCGCCTTCGCCGCCGCTTCCACGTACGCGCAAGCTTCACGCTCCGTCTTGCCCTCGTCGATGAAAGTTTTGTAACCTTCGGCATAATCGAAGATTTCCTTCATCAACTTTTCGTCCGCAACTTCGTATACGTTCGTTCTTTTGTAAGCCAGTTCACTCATAATATATTTCTCCTGTTTTTATTTTACTTTTTCAATGCAAGAAGCCTTTGATAATCTGCTCTTCCGCTTCTTTTTCGCTGAGTCCCAGCGTCATGAGCTTGATCAGCTGTTCGCCTGCGATCTTCCCGATTGCCGCCTCGTGAATCAGTTCTGCGTCGATGTCGTTCGCCGACAAACAGGGCGCGGCTGTCACCGAAGCTCCGTCCATGATGATCGCGTCGCACTCGGTATGCCCATGACAAGGCGCGTTGCCGTTCATCGTGGAAACAAAATGCTGTTTGGAGCATTCCGCCGCCACCGAACGCGACATGACGTCCGCGCGACACCCCTCGCCGTTCATCTCCACGATAAAATCGGTATTGGCGCATTGCTCGCCATGGGTGTACAATTTCTCTTTTACGACGAATTCGGAATTTGCCTTCATGTCCGCCTTGGTGACGCGTTTCGTGGAGTCGATTCCCTTAATCTGCGTCGTTTCCATTTCCATGCGCGCGCCTTCTTCCAGATGTACCACCGTTTCGGGATTCATAATATTTTTACCGTTTCCGTCGCCCTCGCCGTAATGCTTTTCCACGTATTTTACCTTCGCGTTCTTCCCGACGTAAAACGTATGCACGCCGTCGTGCCGAGAAGTCATCTCCACGCCGCCGCAGTTGTGAATACCGCAACCGGCAACAATGACGACGTCCGCGCCCTCGCCGACGTAAAAATCGTTATACACGACCTCCTGCAAACCTGCTTCGCTGATGATGACGGGGATATGCACACTCTCGTTTTTCGTGCCGGGTTTGATGAAAATATCGATACCGGACTTTCCGTCCGTCTTGCTGACGATGTCGATGTTCGCCGTCGTGTTTCTGCCGAGTGCCTTACCGTTACCGCGTATGTTGTATGCGCCTTCGGGAATGCCGTGCAAATCGGCTATCTGTAACAATAAATCTTTCTCTATCGCGTCCATATCGACCTCCTCACAATTTTTCCGTCAAACGCTTACACGAGTCCGCCGCCAACAATTTCGGCAACACGTCCGTCTTTTCGCCTACGTCGGAAACTTCGCCGTTTGCGATCACGACGATTTTATCCGCTATATTCAAAATACGCTCCTGATGGGAAATAATCAAAATATTCCCCTGCGTCTTTTCGTGCATTTTTTCAAAAACTTTAATCAAATTCCCGAAGCTCCAAAGATCGATTCCGGCTTCGGGTTCGTCGAAAATCGACAGTTTGGTCGAGCGCGCCAAAATCGTCGCGATCTCGATACGTTTCAACTCACCGCCCGAAAGCGATGCGTTGACTTCTCTGTCGATATAATCCCTTGCACACATGCCCACCTCGGACAAGTAAGCACAGGCGTCCGACACCTTTAACGGCTTGCCTGCGGCGATATTAATCAAATCGCGTACGGTCAAGCCTTTGAACCGAACGGGTTGCTGAAACGCATAAGACACGCCGAGCTTCGCGCGTTCGGTAACGGACAACGCGGTGATATCCTCGCCGTCGAAATATATACTCCCCTCCGTCGGTTGAATAATCCCGGCAATCACTTTTGCGAGCGTGGATTTTCCGCCGCCGTTCGGACCTGTAAACGCGACGAAACGCTCGTCCAAGGTCAAATTAATATTTTTCAAAATTTGTTTCTCGCCAAGCTCGTCTTTCACCCGATAGCTGACGTTTTTAAGTTCTAACATATTCTCCTCTTTAGGCTTTTTTCTTTCGTAATATTTATACCGCTTTTTTACACGAACTAAACAAAATTTCGTTCGTTTCCTACACAATTTATCGAGCGTACGCTTTTTAACGATTTATTAAAAAATCTCCATCAAAATGCCGTACCGTTTCAGCCAATTCCTGCGGCGTTTCCAGTCCGGTATGCATTTTTCGACTTCCGACCAAAACGCAGCTGAATGATTTTTATGCTTGACGTGCGACAATTCGTGCACAGCTACGTATTCGATAACCTCTTTCGGCGCATAAATCAACCGAAAGGTGTATCGAATCCTATTGTCTGCCGTGCACGTTCCCCAACAGCACTTTGCGCTACCGACGGAAAGCGCGCTATAAGTCACGCCCATCCGCTCCGCCGCCTGCGAGGTGACGTCCGTCATGATGTGTTTCGCGTTCGTTTTTAGCCATTTTACGAGTTTCGCTCTCGCGTTCTCGCGCGGAAGATACACGACACCGTTCATGGAATCGAAACGAATACGCTGTTCGTCCGTTAAGCAAATTCTACAGTCTTTCCCGAGCAACATAAACGAATAACCGTCCAAGTTTTCGGGCGGTAAACGCATAGCTGCCCCCTCCGTTTGCATTTTTTTTCGGAGGATCCAACGTTCCTTTTGTTGCAAAAAAGCAAAAATCCGCTCCTCGTCAAGTGCGTAAGGTGCGCGTACGATTAGCCGACCGAAACGGTCTATCGTAATCGACAACGTTCTTCGACGGGAACGGATAATTTCATCGGGACGTATCATTTACGCGCTCACGCCTCGTAACCTCTCGGGTTACCGCTCTGCCACTTCCATTGCGAAGCGCACATTTCTTCGATACCGAATTTCGCCTCCCAACCAAGCTCCTTTTTCGCCTTATCGGGCGCGGCGTAACACGCCGCGATATCGCCCGGACGACGCGCGCAAATCTTATACGGGAGCGTCTTACCGCAAGCCTTTTCGAAAGCGTGAATCATATCGAGCACGCTATATCCGTGTCCCGTGCCGAGATTATAAATATGCACGCCCGAATCATTGCAATGCTCGATTGCCGCGATATGTCCCAAAGCCAAATCTACCACGTGGATATAATCGCGCACACCCGTTCCGTCGGGGGTATCGTAATCGTTCCCGAATACGTTGATACACGCGAGCTTACCGCTGGCAACCTGCGCCACGTAAGGCATCAAATTGTTGGGAATGCCTTTCGGGTCTTCTCCAATCCGACCGCTCTCGTGCGCACCGACGGGATTGAAATAACGGAGCAGGATAATATTCCAGTTATTATCCGCTTTGTACAAATCCTGCATAATCATTTCCATCATCAATTTCGTCGAACCGTAAGGGTTGGTCGTGGAAAGACGACAGTCCTCGTCCAAAGGCAAACGTGCGGGGTCGCCGTAAACGGTCGCCGAAGAAGAAAAGATAATCTTCTTAACGTTGCATTTGTCCATTACTTTCAACAGTTCCACCGTACCGCTGATATTGTTCTCATAATATTTGAGCGGCAACTTACAACTTTCGCCGACGGCTTTGAACGCCGCAAAATGGATCACGGCGTCGATTTTATGCGCTTTGAAAATTTCTTCCATTTTCGCTCCGTCGCGAATGTCCGTTTCGTAGAACGTCACCGTCTTGCCGATCAGTTCCTGCACGCGGCGCAAAGCCTCGAAAGACGAATTGCTGAAATTGTCTACGACGACAACGTCATAATTCTTGTTCAATAATTCCAATACGGTATGCGAACCGATATAGCCGCAACCGCCCGTAACCAAAATCGTTGCCATTATTTTTCACCTCAAAGTTTTTTTACTTCTATTCTTTCTCGTCCTCGACGTCAACGGGTTCTACCCGTTTTGCGAGAATCTTCAGGATTTTCTGCTTCGTCGCTTTGACTACTTTGATCTCGATATCGCCGATCGTAATCATCTCGCCGATCGACGGAATCCTGCCGAATTTCTCCGTCACCCAGCCGCCGACGGTGTTGGACTCGCATTCATCGTCCTCTTCCTTTTCGAAAAGCGCGAAGAATTCCTCCAGTTCGCATTTACCGTCTACCCAGAATTCGCCTTCCGCGATTTTGCCGTTCAACACTTCTTCTTCGTCGTGTTCGTCCCAAATCTCACCGACAAGCTCCTCTAAAATATCCTCCAATGTCACGATCCCGACCAAACCACCATACTCGTCCGAAACCGCCGCCATGTGAATCTTCTGTTTTTGGAGCTGTTTCAACAGAGTGGAAATACGAGTATATTCCGACGTAAACACGATATCCTGCACCAAATGCCCGATTTGCTTTTCGCCTTTCATAAACCCGACGAAAAAGTCGCGTTGATGGATGAGTCCGATGACATTGTCTATCGTGTCTTTATACACGGGCAAACGCGAATAACCGCATTTTTCGAAGATTTCGCTCACTTCTTCCATTGACGAATCCACGCTGACTGCGTAAACGTCCACGCGCGGCACGATAATGTCCTCCACTTTCAAATCGTCGAAACCCAATGCCGAACGCAAAAGCTCTGATTCGTCCTCCTTAAGCGTTCCGCTTTCTTCCGCCTCGTCCACGAGAGACATCAGTTCTTCGTCGGTAACCGTTTCGTCTTTCTTGAGCTTAAACACTTTCGTCAAGCACCATTTGAAGCCGTCGAAAATTTTGCAAAGCGGCATCAAAATCCAATAGAAAAATTGCATCAACGGATATACGAAGAAACAGAATTTTTCGGGATATACGCTCGCCAAATATTTCGGCGTTATCTCCCCGAACGTCAATACGGCAACCGTCATTACCGCAGTAGAAACCACGTCGGAATACACCGCGCCGTTCAGAAGCTTTTCAAACAACGTCGCCGTGAGCACGGTAGCCGTCAAATTCACGATATTGTTTCCGACCAAGATCGCCGTCACTAATTTATCGTACTTTTCGTCGGCGAAATCGTATACGGCTTTCGCGTTCTTTTTGCCGCTCGAAATCAAGCTCTTCAGCTTGATTTTGTTCACGCACGAATATGCCGTTTCCGTACTCGAAAAGAATGCGGAAAGCATAATCAAAACTACTATCACAAGAGATAGGGGTAGGGGTTCCATGACTGTTTTTTTAGTCCTCCGAAATTAAAAATTTTTATACGCACCGCTGTGCGATGCCGCATTAATCTATTTTATTATAATACTTTTTCGTTTTCTTTGTCAACACAACGACGTATATATTTTTACATTTTTTATGAAAATTGCGTAGAATTTTTGCGTTCGCACGAAAAAAATGCCTTTTCTCAAGCGTTCCGTCGCTCGAACGACGTACAATTTCCTTCGATTTTCCTTATAGAATACCTTTGAAACGCTTGACGAAAGCACCCTTCTCGTGCTATACTTTTGAACAGAAATTCTAAAGAACGCGTGCGCGTAATGCGTCCGCGCAGGAGGACATATGAATAAAAACGTTCGCATTGAAACGACTTGCGTGCAAGGCGGCTACACCCCCGGCAACGGCGAGCCTCGTCAAATCCCCATCGTGCAAAGCACGACCTTCAAATACGCCACCAGCGAAGACATGGGAAAACTCTTCGATTTAGAAGCAAGCGGCTATTTTTATTCCCGCTTGCAGAACCCCACCTGCGACACCGTCGCGGCGAAAATTTGCGAGCTGGAAGGCGGTAGCGCGGCAATGTTGCTCTCCTCGGGACAAGCCGCAAACTTCTTCTCGATATTCAACATCGCCAATTGCGGCGACCACGTAATCTCCTCTTCGTCCATTTACGGCGGCACGTACAACTTGTTCGCCGTCACCATGAAGAAAATGGGCATCGAATTCACTTTCCTCTCCCCCGATTGTACGGAAGAGGAACTGAACGCGGCATTCCGCCCCAATACCAAAGCGGTGTTCGGGGAAACGATTGCCAACCCCGCCCTCACGGTGCTTGACATCGAGAAATTTGCCAAAGCGGCGCACGCGCACGGCGTTCCCATGATCATCGACAACACTTTCGCGACGCCCGTCAATTGCCGCCCGTTCGAATTCGGCGCAGACATCGTCACCCACTCCACCACGAAATACATGGACGGACACGGATCGGCGGTCGGCGGCTGTATCGTCGATTCCGGTAAATTCGACTGGTTGGCGCACGCCGATAAATTTCCCGGACTCTGCACCCCCGACGAAAGCTACCACGGCATTACCTATGCCACCAAATTCGGACTCGGCGGCGCGTTCATCACCAAAGCCACGGCGCAACTCATGCGCGACTTCGGCTCTACGCAATCGCCGCAAAGCGCATACTACCTCAACCTCGGCTTGGAAAGCCTGCACCTCCGCATAGAACGCCATTGCCTGAACGCGCTAAAAGTTGCAGAATGGTTGGAATCCGACGCTCGAATCGCTTGGGTGAACTTCCCGGGGCTTCCCTCGAACCGCTACTACGCACTCGCGCAGAAATATATGCCGAACGGCACGTGCGGCGTCGTCAGCTTCGGCGTCAAAGGCGGCAGAGCGGCGGCTGAAAAATTCATGAAAGCGTTGCAGATCATCGCCATTGAAACACACGTCGCTGACGCGCGGAGCTGCTGTCTGCATCCGGCGAGCGCGACCCACCGCCAAATGAACGACGAAGAATTGATCGCGGCGGGCGTTCCGGGTGACCTCGTTCGCCTTTCCTGCGGTTTGGAAAATTATCAAGACCTTATCAACGACCTCGAACAGGCGTTGAATACGCTGTAAACAGGAGTCGACCATGCCCATCAAAATTCCCGACGATTTACCCGCGGTAAAAACGTTAGAAAGCGAAAACATTTTCGTCATGACGGAGAAACGCGCAATCACGCAGGACATTCGTCCTTTGCGTATCCTTATACTCAATCTCATGCCGAAAAAAATCGAAACGGAAACGCAATTTTCTCGCCTGCTCGGCAATACGCCGTTGCAGGTCGAAACGGAGCTGATTCACACGCGCACGCACCAATCGAAAAACGTCACCGAAGAGCATCTTCTGGCATTTTACAAGACGTTCGACGACGTGAAAGACGAAAAATTCGACGGGATGATTGTCACGGGCGCACCCGTGGAGCATCTCCCGTTCGAAGAAGTCGAATACTGGAACGAACTGACGCAGATCATGGAATGGAGCAAAACGCACGTGCATAGCACGCTCCACGTCTGTTGGGGCGCACAGGCAGGCTTGTATTATCATTACGGTATACAAAAACGCGCCGTCGACAAGAAACTCTTCGGCGTGTTTCCGCATACGGTGGAATATAAAAAATCGATTCTGTTTCGCGGATTCGACGACGTGTTCTACGTGCCGCAATCTCGCCATACCACTGTTTTGCGCGAAGATATCGAAAGTGTTAAGGAGCTCCGTATTCTCGCCTCTTCGCCGGACACGGGCGTATACGCCGTGACCACGAAAAACGGCAAACAGATCTTCGTCACGGGGCATTCCGAATACGACGCGGATACGCTCAAAAACGAATACGAGCGCGACTTGTCGCAGGGGAAACCCATAGATCTCCCCGTTCATTATTTCCTGAACGACGACCCGACGAAACCGCCGCTCGTGACGTGGCGTGCGCACGCGCATTTGTTGTTTTCCAACTGGCTCAACTATTTCGTTTACCAAAGCACACCTTACGATATTCAAAAGGTACGGGAGCGGCATTAACGCCGACTTTTCGGGCGCGAACGGCGCACTCGAACGCGCCGACCGCCCTTTTGACCCACTCCTATAAGGAAATTTGCAAAAACAGCCGCCGCGGCGAGGACAAAATCCTCGCCGCGGCTTTCGTTATCCTTTACCTTTTTCCCTTCATCCTTTTAACAAATTGATTATGACGGCACATTCGCCCGTTACAAGCGAATTGTTTGCCAACATATTGCAAACTTTATCTCTCACGGAAAGATAGAAAGTCATGACGCAACGGAATGTTGCCAATCCTCCCCTACCCCTCCTTTACACAAGGAGGGCTTATACTGCGGAACGTTGCCTTACAACGTCACTTCGCCGTCGGTACA
>CAYZOF010000059.1:0-11880 GCA_964479935.1 uncultured Clostridia bacterium | reverse complement strand
TCGCTTGACGTTGGCTGTCGGAAAAGTACGCAGGGCAGGTGATAACCGCCTCCGTTACTTTCTGCCCGAGATATGCCTCCGCGTCCGCTTTCAATTTTGCGAGCGTCATTGCGGAAATTTCCTGAGGGGAATATTCCTTATCGTCGATTTTTACTTTATAATCCGACCCCATGTGACGTTTAATGGAAATAACGGTCTTGTCGGGGTTTGCCACCGCCTGACGTTTTGCCGCCTGCCCTACCACACGAGAGCCGTCTTTTTGGAACGAAACCACGGAGGGAGTCGTTCTCGCACCTTCTGCATTTGTTATAACGACGGGTTCACCGCCTTCCATGACCGCTACGCAAGAATTCGTAGTACCAAGGTCTATACCGATTACTTTACCAGCCATAATGTATCTCCTTTTGCCGTTTTACGGCGCTGTTTTTATTTACATTTATATTTAACCCGATATAAAGCGACTTAAACAAACTTTTTCAAAAATTTTTTTGCAAAATTTTACCGTCTGTCCGATAGCACGCAACGCGCTCGGGAACAGACGTTATTGCCTTATTTCTTTTCGAAAAACTCCGCGCCGTGTTTGCAGAGCGGACACAAAAAATCGCTCGGCAACGTCTCGCCCTCGTATACGTAGCCGCAAACTTTACACACGTACCTCGTTTTTACGGACTCCTGCGCCACGTCCGTTTTCGGGAGTTCCGCGCTTCGACAAAGCTCCGCCGCCAAAGCCTCCGTCTGAGCAACGTTCTCTTCCGTCATCGCCGACAAAATCTTCACACCATTTTCCGCAAACGTCAACGCCTTACACGACTCCAATAAACCGCGCATCGTTCTCGTCGCGACGGGTGCCCAACTTCCGTTCTCTATAAGTGCCACTTTGCGGTTTTGGAAATTCCGCTCGGTCAAATGCTCGATAAACGTGCGCATGAACGGGAATATTCCCCCGTTATACGTCGTCGTGGCGAGTACAAGTTTCGAATAGCGGAACGCGTCCGCCACCGCCGCCGTCACGTCGCACCGCACAAGATCGTATACCTTGACGGCAGGACAGCCGTTCGCTTTCAGTTTTTCCGCCAAGAGCAACGCCGCCTTTTTCGTGTTTCCGTATACGGAAGTATAGGCGATCACGACGCCGTCCTCTTCGGGGAAATAGGACGACCACGTTTGATAGTACCGAATATATTTTCCGAGCTCCTCGCGCAAGATCGGACCATGCAAGGGACAAATCGTCTCGATTTCCAAATTCGCGGCTTTTTTTAACAGACTCTGCACCTGCGTGCCGTATTTTCCCACGATCCCGATATAATACCGTCTCGCTTCGTCCGCCCACGGCTCCGCCGTGTCCGACGCGCCGAATTTTCCAAACGCGTCCGCCGAGAACAAAATTTTGTCCGTACGGTCGTACGTCATAACGACTTCGGGCCAATGCACCATCGGCGCGGCGATAAACGTCAGGCTGTGCCTGCCCAGCTTGAGCGAGCTCCCGTCCCCGACCACGACGCGTCTGTCCGCGAAATCCGTGCCGAAGAAATTTTTCATCATTACGAACGCTTTGTCGGAAGCGACAATCTTCGCGCTCGGATACGTTTCCGCAAACACGGCAATGCCGGCGGAATGGTCTGGTTCCATGTGTTGTACGATCAAATAATCGGGTGTTCTGCCGTTCAGGGCAGTGCGAAGACGATCCGCCCACTCGCACGTGAACCCGACGTCCACCGTGTCCAAGACGGCAATTTTTTCGTCGAGAATCACGTAAGAATTGTAAGCCATGCCGTTAGGAACTGTATATTGTCCTTCGAATAAGTCGATACGGCGATCGTTCACGCCGATATATTGAATGTCATTACCAATCATTGTTGTTTTCCTTTCAAAAGTTTTTCCCCATTATACCATATTTTTTACTCGGTTACAACAAAAATGACAAAAAATTTTCCGATTTTTTGCAAAATCGTTATTTATCAAGCTAAATTTTTAGGAATTGCCGAAAAACGATTTTCGGGAGAGTTTGAAAATTGATTTTAAGGGAATTTTCGAAGAACGAGCAAGCAACGAGCAAGCCGCGGCGAGGAAAATTCCCTCGCCGCGGCGCATTTTATCCTTTACCTTTTCCCGTCATCCTTTTAACGAATTTATAATGCCACCGTGCCGTCCGTGCAAACTACTTCCGTCGCAGAAATATAGCCGCTCCAATCGTCACCTTGCCAATCGTCACCTTTTTGAATTGCATTCCACTGTTCTATTGTACCCTTATATACAACACTGGTCAAATTTTCACAGCCGTAGAACGCCATATCCCCTATGCTGATGACACTATCGGGAATTACAACACTCGTCAAATTGACACAATATTCGAACGCAAAATCACCAATAAAATTAACACTGTTTCCGAGCTTCAAGCTCATCAAACTTTTACAGCACTCGAACGCAGAATTACCAATCTCTGTCACACTGTTGCCGATTTTCACGTTTTTCAAACTGGTACAAGAACAAAATGCAGCCTCTCCGATACTAGTCACGCTATCGGGAATCACCGCACTCAACAAATTTTCGCACCCCATGAACGCCCAATTACCAATGCTTACCACTCCATTACCAATTTCCGCACATTGCAAGTTATAACAATTATAAAATGCCCAAGAGTCAATATAAATTACACCATTGTCAATTATTACACTCGACAAATTCATGCACTCATAGAACGCTCCCACGCCAATTGTACGCACACTTTTAGGAATAAATATGCTCATAAAGTCATTACACCAAGAAAATGCATAATCTCCGATGCGGATCACAGGCAAATCATTACATGTAGGCGGAATGACAATATCTTCATCTGCACAACCTCCAATACCCGTCACCTCATAACCCGACCCAGAATCATCACTTGAAATATAATAATCCGAATCACTATAATAATTCGAATCATCAAATAACAAATATTCCAAACCGTCACTCGGAGTTTTCTCCGTTTCTTCCGACGACGAACTCACTTCCAAGGACGAGTCTCTCGACGAACCCTCGCCGCCGATTACGAAAATGTCCGAGGGATCGCACGCAGTTGCCCCACACGCGAGCGAAAGGATCACCAACGCGCCAAGCATAAGTTTCTTTAGTTTTTTCATAAAACCACCTCCTGATTTTTTTTCTCGCCCTGACAAATCGTATCAAAACGAGTCTTTTGCGAATATTATACTCGATATATCGACAATTGTCAAGTGAATGAGTATACTTTATAATTTTTCTTGAAAAAAAATTTAGGAGCAAATACATTATGATTTCTTATGAACCGTTTTATAAAACGTTAAAGGCGAAAAATATATCCACCTACAAACTAATCAACACCTACAACATCAGCCGAAGTCTGTTGGACCGTCTAAAGCATAATAAACCGATCAGCACGGTAACGCTGAACGACCTTTGCTACATTCTGCAATGTCGCGTGGAAGATATACTCGTTTACAAAGAAGAAAACGACGCGGAATGACCTTCCGCGTCGTGTTGCTTTATTCGAATTCTTCGTAATTCCTGTTTCTTGGAATTCCGTTCGTGCCACCCATGGTCGAATCCGCGCACGGGACGGACATACCGTGTACGCGTTTACCGCAACCCTGTCTTTGCGGAAAACCGACGTTGACGAGAATAACGTCCTCACCGATTTTTACGACGTTTTTCAACTCGATAAACAGTTCGTTTTTTCTACCGAAGCCGCGCGCCCCGGGGACGACGATACCCAACCAACGATTTTCGGGATAGCACAACACCAAATCGCAAACGCGTCCCAACTTCCTGCCGTCCTGCGTATTGATCACCTCTTTTGCGCGAAGCTCCGAGAAATTCATTTCCATACATACCGCCTTGCAAAAATACTTTGTCAATACAGTATATGCCGTCGCGACAAAAAACGTTACGAAATATTCAGACGTATATTTTGCAACGCGTTCTTCTCCAACCGCGACACCTGCGCCTGACTAATCCCCACTTCCTCCGAAATCTCCGTCTGCGTTTTTCCCTCGTAATACCGCAAAAACAAAATACGTTTTTCTCGTTCTCCGAGTTTTTCCATCGCTTCGCCGAGCGCGACGTGCTCCGTCCAAATCTCGTCGGTGTTTTTCTCGTCGCAAAGTTGATCCATCAACAGCAGCGTATCACCCGACTTATTATACACAGGCTCGTAAATGGAAACGGGATCGGAAATCGCGTCGAGCGCGTACACTACTTCCCGTTCCGCGACCTGCATTTCGCGAGCGATCCGTTCGATCGTCGCGTCCTCGTCGCGCCCCTCTATTTCCTCGCGCGTTTTTAAGACTCTATACGCCATATCGCGGATACTGCGCGACACGCGAAGGGAGTTCCCGTCCCGAAGGTAACGTTTGATTTCCCCGACAATCATCGGCACGGCGTAGGTGGAAAATTTCACGCCAACGCCGACGTCAAAGCCATCGATTGCCTTGATGAGTCCCACGCAACCTGCCTGAAACACGTCGTCCGCACCCAAATTTTTGATGCGAAATCTTTTTACGAGTGACAGCACCAAGCGCATATTCCCTACGATAAAGCGTTCCCGAGCCTGTTTGTCACCCTGTTTCAAACGAAGCATCAGCTCCTCGTTCTCACGCGCCGACAGCTTCGGCAGTCCCGACGTGTCTACGCCGCAAATCTCCACTTTTTGCATTCTTCGTCCTCCTTTCTATGTACGAGGTTGCAAAAAGTATGCGCTTTCGCGACGATTTTTATACGCAAAAATTTAGGGGTATGCTTGCCGTATTTTTAATTCATCTTGGCGATTTCCTTTCGGAGACGGGATATGATTTTTTTCTCCAATCGGGATATGTAGCTCTGCGAAATACCGAGCAGATCTGCCACGTCCTTTTGCGTCATTTCCTCGCCGCCGCCGAGTCCGAACCGCAAGAACATGATTTTTTGCTCGCGTTCGGACAGCTTTTTCAACGCTTCCTTCAACTGTTCTTTTTCGGCGTTCGACTCGATATCTCCGTACACGGTGTCTGCGGAAGTTCCCAAAACGTCGGACAACAGCAATTCGTTACCCTCGAAATCGGTATTGAGCGGCTCGTCGAACGAAACCTCGCTCTTAAGGCGCGCCGTTCGCCGCAAATACATCAAAATCTCGTTTTCGATACAGCGCGACGCATACGTGGCAAGCTTAATATTTTTATCCGCCTTAAACGAGTTGATGGCTTTGATCAAGCCGATCGTGCCGATAGACACCAAATCGTCGTTATCCACGCCCGTATTGTCGAACTTTTTCGCAATGTATACGACCAACCGCAAATTGTGTTGAATCAACTCCGTTTTTGCGCGCTCCTTTTCGTCCTCCGAAAGCAACAAACGCAACATTTCGCCCTCTTCCTCCGTAGACAGCGGAAGCGGCAATGCTTCGCCGTTGCCGCAAATATAATCCACCGTACTTTTCTCCGTCAACGGATCGATCTTTCGCAAATAAATCTTCAAAACGTCAAACAATTTCATACCCGTTCTCCTATCGATTCTCAAACGTCCGCGCGTTCAATATCACTTGATATTCTCTCAATACTATATTCGCCGACGGCGCAAAATATGTATGCATTCTTTCCCGTTTCGCGCCCTCTGTCAGCTCGATTTCGCCGACGTATAACGGCAATTTTTTTCGTCCGCCGAGTGTAGAAATCTCCAAATACTCCTGTGCTTCCGCTTGCCCGTTTACGATCTCTTCTCCCCACAGCTCGAATCCCGTTTCGAGAGAAACGAAACATACCGGAACTCCGTCCTTCTCTGCAAGATTGCCGCTATCCAAAAAACCCTTTACTTTCACGCTTTTTTTACCAATTATTAGGATGCAATCGTAAATATATTGATATTCAGTCTTTTTAATATAGATTTTTCGGATCATAAATAGGACAACAAAAGAAAAAATTAAAAATCCGACAAGCGTCGCAAATGCCGAGAATCGCTCTTTCGACAAGGTACTCGACAACGCCAGCAACGCACCGCCGAATGCAAAACTGTACGCAAAGAAGAAAAAGGCGCACGCCCTAAAACGTTCTCGCGATTTTTTATCCCGTGCGAAGCCGAATGCGAGCCTGCATAGAAACAAACCGACGACAAACTTCAAAAAAATGCCGCTCAAGGCGGATACTTTCAAAAGCGGATAAACGACCGCAAAAATCGCTCCGACCGCCGAGGCAAAGATCAACCGTCGCGGTTGAACGGAAACTTTTACGGAGATTAGCGATAAAAATAGCAAGATTCCGTCCAAAATAAAATTTTCGAGCAGTGCGTACTCGATATAAATGACCATACGCACAGTATAGCAGATACCGCGCAAAAAATAAAAACGCCTTTTGTCGAAAAGACGTTTTTATTGTTGAACTCCTTAAAAAGCGTTTTTAATATATTCGATCGTTCCGTCCGCATATACCTCCGCGACGTCGAAACGCGCGTTGGGTTCTTGCCCCGTCTTAACCCAATAGAATTTTGCGATTTGCAAATAGCGACGCTGTTTACTCTTCACGACCGCTTCGCGCGGCGTTCCGTATTCGTTCCCCGTACGGGATTTTACCTCTACGAATGCGATTTCATCGCCGTCTCGGACAATGAGATCAGCCTCTCCGAACGGCGTACGATAGTTCCGCTCCAAAATCTCACAGCCGTAAGACTTTAAGTAGGTTTCCGTAAGCCGCTCTCCCTTTCTGCCTAAAACTTTTTTGTGAACGTTTTGCGGTGAATCGGACATATTCCACACTCCTTGATTGCTTGGATATGCGCCGCCGTACCATACCCCTTGTTCTGGTCGAATGCGTATTGAGGATAGCTCTTGGCGTATTCGTCCATCAAACGATCTCGATAGACCTTGGCGATAATGCTCGCCGCGCCGATAGAATAGGAAAGCGCGTCGCCGTGAATCACGCTATGTTGTTCGTTTGCAACGTCAAGCGTCATATTACCGTCCGTCAGAACGACGTCGGGCGACGTTTTCAACGTTTCTATCGCGCGTTTCATGCCCAGTTTCGTCGCTTCCAAAATATTGATTTCGTCAATCTGCTTTTCGTCCACTTCTACAATGGAATAACAGATCGCACGTTCCTTAATCCGTTCGGCAAGCTCCTCGCGTTTCTTCGCAGAGAGCTTTTTACTGTCGTCCACGCCCTCCACCAAACGTTCGAATTCGAGCGGCATAATCACCGCCGCGCAAACGACCGGTCCGGCAAGTGGTCCGCGCCCGACCTCATCCACGCCGGCAATACGCACGTAGCCTTTCTGTTGCAAAATTCGTTCGTATTGCAATTTTTCTTCCGCATTCCAAATTTTTTTCATGCTCGCTCCTCAAAAATCAAAATCCGAATAATCGGACGCCTGCTCGAAACAGATCTTTCCGAGTCTGCCCTTTCGGAAATCGTCAACGATGGCTTTCGCGCCGCGTTCATAATCGTACTCGCCGCCACGGAACAAGAAACCGCGACGCTTACAAACCGCCTCGTACATTCCCAATTTTTCGGAAAAATCGGTGATATCGTAACGTGCGGTCAGACATTCGGGATAACGCTCGGCAAGCTCGCCCAATAACTCCAGCGCAATATCGTCCATATCCAAAATATCGTCGTTGATGCTACCGATATATGCCAAATGTCTCGCGCGCGTTTGATCGTCAAAGGACGGGGGCATCGTTCCCGGCGTATCCAACAAATCGAATGTGCCGCATTTGAGCCAACGCACGTCGCGCGTTACTCCGGCTTTATCCCCCGTTTTCGCGCGTTTTTGACCGCTCAACAAATTCACGATCGTGCTCTTTCCCGTGTTCGGAATTCCTGCGACCATGAAACGGAACGTACGGTTCAGACCTTTCGCCTGCGCACGCAAACGTTTTTCCTCCGTAATTGCGTTGAGTTTCTGCAAAAGTATGCGCTTCGCGGAAATGTCGGTGGCGTCGCATTTTGCGACGTATTTCCCTCGCGATTCAAAATATTTTATAAACCCGTCCAGCTTATTCGGATCGGCTAAGTCGGCTTTATTCAAAACGTACAGAATGGGTTTTTCGCCAAAAATCTTTTTCAGGTTTTTGTTGACGGTGGCAATCGGAGCGCGCGCGTCCAAAACGCAAATCACGCCGTCGCAAAGATCTCGCTTCGCCTCCATATCGCGCATCGCTTTCGTCATGTGCCCCGGAAACCATTGTATATTTTTCATGTCTTTTCCTCTTGATTTATCGCCGCCGACTTACAATAGGTCGGGACGGTTCTTTTTGGTAATTTCAACCGCCTGCTCCCTGCGCCAGCGATCGATTTTCGCATGATCGCCACTGCGTAAAACTTCAGGAACGGACAATCCGAGATACTCCTGCGGACGAGTATATTGCGGATACTCCAACAGATTTTCCGAAAAGCTCTCGTCGACGAGCGACGACGTGTTGATCACGCCGTCCACGTAACGAGACACGCAATCCGCAACGACCATCGCAGGCAATTCTCCGCCGGTCAAAACGTAATCGCCGATAGAGATCTCTTCATCGATGAACAGATCGATCACGCGCTGATCCACGCCCTCGTAATGTCCGCAAAGCAAAATCAGATGTTCGTATACCAACAACTCGAAGACTTTTTGTTGCTTGAATACCTGTCCCTTGGGCGACATATAAATCCGTCGAGCCTTATGCTCGGGATCGAGCGCCTCGATGGCACTTCCGATCGGTTGCGGCATCATGACCATTCCGGCTCCGCCGCCGAAAGGATAATCGTCGCATTTTAAGTGTTTATCCTCGGTATAATCGCGGATATTGACGACATTGATCTGAATTTTTCCGGCGCGTTGCGCTCTGCCCAAAATGCTCTCCTGCATGGCAGAAAACATTTCGGGAAATAAGGTTAAAATATCGATTTTCATAAACAATTTTCCTGTTCACCTCGTACATGGGTGCATCGTTTTATAAAATTGCTTCTACGAAGCTCTTGCTGTCAAACGCTTCCAAATCGTCCATTTTTTCCCCGACGCCTGCAAAAATAACCGGCAAGGCAAGCTCGGACGAAAGTGAAAATACAAAACCGCCTTTCGCCGTTCCGTCCAACTTCGTCAATACGATTCCGTCCAGTTCCACCGCTTCGTCAAATACGCGCGCTTGGTTCACGGCGTTCTGCCCCGTCGTAGCGTCTAAAACCAATAACTTCAGGAAATCTGCCTCGGGAAACTCCCTCGTGACAACTCTGTCCATTTTGCGGAGCTCGTTCATCAAATTGTCTTTCACGTGCAATCTGCCTGCCGTATCTACAATAACAACGTCCGTACCTTTCGCCTTCGCCGAAGCAATTGCGTCATAAATCACGGCGGAAGGATCACTCCCTTCCTCGTGCTTGACGATACGCACCTTCGCGCGTTCTGCCCAGACGGAAAGTTGTTCGCTTGCCGCCGCACGGAAGGTATCTGCCGCCGCCACGGTCACTGTTTTTCCTTTCGAAAGAAAATAATGTGCCAATTTCCCGACCGTCGTGGTTTTTCCTACGCCATTGACGCCGACCAACATGATCACGCACGGATAGGAAGGCGGTTCAACCTCTGACTCTTCCAGCATTTCCGTCAAGATTCCGCGAAGGAGCTCCGTTACGTACGCCTCGTCTTTCATTCTGTCCGCGATCGCGCGTGTTTTGACGCGATTCACCACTTCCTCCGCCGTCGAAACCGATACGTCGGAAGAAATGAGAATTTCCTCCAACTCCTCGTAGAACTCGTCACCGAGCTTATTTTTTGAAAACAGCACGCGGAGCTTTCCCGAAAATTCCTCTTTCGTCTTTTTCAACGCGCCGAATAATTTACCGAATAATCCCATATATACCTCTCAACCTATCGTTACAAAAACGGCGTAAAATTCTTACGCCGTTTTTTATTTTGCTCACTCTACCGTACCGGCGCCGAGTCGGCTCTCAACTTCGGCAAGCTTTACGGAGACGATTTTTGATACGCCCTTTTCCTGCATGGTAACGCCGAAAAGCGTATCCGCCTGATTCATGGTCGGCTTTCTGTGCGTAATGACAATGAACTGCGTTTCTTCCGCAAAACGCTTCAAATACGATGCAAATCTATCCACGTTCGCGTCGTCAAGCGCAGCCTCGATCTCGTCGAGGATACAGAACGGCATCGGACGCGCACGCAAAATCGCAAACAGAATCGCGATTGCGGTCAACGCTCTCTCACCGCCCGACAGCAACGAAATTTTCGTCAATTTCTTGCCGGGAGGGCAGGCAATAATCTCGATACCGGCATTCAGCGGATCTTCGCCCT
This sequence comes from uncultured Clostridia bacterium, assembly GCA_964479935.1. Lineage (GTDB taxonomy): Bacteria > Bacillota > Clostridia > Christensenellales > Borkfalkiaceae > Scatosoma. The sequence continues at coordinate 1,617 of CAYZOF010000059.1, read as the reverse complement.
CGACGTAGTCGATCTCCAGTTCCGCTTTACCGCCGCCGAACAATTCCTTAAACGTCACCTTGAAGTTCTCGTTGATCTGCTCGAACCCTTCGTTAAAAATACGGAGCATTTCCGTACGGATCTCATCCAAAGCCGATTGCAAATCCTCAATCGCTTTTTGCAGATCGTCTCGTTGCGTAACCATTTCGTCGCAATGCGTCTTTTCGTACTCGTACTCTTCCACGGCATTCGGATTGACAGAGCCGAGCATCGTAATCTTACGTTTCAATGCCGTAATCAACGTCGCCGCCTCTTCCACATTGAAATCGTCGCGACGGAGCTCCAAACAGCCCTCGTAATCCATCGAGTACGCCTCTTCGATGCGCAAACGCATATTTTCGAGGTTCGTATCGATCTTACTGATCTCAATTTCGCATTTATAACGCTTATCGCTGCTCTTTGTCAACGTTTCTTGGAGCTGCGTCCGCTCTTCTTCGAGTGCCAAATTGCTGACGTTCAAGTCCTCTTTTTCCTTGTTCAGCTCGGCAATCTTATCCATGATCTCCTGCACGGCGGCTTTCTCTTCTTCCGTCAATTCCTTTTCCGCCGCTTCCGCTTCCAAAACATCCAACTTGTCCTGCGTTTCCGTCTTTTCTTGCTCTAATTCCAAAATCCGCTTGACAAGTTCTTCCTTTTCCGCGGTAATACGCTCGATCGTTTCTCTCTGTTTTTTGATATCCGCGCTGAGCGCCGCATATTCGATCTCGAGTTTCCGAAGCAACGCGCTCCTTTCCGTACGTTCCTCCTTGAACTGATCGCATTGACTGCGTTGCGTTTCCATTTCCGCCTCCGCACTCTTGCGTCGCGCCGCGATTTGCTCTTCGCTCATCGAGGAGTTCGCTTCCTCCGATTTCAGGTCTTGGAGCTTGCGCTTCAATTCCGACAACGCCTCCGCGTACGTCTGAATGTCGCTCTCCGCCTCAGCAATTTGTTGCGTGAGGGCGGTCTCGCGTTGGGTCAACCCGGCGATTTCGCTCGTCGCGCCTTGATACTTCTCGCGAAGTGCCTCCACGGCTTCTTCTGCCGCGCGACGTTCCTTTTCGTGTTGCGCGATCATAATCTTCAATTTTTCGATATATTTCTGCTTGCGCTCGATATTCTCTTTGCATTCTTGAATCTTACGCTCGTTGGAAAGCAACGATCCGGAATCTTTTCGACTGCTACCGCCGGTCATGGCACCGCTCGTCGAAACGGTATCGCCGTCCAACGTAACGATTTTGAACAAGTTACCGTATTTTTTGGCGATCGTCGTTGCATTGGCAATCGTATCGCAAATCAACGTGTTGCCGAGCAAGTTGCTGATGACATTATAATAATAGTCCTCATATTGCACCAATTGCGTCGCGAGTCCCATTGCGCCGCGTTCGTCCAAAGCGCGCTGAATTTCTCGCGAATCGGGACGAGGGCGCATACTCGCCACCGGCAAGAACGTTACGATACCGCCGTTGGTACGCTTCAAATATTCAATCAAGTAACGCGCGTCGTCCGCCGTCGCCGTTACGATATTCTGCATCGCGCCGCCAAACGCCGTTTCGATTGCCTTTTCGTATCTTTGGTCGGTCGATACGATATCGGCAA
>CAYZOF010000058.1:0-12397 GCA_964479935.1 uncultured Clostridia bacterium | reverse complement strand
TTCCGTCCCAAGTGTTCGTCCCCCAACCGCTGAAATTGAAATATTTATAGAAGTTGTCGCTGCTCGACATCATCGTTTCGGCAAGCGACTTATCGTCCGTCGTCTCGTCTGCGGCATTTACAAAACGAATGCTTTCGAGCGTAACGTTCTGATTCGCCCCTCCCGCGTACAAGGTCAAATCGTATTGCGAAAAATCATGTACGTTTTTATTATTCAAGGGAATCGTGAAGGTTTTAGACTCGCTTAACGTATCGTATACATACGTCCAATTTTCTGTGCCTTCAGAATCTCTTGTAATAATACGAAATTCTGCCATTGTAGGTGATTTCAACGTCAGCTCAAGAGAATCAAACAACTGCGCGTACTCCGCAATCACAGAGTGATTGATCCGTACATACATGCCCGTTTGACTTGCCGTAAAGCTTGCCGTGCCGTTTTTGTAATCGATCGGACGCGCTTCCTGCACGTTATCGTATGAAACAATCAACGAGTTCATGTACGCGTTTTTAGCAAACGACTGCAATACGTTGTTGTCGTCCGACTCCCCTGCTGTCACAGCCGCCTGCGCAACCTCGGAAACGCTCCTCGCGTTATCGTTGTTTTCGGTCAATTTGTACTCCGCAATGCCGTTACGTTTGACTGCGCGGATATACCCGACCCCGATAAAATCGCGACAATAACTCGTCCCCGCGATATTATATACGACGCCGTGAAAACGTTTATACGCCATACCGTCTTCCGTATACACTTCGCCGTCCTTGACATAATCCTGCATCGAATAACTGTATACGTTGATGATTGCCGTATCTCCGCCATGATACGCGCCGTCAGCGTCCGTATAGCCGTAAACGGCATTCTCTCCGAAGACGTTTTCGATGTTCAATTCGCCGTATTGCACGACGTAATCCACGGGCATGATCAACACGCCGTAAGAAATCTGCCGATATGTTTCGGTGTTGCTTTCCAATGCCTCATATTCTTCCGCCGACAACAAAGCGCGATAGCGCAAACCGGCAGGATCGTTTTTACGAACCGACGCGCCTTTGTCCATTTTGAACGTCGTCACTTCGTCGAGCGTAATCGTTTGCGTTTCCGCCGTCGCCGCAATCGATTTCTCTCTTGTCGAATCGAGCGCGCTTGCCGCGCCGTAACACGTTACGGCGCAAAACAGGAACGCACCGATTGCCAATGTTTTGCTTTTTGTTTTCATATTTTTCCTCCTTAACCGAATATTCCTCCGTCTCCACCGTGTTCACCGTTGCCCATATCCGAAGTACCTTTATCCCCGTCGGACATCGTGACGATATCGTCAAAAATGTACGTCAACGACATTTCCAACGATTCATAATACTCTTTTTTGTGCATAGTGCTTCCTCCTAAAATTTATTCTATTATCGCAAACAAACGGAAAACGCATTCGGCGTTTTTTGCGTTCTCCGCATGGCGACTTTATAAGGCGATACCGCGCAATCCTCGCGAATGAACGCCGTGTAGCTTTCGATAAGAAACAAGCGGAATTCTTGCAGAAGCCACAACGACTCGCAAAGTATATTATTCGCGACGTTGCCTTATTTTCCCATTATTCGCGACGTTGCCTTATTTTCCCAATTCGTCTATCGAAACGACGCGTTTTTCCTTGCGAGCGATCTCCGCCGCATAGCAGAGCAAGTGCCCACGCACCGAATCGTTGATATCCGTCGTCGAAAGCGAATTCTTTTCACCACGCAACAGTTTCAACAGATCTTTCATGATGAAATAATCGCCGCCGTAATGTCCTGCCACCGATTGATTTTCGTCCGCAAGCGCGTAGAGTTCGTTCAGGTCATACGTTTTTTCATTCCGTTTCAAGTCGGACTCGCTCTCGCAAGCGAAGAATTTTCTGACCACGAATTTATTTTCTTCGATGTACCCGACGATCTCGCCTTTTTCACCGAGAATGTGAATGTGACGCCCGGCGATCGTTGCGCCGCCCACCATATTCAACGTCGCAACCGAACCGTTCTCGTATTCCACGCTGACGCATTGCCGATCCACGACATCCATATCCGTCTTGTACACGCACTTCCCGTAAACATCGTGTTTCAGGAATTCAATCTTTTCTTCCTCCGTGATCTCTTCCAACGTTTTTTCGAGTCCCAACCACGTATACTGCGGACAGTAGTCTTTTTTCAACTCGAAATCCATGGCGTTGAACACGCATTTCTCGCGATGCGGACAATCGTAACAATATTCCGTCGAACCCTCCGGCGCGTTTTTCGGCGTATACAGACTTCTCGAGCCGAAACTCGATACGTACTTCGGCGTCGTTTCGCTGTTCAGCCAGCACATCAAGTCGGTATCGTGACAGCATTTCGCCAATAGCAACCCGGAACCGCACGCCTTTTCATTCCGCCATTTTCCGCGCACGTACGCGTTGACGAAATGTCCGTGCCAAACGTGCTCGTTCATCTGTATATCCGTGACTCTGCCGATTTCGCCGCTCGCGATGAGTTCCTTAATCTTCGAATAAAACATGGTGTACCGCAACACGTGACACACGACCACTTTCAAACCTTTTTCGTTCGCCAAGTCGCGTATCGCCAACAGCTCGTCTACGTTTGCGGTAATCGGTTTCTCTAACAATAAGTTGTATCCGCCGTTCAAAAGTTTCATGCTCGTTTCGTAATGTAAGGAATCCATTGTACCGTTGATCACGAAATCGCAAGCAATCTTCTCGCGCAAAAATGCGTCCAAATCGGGATACAATTTCGACGCAGGCAAACCGAAACGTTCTTTTGCTTGTTCCAATTTATGCGGTGCGACATCAATCACCGCGATTACTTCCAACTCTTCCGGGTGCTCCAATGCATATTGCGCGTATTTTCCGCTACGATCGCCGTAGCCGAGTATCGCGCACGTCTTCTTTTCCATCTCGTTCTGTTCTCCTCGCTCTGACATTTTTCCGTCCGATTCTTCACCAAGTCGATCGGCATTCGGACAAAATCTTTCATTTTCTTATATCATTATACAACACTTCACGAGAAAATCATAGACTTTTTTAGCAAACTTTTTGTTATTTTTAGCATTCTTGGCTTCTAAATATTGACAACGGGAAAAATCTGTTTTATAATAATAGAGCAGGGAGAAAATTATGCAACAGGAATCTATTTTCAAAGTCCGCTCATTTTCCGGACAATGCTATACGATGTATATGGACAACGACTTCGATTTCCATATATGGCACAATACCGATACCGTGTATCACATGCACGAAAATTATATCGAAATGTTCATTCTTTTGAAAGGTTCGATCTCCAATACTATGCTGGGCGAAACGTACGTTTTGGTTCCCGGAGACGTCGGCTTAGTCTTGCCGAACGTGCCGCATCGTCACAACACCGTCAACGCCGAAGACGTGGAATTGTTGAACGTTACCTGTAAAATCGAAATTGCTGAAATGATTTTTAGCAATATCTACCACCGACCTCAACCGAAAAGCGCGATTCGGAAATTGCAAACGAAAGAATTAAAGATAGTCAAAAACTTTCGGAATATGATCATGTTCGCGGACAACAATGCCGAATACAATACGTCGGTGGCATCGCTCTGTTTTTATTTACTGGGGATTTTTAAGAATTCCGCGCCCGTTTCGCAACAAACTCCCGAACCGTTTCAAAAGTTTCTCAATTCGTTGCAGGACATTGACCTCGAGTTCGTGAAAATCAGCGATTTATATCAAAAATCCGGTTATTCGCAACGCACTTTATCGACTTATTTCCAAAAGTATCTAAATCAAACTTTGGTGCAATACGTCAACTCCATCAAGCTGAACCGCGCAAAGAACCTGCTCCGTTCCACGGATCTCCCGATCACGGAAATTTCTTCAAAGATCGGATTTAACAGCATTGCGCATTTCAATCATCTTTTCAAGGAAAAGTTCGGACTTTCCCCTAAAGAATATCGCGCGCTCCCCGCGTTCCATCCCGAGGATTGAGTTCTTGCTCGGCAAAAATGACGGAAAAAACTGCATATATTTACTTGAGCCTGCACATCGAGTATAGAAAAAACGAAAATTGAAACGGCAATTTGCAAAGAAGAACCTTTGGAAATAGAAAGTGGCCGCGGCGAGGTTTTCCCCTCGCCGCGGCTTCGTATTTTTTCTTTATTTTTTTAACTCAGCACTGTCATAAAATCTTGATTTGACGGTACGTTGCGCTCTTTATTGTTTATGAAAAAACGCATAACTAATGCCGTTGGCTATTAAAGTATCGCAAACCGCTTCATTTAATACATTATTTAACTTAAACGCAAAAATATCTACAGGGCGTCTACACAAAATTCTTGACATTACCGATGAAAGCGAAAAGATAATCAATGTAAATTACTTTCTTGACCTTGCTAAAAAGTAGTATGATATTCAAAAACTCGATTGTGAAATTATACGCACCTTTATAGAAAAGGTCATAGTTCATAAAGCAGAAAAGATTGATGACAAGCGTTGTCAAAGAATTGAAATTAAATATATAGGAATTGGCTCAGTTTCCATTCTAAATTAAAAAGGTATAGCCGTGATTTGACTATACCTTAATTTTTTAGGAAAACAAATCCCTTATTTGCACCTTCTAACAGAGGAGATTTTAGAATACTATTTATTGTCTACCGTTTTATTCGCCCATGCTCGAAAGAGAGAGAATAGGGGTAAAATCACGCCGCCCAGCATATTCCCGACGATGCAGATCAGCAAATACACGACCGTTTTGCCGGAAAAGCCGAGGAAAAAGATATATAACGTATTTGCGACCGAATGGTCAAAGCCGCAAAACGCGAATACCACGATCGGGAACATCACGCCCACCGTCGTAGACAAAGCTTTTCGCGGCGCATATTTGACCGAACCGATGGAAAGCGTAATCAAAAAGCCGCACAAAACGGAAGAAGTCAACGCTTTCAACGCCCAATTTTCTGCATTCACTTTCGCGGACATCATATTCTGCGCCTGCGGAACGATGCTATCCGCCAAAAAGGAATTCTGCAACAAAAGCGCGGTTGCAACCACCCCGAGTATATTACAAAGGAAGCAAACGGGAAGTTTCCAAAGATTCTTCACGCCCATTTCGGGAATGTCCGATACCAATCCCGTAAACAGTTTCATTTCATACATCACAATGGTAAAAATCGCCAACGAGAACAATATCGCCCCGACAATCTTTCCCCACGTCCCGAACAACGCGGACGCAAGTAAAAAAGAAGCTCCGCCGATACCGATCACGATTCCGGAGCAAATCGCCATCAAACAGAACGAAAACACCTGTGCTTTCGTCATTTTTTCCGTTGTTTTCATGATTCACCTACAAAATTGATTTACAGTTTTCCGAAAAACCTATATAATTATAATGTAATCGTTTGAAAAAAGCAAGCCAAAAGCGGAGCTTTACAAAAGAATTTCGCATAAATCTTCAAATCGACATTTTCGTCCGTTCGTGTTGTTCCCTTTTCTCCGTTTTTGCGTTATAATAATATTACTTAAGGCTACATCACACAAGAAACGTTGCCGAAAATAAACGAAACAGGAGAAATTATCATGAACACAGACAAAATCTACGCAGAACAAATCGCAAACGAATACGCTCCCAAGCAAACATCGAAAGTAAAAGCCTTGAAGCGTTTGGATTCGAAAGTAAAACGCCCTGCCAACGTCTTTGCATACACGTTCGGCATCGTTTCCGCATTGGTTATGGGGACGGGTATGTCGCTCTCCATGCAGGTCATCGGAGACGGCTCGACGCTGTCCATGGCACTCGGCATCGCCGTCGGCTGTTTGGGGATCGTCGGCGTCAGCGTCAACTACTTCCTTTACAAAGCGATTCTGGAAAAAAGCAAACGGAAATACGGCTCCGACGTATTGGCACTCGCCAAAGAAATTACCGAAGGAAACTGATATGAATAAATCGGAAAGCAAATACTTCCATACGGCGTCTTTGATGGATCAGGCACTTCTGCTGCTACTGGAAAAGAAGGATCTTGAGTTCATCACCGTCAAAGAAATCTGCAAAAAAGCCGGCGTAAACCGCTCCACTTTTTATCTGCACTACGAAAACGTTTACGAATTGTTGGAAGAAGCGGCGGAACGTCTGCATCAAGAATTTCTTCAATCTTTTCCGCGCTCCGAAATACGGTTCGCCACGAAAGAGGAAGCTTTTTTGATCACGGACGAATTCGTGTTGCCCTATTTGCATTTTGTCAAAAAAAACAAACGAGTTTTGAAAGTCATTCGCGAAAAGCCGCAGCTCTTCAACGTCCACGCCGCCTATCGTACTTTATACGAAACGGTGTTTTATCCGGCACTCGAACCGTTTAACGTCCCCGAAGAGGAGAAAGTCTACGTATTGGAGTATTTCACCCAAGGCGTCGTCGCCATTATTCACAAATGGACGGAGTCGGATTGCGAAACCGACCCGAAAGAAATTTTACGGATTATTCGCCAATGCATCAACCGGAATCATTGAGGCGACGTCGCGCAAGCATGCGGCGTCACCTTGACTATTATAAAAACGCCTTTCGAGCAATTTTTATCCGCTCGGAAGGCGTTTGTTTTCCTTATATAGGACTTTTTTCCATGGAAAGAATGCTCGTTCTCGGCGGTTCTTTCTCTTGCCGTAAAGCCTCTATTTGTTTTTCGTAATGTTTTTTCCATTCCGCATACTCCTCCGGCAAATGGTGGACTCGGAATTGCGCATTGGCGACGGCGGCGTCCTTGATTTTAACGTTTTCGGGAACGAAATACAATGCGCTACCCGATTCGCCGAACGTAGATTCGCCGTCGATGATAAAATAGAACAAATTCTTACATATATACATATTCGTTTCTACGTTATCCGCCTGCAATTTTTTCAAATTCGTCAAACGGCTGACAGAAGGAACAAACGTAACGAATTCGTCGTTCGAAAATTTTTGCCGTATTTCCAAAAGCGACAACGGCGTTTTCTGCTCGTCGACGAACAATCCGTCCGTCGTCGGATCCAACATGATCCATTTCCTCAATTCACGGTCATAAATCTCCGTCACGACATGATTATCGAAATCATACGGCGAATACGGCATAATACACACTCGGCGAGCGTAAATCCCTAACGCCAAACAACATTCCGTCAAAATTTTCGATTTATTCAAACAATTGATACCGTGTTCGGGATTATCCAGGCTGTATTCCAACAGATCCAACGCGTTGCACGGCACGTGATTGTCGTACATCGACTGATGGCGTAACCTCGGCGACAAATAATGCAACAAACGTTTTGCGCGCGATAAATCACTGCCTTGCCCTGCAATTTTCTCCAAACCGTATTTTTCATTCAGCGTTTTGTATTCGGGGCGGTCGAATACGTATTTCACTTCGTCCGACGCACCCTTTTCGAACGTCGAATTTCTCCATAAAATTCCGGCGTAGATATTCAAAAACTGCTCTGAGATTTCCTTCTCCTCTGCTCTTTTCACAACGATATCCGCCTAAAAAGTTTTACAACAAACGCCGAATCGCGTCCTCGCGACGTTCTGCCGACAAATAAACGGGCGGCACGTCAAGCAACGTCTTACACCCGAAATTCCCCTCTCGGTTCATGCGATACACCGCTCTCGCGCAAGCAACCAATACGCTCGCCGTGAATTCGGGATTGGAATCCAGTTTTAAGGAATATTCCACGACGTGTTTATGCTCGCCGTTCAGTCCCGTCGAGCCGCTGTGGATCACCCTACCGCCGTGCGGCAAGCCGCTATGCTTTTCGTTCAACTCCGTCTGCGAAACAAAATGTACCGTCGTGTGATACTCTGCAAAATAATTCGGCATCGTCTTGATTTCGCGCTCGATACGCGCCTTATCGGCATCCTCCGCTGCCACAACGAAGCACTCGCGCACGTGTTTTTGATCGGTCGCGAGTTCGGGCATTTCCCCGTTGCGTACGGCATTCAAAGCCGATTCCACGGGAATGGTATACTGCTTCGCGTCCAAGACGCCGTCAATACGGCGAATCGCGTCCGAATGTCCCTGACTGACACCCTTGCCCCAAAACGTATAACTCTTGCCGTTCGTCAAAATCGATCCTGCATACAATCGAGCCAACGAGAACATACCGGGATCCCAACCGGCGGAAACGAGTGCGGTTTTTTGCGACGCGCGCGTGGCTTCGTCGACGTTTGCAACGTGTTCGGGAATTCTCGCGTGCGTATCGAAACTGTCCACCACGTTAAAATATTGCGCCAAGTACGGCGTTTGCTCGGGCAGATCCGTCGCACTGCCGCCGCAAAGAATCATGACGTCGATTTCTTCACACATATTTTTCGCCTGCTCCGCTGCGTATACGGGAAGTCCCGTTACCGTTTTCACCGACTTCGGATCGCGACGCGTAAATACGCCGACCGTTTGCATATCGGAATTTTGTCGAAGCGCAAGCTCGACTCCCTTTCCCAAATTTCCATATCCGTAAATACCGACACGAATACTCATAATGTAACCTCTCGTTTTTTAGGAAACACCGCACGATATCGTCCTGCGACAAGCGCAGAAGGTTCGGCGTTGCCTTAAGTTTTTATACATTATATCACACGCGAGCGCATTTTTCAAGCGCTCGCGCAAAAAAATCGTTCTTAAATTTTTGAATGGTAACTATTCAAAATAATTATACGTCAATACATCTCGATATACGCGTCGCGTTCCGCGCCAACCGATACGTATTTGATCTTGCAACCGCACGCCGACTCCAAGTAGCGCACGTAATCCAACGCCTCTTTGGGCAAGTCCTCTTTTTTGCGGCATTTCGAAATATCGCAATACCAACCTTTTACCGTTTCGAATACGGGTTTGCAGTCGTCCAAAACGTCCGCGAAAGGGAACTCATGTAAAATTTTCCCGTTTAATTCGTAGGCGACGCAAACTTCGATTTCCTCATACGCCGACAAAACGTCCATTTTCGTAAGCGCGATCTCCGTCGCGCCTTGACAACGGATTCCGTAACGGGAAGCCACGATATCGAAAGGTCCGACTCTGCGCGGTCTGCCTGTCGCAGCGCCGTATTCTCCGCCGAGATCGCGAAGCTTCTTCGCCTTTTCGTCAAAATATTCCGCCGTAAAAGGTCCTTCGCCGACGCACGTGGAATACGCCTTCATGATTCCGACGGAATTATCCAAACGGAGCTGCGGAACGCCTGCCCCGATCGGCGCATACGCGGCAATCGTCGAAGAGGAAGAAGTATACGGGTGAATGCCGAAATCGATGTCGCGCATCGCCCCGAGTTGCGCCTCGAACATAATGTTCTTTCCGTTCTTATTCTCTTCCGTCAAATACAAACCGACGTCGCACACGAACGGCGCAAGCTGTTTTCCGTATTCTTCGAAATAAGCAATCATGTCCTCCGCCTTGATCGCTTCGGCATGATAACCGCCGACCACCGTGAGATTCTTCCACTCCACGATGTCTGCGACACGCTTGTACAAACGCTCCGTCGAAAGCAATTCGCCCATGCGGAACGCTTTTTTGAAATATTTATCCGCATATACGGGCGCGATTCCGCGACGGGTGGAACCGAATTTTTTCCCTGCAAGACGGTCTTCTTCCAAGCAATCCTGCAACACGTTATACGGCATTGTAATGACCGCGCGATCGGAAATTTTCAGATTGTCGGGCGTGATTCGAATGCCTGCCTCACGGAGCTTCGCAATCTCGCCGCAGAGATGCTTCAGATCGATGACCATACCGGGGCCCATTACGTTGACGACGTTTTCGCGCAAGATTCCGGACGGCAAAAGATTCAAAATGAACTTACCACGCTCGTTGATTACCGTATGGCCGGCATTGTTACCGCCTTGATAGCGACAAACGATATCGAATTTTTCGGACAGCAAGTCCACCATTCTGCCCTTGCCCTCATCGCCCCAGTTGATACCGCAAATAGATGTAAGCATATTTTTCCGTTCTCCTTATGTTTTTTTTGCAATAATGCGGCTACAAAAAACAAACGAAGCGTTTTTTCGTTCGTACCGTAAAAAACGCCTCGTGATTCTTTATAGTACGCTTTATTATACACCATCGAAACGCACTTGTCAAGCGCAAAAGCCGCGCGCCTCGTTATTTTTTTGATTTTTAAAAAAATACAAATCCTCTTGCGAATATCTCAACGCGTACATGCCCACATGATTTTTAATAAAATTTCAACTCGTCGCGTACATGGTATACCAAAAACTTTTTTAATACTTCTGCAGATATTTTGCAAAAACAGTCCCGTACTTTATTGACAAATTCAGAAAAAAGTAGTATGATGAATAGGTTCAAGGCGAGCGCACGACACGATCGAGCGAGAATCAAATTTCTCGCGGCGTTGCCTACAAATCTAAACAAGGAGGGAATAGCTATGTATTGCAGAGAATGCGGACAAAAATTAACGCTGCGATTTTGCGAAAACGAAGGACTCGTCCCCTATTGCGCACAATGCGAGTCGTACATGTTTCCTCAATTCCCCGTTGCGGTTTCCATGGTCGTTACCAACCGAGCGCAAGACAAGATCCTGCTCGCAAAACACGTAGAAGACGAAGATTTCATCCTGTTCGCAGGGTATATCAAAAAAGGCGAAAACGCGGAAAAAACCATACCTCGCGAAATCAAAGAAGAGCTCGGACTCGGCGTCGTAAAAGCGAAATATATGTCCTCGCGTTATCACGCAAAAAAAGATGTATTGATGCTCAATTTCATCGTCATTGTCGAGGACGGCAATATCAAGCTCCAGGAAGAAGAAGTGTCCGAAGCGCGTTGGTGCGATTTCGACGAAGCCGCGGAGCTGATTCGCAAAGGCACGACGGCAGAATATTTCTTATTGAACGCCATACGCGAATTGAAAAAGAAAATTTAAGACAATGCGAAAAACGAAATTCCCCGTTCTCGAGGCGAAACCGGAAGCTCTTGCTCCTCCGCCCACCCTCCGAACGGGGAATTAATTATTCGTTACAACGCGCCGTATCGTCCTCTAACACCGCTTCCAGGCGATGAATGGGCAAACCGCGCTCCACCCACTTTTGTTCGTACTCCGTGACGATATTCCAATCGGGATTCCCGTTTTCATGCAAGTTATACGTCACGTTTTCGAGCCGGAAGCCGCACGCCTCGAACTCCTGTAAAGAAAACTCGAAGAAGTCCCTGTCGTCCGTCTTCTGCAAGATCCTGCCGCCCTTTTTCAGTAGCTTTTTATACCGTTCCAAAAAATTGCGATGCGTCAGCCGTTGCGTCGCGTAGCCGAGTTTCGGCAACGGCGTCGAAAAATTGAGATAGATACAATCCAAACTCCCTTCGGGGATATAGCACGGCAAACATTCCGCGCGAATATTCAAAAAACGAATATTCTCTATCCCGAGTTTGTGCACCTCTTCCATAGGCGTTAAAATAACGTTGCTCATTTTTTCCAACGCAAGATAATTCACCGACGGATTTTTCTGCGCCAAAGCGATAACGAATCCGCCTTTTCCGCAACCGATTTCCAAGGCGACCGAATTTTCATTCCCGAATACCGACTTAAAATCGATCAACGCGCGATAATTTTCCGCCGCCTCTTTCATATTCAAAATTCCTGCCGCGCCTTTCGCGAGCAACAAATCGCCGCACGCCTCCATGCGCACATCGAAATTTCTTTTTTTTCTCATTCGCATCGACATGACTGCACCTCACCTCGTCCCCGTACTGCCGAAACCGCCCTCACCGCGCACGGTTGCGCTCAGTTCTTCGCGTTCGGAAAATTCCGCTTTCAGATACGGCGCGATCACCAACTGCGCGATGCGCTCTCCGGAGGTGACACGCTGTTCTTCTCGGGAGTGATTATGCAAAGCAACCATCACTTCACCGCGATAATCGCTATCCACTACCCCGACCTTATTGGCAGGCGCGAGTCCGCGTTTGGAGGCAAGTCCGCTCCGCGCGTAAATAAGCCCGACGTAGCCTTCGGGGATCTCCACCGCCAAGCCCGTCCGCACAAATTTCGTTTCGTTCGGACAAAACACGAGTTCTCTCTCCGCGAGCGCGTACAAATCCGCCCCTGCGGAAAATTCCGAACCGTACGTGGGCAATATCGCATCGGGATGCAATTTTTTTACGGCAACTAACATAAATGCTCCTTTTTTAAGATAACACCGCATACTGACATTAAGCGCAGCATAGAAGGTTTTAAGAAATCCTCCTATCGGCGACGTCACTTTCCATAGATTAGGGAATCATTGTACCATATATTCCGTCAAAAAGCAAGCGTTTTCGCGGGGAACGTTCCGAAACGGAGAAAAGAAACAAATTACCGATATTATTTTGTTGTCGTTTTCGCAAAAAATATACCGTTCTTGTAGGTTTGTCAAACATATGAGACAAGAAAATAGAAAAAATTTTAATTATGTA
>CAYZOF010000057.1:0-12401 GCA_964479935.1 uncultured Clostridia bacterium | reverse complement strand
ATTGCGACCGTATCAACAACGGAAAAATACCATTCCTCTTTATCTACATCCCATTTCGTTCTGACTTGTTTATTTTCAAAAATCTTAATTTTATTATTCATAACAATTTACCTCGTTATATTTTACCAATTTATTATATCATATTACGCCTGTTTTTTCAAGTGCAATTACAATCCCTCGGCATCTTTTCTACAATATTGTCCTATTATTTTTGACCTTAAAAATCAAATTTGCAACCGTGGCGTGTGCTTGTTGCGACACAATTTTATGGACGTACATAATATAGGTATTTGAGCATCAAAAAAGTGTATGAATCGCATTGAAACATACACTTTTTTGCTATTTTATGGTGTTTTGCCGTTAAGCAGGCTATTTTTAAGTCTATGTCGCATAACGGAAGAAATGTCTATTTTATAAACAATCTCTATTTCGCGTTCCTTTCCCGTTGCGCTTTGCGAGCCGCCGATTATTATGCGGTCAATAAGTTCGTAGCACATTTCGCGAGTCAATTCCGGGGCATTCAAGTACTTCTTTATATCCCGTATAAAATCGTCTGCAGTATGCCTTGAGGTTTCCGTTTCGGAAAGTTGCTTTTCAAGTGATTCAATCTCCGTTGCTATCGTTTTTTGCTCCGCCGAATAGTCCTCTATAAAGCCTATACAAATATCTTCGGGAATCTTGCCTTTAACTTTATCTTCGTATGCGGTCTTAATAAGCCTTGTCAGTTCTTCCGAACGCTTTTGTTTTGACTGCAATTCTTTCTTGGCTTTCTTTATAGCCGCGTCTGCAAGTTCGGCATTCCGCCTAAGATACTCTTCACGGATAGCCTTTTCGTCAAGTACTATTCTCTGTGCCATCGTTCGTATATCGTCAAGCACTATTTCTTCCAGTATGCTTGCCGCAATGTAATGCGAAAAGCAATAAGCCTTGCCGTATCGCACATGATAACCGCAATCGAAACTCAAAAATCTTTTGCCGTTACGTTTTACCGATGTTCGCAATCTCATTTTACCGCCGCAATCGGCACAAAACAGAAAGCCCGAAAGAGGATGCGTGAAACCTATTTTTGTTTTCTTGCCTTGTGCTACGGATTTTTTACGTTCCTGAACTTTGTTCCACAACTCTTGCGAAATAATAGGCTCGTGGTTATTGTAGACTATTTGCCATTCGCTTTGGTCCGTTCTATATCTCTTGTGGTTTTTATACGAAACCGAAGTCCAGCATAATTGCGGCAAATGGCCGAGGTATATCATTTTATTGAGCATTTCACGCACCGTAACGGGAGTCCAAAATCCCATTACTTTTTGCTTTGGCTTTTGCCCCAATTTAGCACTGGCATAGATTGCAGGTGTCGGTATTTCTTCGCCGTTAAGCACTTCACATATTTTCCGCGGACTTATTCCGGATGCATACATTTCAAATATTCTTCTGACAATCGGTGCGGTTTCTTCGTCTATAATCGGCGTATGCTTTTTATCCGTACCCATTTTATATCCGTAAGCCGCTTTCTTTCCGATGTAAATACCTTCTTTGGCAAAGGCACGTCTTACGGCACGAATTTTTTTACTCGTATTTGCGGCATGCCACTCGTTAAAAATATTCATTATAGGCATCATTTCCATTGTGCCGCTGTCACGGTTGTCCGTATCTACGTTATCTTGAATAGCAATAAACCTTATTCCGAACGCCGGGAATACATAATCTATGTATTGACCGACTTCTATGTAGTTTCTTCCGAAACGAGATAGGTCTTTTACGATTATTGTGTTTATAACTCCCGTTTTGGCGTCGTCCAACAATCGTTGCACTTGCGGTCGGTCGAAAGTCGTACCCGAAATGCCGTCGTCAATGTATTCGTCGTGAATTTCAAAGCCGCGTTCTTCCGCATACTTGCGAAGTATCGTTCTTTGGTTGTCGATAGAAGCCGATTCGCCTTGGCGTTCGTCCTCTTGGGAAAGTCGGAAATACAGTCCCGCTATATACTTTTTTTGTTTCATTGGCGTTTACCTCTCTTGTTTGTAGTAGTTGTTTGTTGCGAATTTTTTCATAGACGATTCGAAATCTCTGTCACCGTTAAAATATCTTCTGACATAATAGATTTTGCCTCCTATATTTTTTTTTCTGCCGATAGACGGAGCAAAGAAATAACTGTGTTCGCAATCTTCATTGCCTACCAAAAACACTTTTTTTATGTTGTTTTCCATATTTTTTATCTCCTTGAATTTATTTTTGTCTTTCGGCGGGAACGAAAAAAACGGAAACGTATTAAGATTTTGCTTACATTTTTGTCATTTTGCTTTTCCGTCAAGGGTTGCGACAAAGCAATGCACTTTACCCTTGACGAAAAAGACGTTTTCGTTTACGCTCCCGTAGCGAAAGACATTTAATTTAGTTGCAATGCGGCAACTTTGCTATGTTTTCCTTTGTTGCTTTGCCGATGATTTCACCCTCGTTGATACAGGTGAAACTGTCGAACAATAATTGTTTTCGGTCGTCGATACCATAAGGTGCGGCAATATCTTCTTCCAGAATATCCGAACGGATATACGTAGGCAATTTACCGCCATAGACTAAACGTTCGCCGGACTTTTCCATATACTTGGTTATGTATTTAACGGCATCGGTTAAATCGTATTGCGTGGCGATGTCCTCGAAATCGTTTCTACCGAATTGTTTCAAAAAATGCGTGTTTTGATACGTCGTTTGCATTCGGTGATGCCTGGTGTCGTAATCTTTTACTTTTTCGAGGCTACCTATCATCTTGCCGTCGGGGATATGAAATATTCCGTGAAAATGCAATCGATTCTTTTCGGGAGAACGCTCCCATACGCCGACATATTTCCACCCATTGCGGGCAACAAGGTGTTTAAGCGTATTCGTTAGTTTTTTACGGAAAGTTTCTTCGTCTAAAAGTTCGTCCGAGTAGGTAAAAGTTACGAAATAGTCCCATGTTTGCAGATTAAGTTTCCTCATCAGTCGAGATCGTCGCTTTATGGCATTTGTTTTCATTCTCTCGCAATGTTTCGCAACGAAAGCGTTTAACTCCTCTTTGTCGGGAAAATCTGCCGCCAAAGATTCTTTAATATGTGATTTGCGTTCTCGCTTTGGCAGCGATTGGCTTTCTTTATATGCCTTTTCAAAGCGTTCTTTCGGTGTTTCGGGCGGAGATTCGCTCGTTAGTGATAATTGTTGCGTTGATTTGACAACACGTCTTTTACAACCTTTTCCGCTCGGATACGCTCCTTGTGGAATGGCAATAAAATGACTGCCGTCGTGATAAATTTTTGCGTTTTGTAGATTCATTGTTTTTTTGCTCCTTGATTTTTTTGTTGAGTGTAAACTTCAAACTCGCAAGTTTTTTGCGACTTTGAAAATGTTTTTGAAAGAAACGCAAAATTTTTTGTACCGGTAAACGCCTCTTTCAAAATACAATCGGTATTCTAAAACTCAAATAGGAAGGTTTTTTTCCTGTTTGAAAAAGTTTTTTAAGGATTTTTCTTCATTGTAGAGAAATTTTTATACCGACAAATAGCCTCTCTCAAAAGACTATCGGTATTCTAAAATTCAAACCGGACACTTTTTTACCGGTTTGAAAAAATTTCTTGCCGTTTTTTACTCGATTACAGTCTACAACACTCTATAAAAAAAGCGTGAATGGCTCAAAATGTAGTTTCAATGGAAAATTTCCATTTACAATGGTTTTTGTCGGGAGCAAGAGTAACCACAGCGGAACTGCAAAAGGGTTTTTAGGTAATAAAAAAATGTCGCACGTTTCCATGCGACAACTATACAAAATACGAAAACAAAACGTAACAGACTTTTCCCGACACTTTTGGATATAACCAAGAACTTTTACTATAATGTCGGACTTTTACCATACGCACCCATACTTGTAGGGAAGTAATTGCGTGGGGCAAAAAAAGAACGGCGCAAAAAACGCCGCCCGAAACAATACGGAGCGAAAAATATAGGTATTAAAAAGATGTTGAAACTCAAAATAGCCGCCGTGCGGAGAATACGGGGCGATTCGCAAAGCGGTTCAGCGGCGAACGCCCCGATCCGCTCGGCTTTGAGTTTAGTCTTTTTGCCGAGTTTAAGCGAGTTGTTTGGCGGGTGCTTGACTGCGCCGCGTAGCGGCGCACTTGTATTAGTCAAGCACCCGTCAAAGAGCCAAGGATTATAAATCCAAGATTCTTTTTAGTTGCTTTGAGATATTATCTTTTCGAACCTTAATAAAATCTTCAAAGTCCATTATATCCAAACTTGTTGTTGGATCGACATATAGATCAATTGTTGGATTTCTTGATGCCCAGTCAGCAAGACTTGCATCGTTTTTGGATTTGTTTTTGGATTCTTCCAGCAGTTGCAGATTTGCAACTGAATTATAGTTCTTTTTATCTTGATAAAAATGGATTTGTTCTACACTTAAATTTAATTCAGCCAGTTTACTATTGTTTTCAAACAATTCAATGCTTTTGTAATTCATAATGTCCTCAAATGAAACACATTTCTTTTGATTTAGACTTTCGCCTATGCAATTATATTATAATTATACATTCTACCCTTGGAAGGTTTTGTCGAATAAAAGCGTTATTCGGCAAAAATAAAAGCGCCCAAATAGGACGCTTGTTATCATTCTTTTTGTGTTGTGGTCACTTTATTGTTTTCAATTATTACGCGTATAAACGCCCCGCATTGAGAGCATTTAATCAGTCCGTTCAAACCGTTATGCGCTTGAATTAACATGGTTTTACAAAGTGGGCAACAGGCATAATATCGGTGATTATGCGTTCGAAGCTTGTAGCAGTTTGACGAGCGTAACCATAGGCAACAGCGTGACGAGTATCGGTGAGGATGCGTTCTGGTATTGTAGCAGTTTGGAATATAACGTATATGACAATGCAAAGTACTTAGGAAACGAAAACAATCCTTACGTGGCATTGATAGATGCGTCGTCTACGGATATTACTTCTTGTACTATACATAATGATACGAAAATTATTTATTCTTCTGCGTTCTGGGAATGTAGCAGTTTGACGAGCGTCACCATTCCCGACAGCGTGACGAGTATTGGTCGGTATGCGTTCTATGGATGTAGCAGTTTGACGAGCGTTGTAATCGGTGACAGCGTGACGAGTATCGGTGATTGGGCGTTTAGTAACTGTGATAATTTAGAGCGAATTGTGTATACAGGTACTTACGAACAATGGCAAAAGGTAGATATTGGTTGGGGATTTTATTATGATGTCATTTGCAATGATTACGACCCGACCGATAGTAGCTGTTCAAGCAGTGATAGTAGTTCCTACTGGGATGATAGTAGTTCCGGAGTGCGCGAAAGCAGTCATGAAGACAGTAGTTCTTGTTGACGGCACGATTCATTTTGATTGCGAAAGTAACATTTCCGTCTGACATGCCCTCTCAGTTTGTTTCACAGACAGCTCTCCAAGGGGCAACGTTGCGTTGCATCTTGACGGGAAAGGCGTATTTCGCATTCTCTTGCCCTCCTTGTGTAAAGGAGGGGTAGGGGAGGATTGATTGCAACTATTTCGAAAAACTATAAGTTATCCTTTAAGTACCTTTTTCAATGGTAAGATGCAACGGAACGTTGCCAACGTTGCGTTGCATCTTGACGACGGGCAAAGTCTTCGATATGGTGACGGGCAATTCGCTTGTAACGGGCAAATGTGTCGTCACAATCAATTTATTAAAAGGATGAAGGGAAAAAGGTAAAGGATAACGAAAGCCGCGGCGAGGATTTTGTCCTCGCCGCGGCAATGCATTTTTCCGATTTTTATCGGATTATTTATTATCAAGAATAGCATGTTTAACTATTACTTTTCTATAAAAATCGTTTGTTTATAATTTTTTCATTTCCATATACGGCAGGACGTCGTAACCGCATTTTTTATAAACATGCACGGCTCGTTTGTTTTCGGCTTCGACTTCTAAACGAAACAGTGCAGAGGGGTATTTCTCTTCGATGTAGCGCAGAAAATCGCTACCGATTCCTAATCCGCGATATATCTCTTGAATGTACAGGTCTTCGATCCAAATGCAAGTTTTTCCGAATTCGGTCGAGAAACTCTTTGCCAGCATAGCGTAGCCTTGAATGGCGTTCTCGCATTCGAAAACGTACCCTTCGAGATACGGATTTTCGGAAATACTGTTATCGATATCGGCGCGGAATATTTCCTCCGAGCCGTTGGTGGAAACGGCTTCGGAAGCGTAAAATATTCGCATCATGTCAAGGATTTGTTGTCGGTCTTTTTCTTCCATGCGTCGGATGATCGTTTGCATTGTTACCTCTCAGATTCGATCGGGCGTTTTACTCGCCGATTCGCAATATTTCAATCAGGCGTTCTGTTGTTCGGCTTTTGCCGCCTCCAAAACTTTGGGATCGGTGAGAACGGGGGATTTTTCCGCAAAACGCTTTACCGATTCCACCGCGTTCAGACAACGCCGTTTTGTTTTATAATGTTCGCCGAGACAAAGCAACTGTCCGTTGCGATTGAGCAGTTTGTAAATATAGTCGCCGCGTTTGGTCAGTGTCACTCGGAAATTGCCTTGACGAATGTTCGCCTTATGCGTTTCGATGCCGTTGATTGCGCCTGCGTACGTTGTGTATTCTTCGCTCGAGAGCAACTTTTCGCCGTTATTGGCAAACAGCTCGAATGAGTACGCCGGCTCGCCGTCGATCCCGATTTCTCGATTCAAAATCCATTTCCCGTTGTAACCGTCGGGCAAGGGCAGGTATTCCGAATCGTTTTCGGGCGGAACTTTTACGATATGATCCTGAATGTTTTCGTCAACGATTGCCGTTTTCGCGAATCGCTTTGCCGACTCGATCGCGCTTTCGCAACTTGCGCGTGTAGCGTAATGCTCGCCCATGCAGAGGAGCAGATTTTTGCCGCTGAGCAATTTGAATATGTAATCGCCTTTTTTGGACAAAGTGATTTTGAAATTTCCGCGCAGAATATTCGCTTTATGCGTTTCAATGCCGCGGAGCGCGCCTGCGTAGGTCGTATATTCCTCGCTCGAGAGCAATTTTTCGCCGTTAGACGCGTGCAATTCAAAGAAATACATTTCTTCTTCCGGCGTAGCCTTGTCGTCCGTAACTACGCGACAGATAATCCATTTACCGCTGTATCGAGCGACTCTGTCCGTTTCGTCTTCTTCGTAAAAATCGAGTTCGTTGTCAGCATCTTTCAATTCGTCCAATAACATATTCTTCTCCTTATAGGGGGTATTTTTTGATTTTTGCGTTTTTGCCGTAGGTTGCTTTTTTGTGTGCGGCGTGGGCGATGTCGTCGCTTTTTTTGCCGTTGTCTGCGTTTTTGCTTTTTTCGTCGTTCCGCTTTCAGCAATTTTGTTTTTCGGAGTTTTCGCTTCGGAAGTTTTCACTTTGTCGACCGATTCGGTCGAGTCGGAATTTTCTCTCGGCAGATTCGGCGTATGCTCCCGTGGAGTTTTCGGCTTTTGCGGAGTCTGTTGCTTTTCGGCTTGACGCCGTCGTTCGGCGGCAGCGACTTCTGCTTGCGCCTTGGCGGCTTTTGCTTTTTTAGAAACCACGCAAACGATACCGACCGCCGCGAACAGACATACAACCGTCGCTCCGACGAGAATCGGATGTTCCGTACAATAATTTATTATCTCGTTCATAAATTCCTCCGTATGTAAAACGCCACGAAGACAGGAAAAAATTGCGACATTTCGAGCCGTGAACGCAACCCTGGTGTCTTCATATAACTATTTTAATATAAAATTCGGAAAATGTCAATATCTTTGAAAAAAATTTTTCGCGTTTTTTCAAAAAATTTGACATTTTTTTAGAAATAGGGTACAATGGTAGCATGAAGACATATACGATAGCGATTATCGGCGGCGGAGCCTCCGGGCTTATGCTTGCCGCTTCAATGAAAAACACGGATAACGTCGCGCTGTTCGAACGGGGCGATCGATTGGGCAGAAAGCTTTCCGCCACAGGGAACGGACAGGGCAATATCACCAACCTTGCCGTGAAAGATACAGCTTATTTTTCCGTTGACGGCGACGGGCGAAAAGCAAAAGAGATTTTGCGCAGGTACGACGATGCGTCCATGCGCGCGTTTTTCGAAAACTTGGGATTGTTGTTGATTTCGGACGAACGTGGCAGAGTTTACCCTGCCGGCAGACAAGCCTCCGCCGTAACCGACGCGTTGCGCTATGCGATTTCGGCAAGCGGCGTCGACGCGCATTTAGGGAAGCGAATCGAGGCGATCGAACGCGTTCCCGAGGGATTTTTGCTCACGTCGGCGGACGGGGAGCGTTATCTCGCGAAAACCGTGGCGATTTGTACGGGCGGCAAAGCGGCGCCGAATTTCGGAACGGATGGTTCTGCGTATGACTTGGCGCGGAGTTTCGGGCATACCGTTACGCCGTTATATCCGTCCTTGGTTCAATTAAAGACGGATACGGCTTATATTAAGACGCTGAAAGGAATTCGAGTCAACGACGGACGGATTCGCGTTCGGACGGGAAAGGGCGAAGAGATATCTTTCGTCGGCGACGTTATTTTTACCGATTACGGCGTGTCGGGAGACGCGGTTTTCCGCGCGTCGGCGTTCATTGCGTCTGAAACACAAAACGGAACGGCTGAAATTTCTATCGATTTTTTGCCGCAATTTGAAAAGAGTGCCGTGTTATCCGCGCTTTTCAAAAAACGAGCAACTTATCCGGACTTGGCGACAGGGGAGTTGCTTTGCGGCATGGTCAATAACCAAATCGGCAGGGCGATTTTTCGTCGAGCGAACAACGACGTCGAGCGCGCGACGGAGCTGGTGAAAAATTTTCCGTTGCGGATAACGGGTTCGTTGGGATTCGAATATGCGCAAGTGACCAAAGGCGGCATTCCTTTGAAAGAAGTCGATGAAAATCTGCAGAGCTTGTTGGTTTTGGGATTGTATTTCGCAGGAGAAATTTTGGATGTGGACGGGCAGTGCGGCGGATTTAATTTGCAGTGGGCGTACGCGTCCGCGCGCGCGGTTGCCGAAGCAATCGCTCGCTCGAAGGAGAAACGAGCATGAAAATTTTTACATTGTCCGACGTGAAGCTGTCACCCGAGCAAGACGAGCGCGAATTGTTCGTGATCGCGGAGAAAAAATTGGGACGAAAGCCAGCGTATTTAGCGATTAAGAAGAAATCGCTCGATGCGCGCGATAAATCCAAAATTCGATATGTGTATACGATAGAATTTTCCGCGCATACCGTTGCAGACGAGGAGCGCGTTTTCGAACGCCTGCCTTCGCAGAAACGTCCCGAAGAGCCGATCTTGGTGGTCGGTGGAGGACCTGCGGGCCTTTTTTGCGCCGTTCGTTTGCTCGATCACGGCATTCTTCCCGTATTGGTCGAGCGCGGCGCGCCCGTGGAGGAACGGGAAAAGATCGTGCGGAATTTTTTCGAAACGAAATTACTCGATCTCGACACGAACGTGCAGTTCGGCGAAGGGGGCGCAGGTACGTTTTCGGACGGGAAATTGAATACGCAGACGCATAGTCCGCTCAATCGCGAGGTGTTGCAGATGTTCGTGCGCTTCGGCGCACCGAAAGAAATTTTATGGTTGCAAAAACCGCATATCGGTAGCGACAATCTGCAAAAAGTCATAAAAAATATTCGGGAATACATTCTATCGCAAGGCGGAAAAATTCTGTTCCGCACGTGTTTGGAAGATATTCGTTTGCAGGACGGCAGAGTTCGGGAGGCGGTGTTGCGCTCTCGACAGGACAACAAGACGGAGCGCATGCCCGTTTCCGCAGTCGTGCTTGCGGTCGGGCATAGTGCGAGGGATACGTTCGAAATGCTGTTGACGCGCGGCGTTTGCATGCGGCAAAAGGATTTTGCCGTAGGCGTTCGTATTGAACATCTGCAATCAAAAATCGGTTTTGCGCAATACGGCGCGGCATATAAGATGCTTCCTGCGGCGGATTATAAGCTTGTTTCGCATGCCTCCGAACGCGCCGCGTTTACGTTTTGCATGTGCCCGGGCGGTTACGTGATGCCTGCGACGAGTGAGGAATTTGCCGTCGTGACGAACGGTATGAGCAATTACGCGCGAAACGGCGAAAACGCCAACAGCGCGCTGATCGCGCAGGTCGGCAGGTCGGATTTCGATAGCGATTCCCCGTTGGCGGGCGTAGAATTCCAATGCGCGATAGAACGCGCGGCGTATGCGGCAAGCGGCGGTTATACCGCGCCCGTACAGCTCGTCGGGGACTTCTTGCAGGATAAGGAGAGCAGACGTTTCGGCGAAGTAACGCCCACGTATGCGGCAGGAACGGCGTTTGCGGATTTGCGTAGCGTTTTACCGGCTCCCGTAATCGAAACACTGAAAACTTCGATTGTCGACATGGATAGGCGGTTAAAGGGTTTTGCGTCGCCCGATGCGGTTTTGACGGCTGCGGAAACGCGCACCAGCTCGCCTGTCCGTATCGAACGCGACGAAACGTTGCAATCGGTGACTGTGAGAGCTTTATACCCCTGCGGAGAAGGTGCCGGCTATGCCGGAGGAATCACTTCATCCGCGGCGGACGGACTCCGCGTCGCAGAGATGATTTTTCAAAGCTTAAACGCTTGAAGTAAGCAGAGATTCTTTTTGAATTATTGTATCATATGCTCATTATTTGTTATATTATACCATCTTTTACTATTTTATCACAATATCGTCACCTGTTTATCACAATACAACGTTAAAATAAACTATGCTAAACTATCGTCGGGAGCGGAAAAGCTCGCGCGTGGGGGCAAGAGAGCAGTAGGAAATCAATAAAACTATACTAAAACTTTTTTCATATTCTCTCACTATAAGGTATGCGGCATGCGGATAGCGTGTCGCATATCGTTTTTGGCGAAAAATTCGATATTTGCATATTTTTTGCTTGCCAATATTTATCAAATATGATATAATTCATACGTGTGGTATAATGCACAAAGGAGAAAGAATACCATGACGGAACGGAAACAGGACAGACGTATTCAGCGCACGAAAAAATCGATTCGCGCGGCGTTTGTGAAATTGATGGGCGAGAAGGAAATCGACAGAATCACGATTAAAGAGCTCGCGGACGAAGCGGACGTCGACCGTAAAACGATCTATAATTATTATAGCGGCGTGCATGAAATCAGCGAGGAACTCGCCGGTGAGCTGTTCGATTTATTCGAAAAAGAGGTACAGGACGCGTATTATCAGCTTTCGGATCCGTACGAATGGTTTGGCGTGTTGACAAAATTATTGTCGGAGAATTTGGAACTCTACGGGCAGATCATCAATTTAGACGTGAACTCGTATTTTTTCCAAAAGAGTTTGGAATATTTCAAGGGTAAGATTCGCGAAGTATTAAAACGTAAAACGCGACTGACGGAAACGGAAAGGGAATTTACCGCGGAGTATATCACGAACGCTTTGTTTGCGGCGTATCGGAGCTGGTTTAATTCCGACCGCTCGATTTCTTTGGAGACGTTTTCCGCGGAGGTCGGGGAGCTTGTGTTGGAGGGAATCGGTAAGCATCTGACAAAAGCCGACTGAAATTCAATTTTTCCATGTGGAAAACGGAACGTAACCGAACCTTGGCTCTCCCAAGGGGCAACGTTCCGTTGCATCATGACTTTCTATCCTTCCGTGAGAGATAAAGTTTGCAATATGTTGGCAAACAATTCGCTTGTAACGGGCGATTATGTCGTCATAATCAATTTGTTAAAAGGATGAAGGAAAAAAGTTAAAGGATAACGAAAGTAGCCGCGGCAGGAAGATTTCCTTGCCGCGGCTACTTTCGTTATTGCATTTTAATAATTGCTCGTCCATTCACTGTCGTCCGTCTTTTCGTTCTCGTCAGCCGAACTTTCTCCTTCTTCGCTCGAATTTTCGGCTTTACCGGTCGAGGTTTCGATGCTCACGCTCGAACTTTCCGACGTAGTCGTCGAATTTTTCGAAACCGAAGAATTGTCGGACGGTGTGATAAGTTGACAGCTTGCAAAGCTCACCGCGCACAGAGCGCATGCGAGGCATACATAAAATTTTTTCATCATAAAACTCCTTATTTTTTATTACGATATCGCGATCCGCCGCGTTGCAAGGCAAGTTTTCTCGCACGAGTTTTCGTTGCTCATCGGCGTGCTCACAATATATATTATAACACATATTAGACGGCTTGTCAATCATTTTGCGATTTTTTCACGTAAAAAGCGCCATTTGTCGTAGCGATTTAATAGTATTTGAAAAATTTTTCAAAAAATTTTCAAATATCCTCTATAAAATGCTTGACAAATGGGGGGGGGGGGGGGGGGGTGGTGGTAATTAAGCAAACCAAAAAAAAAAAAACGAAATTAGAGGAAAAAAAAAAAAAGAAAATAATTTTGTTTTACAAAAA
>CAYZOF010000056.1:0-12548 GCA_964479935.1 uncultured Clostridia bacterium | reverse complement strand
GAAAGCGGCTGTAGAAGCAGGCAGCGCGGCGGCAACGGCTCTTGGCGAAGTTATCGCAACGCACGTAATTCCTCGTCCCCACGCAGACGTTGAGAAGCTTCTTCCTTCCATTAAATAATCATAAATTTTCAGACGGAGTGTATTTCGCCGCAAAGCGGAGTGGTTTTGCGGCTGAAAGAGGCTCGATAGAGAAAATTCACGGATTGTAAAGGAGAAGATTCCATGAAAGCAATAGCGTTACTCGAAGTGCAAGCTATGGTAGCCGCAATCGCCGGGCTTGACGCTATGGTAAAAGCTGCCGACGTGAAATTGATTCACGTGGAAAAACGCTTGGGCGGCAGACTGGTAACGGTTGTAGTCGAAGGCGAAGTATCCGCAGTGCAGGCGGCGCTCGACGCAGGCGCGGCAGCAGCCGCGGAAGTCGGCAACGTAAAAGGGCGTGAAGTAATCGCTCGCCCGCATCCCGACGTTATGCGGTTTTTAACGACGGGTTAGTTTTAAAGACGATATAAAAAATTCAAAATAAAAAATCTCAGGAGGATTTTACAATGGAAGCATTAGGTATGGTAGAAACGAGAGGTCTTGTTGCAGCAATCGAAGCAGCAGATGCTATGGTAAAGGCAGCAAACGTTGTTCTTATCGGCAGCGAAAAGATCGGTAGCGGTTTGGTAAGCGTTATGGTTCGCGGTGACGTTGGCGCGGTGAAAGCTGCAGTAGAAGCAGGTTGCGCAGCGGCTACGGCTCTTGGCGAAGTTATCGCAACGCACGTAATCCCCAGACCCCACGCAGACGTTGAGAAGCTTCTTCCCAGCATTAAATAAGAAAATATTTAACGGAAAGGAGATCCGCGTCGCCCTGTTCGGGCGATCGAATCGTGCGGCGCGGAGATTTTTCAACCTACGCAAAATTGCGTAAAAAGAACGAAAAAATCGTAGAAAAAATGACAGATTTTCATCTGCCATATGGTTTTGATACGATTTTTGACAGAATGGAGAGAGAGGAATTATGGAATTTACAAGTGCGCAGATCGCAGAAATGGTCAAAAAAGTTTTGTCGGATATGGGGCAGGAAAGCTCGTCTGCCGGTTTGGCGGCGAACGAAGTTCCCGTCGGCGTTTCCAATAGACATATACATTTGACGAAGGCGGACGTGGAAACGTTGTTCGGCGTCGGCTATGAATTGACTCCGATGAAGGATCTTTCTCAGCCCGGACAGTATGCTTGTAAGGAAACGTTGACGTTGATTGGACCTGCTATGCGTCCGATCGAGGGCGTGCGCGTGCTCGGTCCGGTCAGAAAAAGCTCTCAGGTGGAAATTTCCGCAACGGATTCCTACGTGTTAAAGGTAAAGCCGCCCGTAAGAGAATCGGGGAATATCGCAGGTTCGGCAGGGGTGACGATTGTCGGCCCTAAGGGCGTCGTACAGCTCAAAGAAGGTTGTATTATTGCGAACAGACATATCCATATGTCACCCGAAGACGGCAAAAAATTCGGCGTTAAAGACGGCGATACGGTGACGGTGGACGTAGAAGGCAAGCGCCGTACGCGTTGGTATGACGTACAGGTGCGCGTACATCCCGATTTCCGTTTGGAGATGCATATCGATACGGACGATGCGAATGCGGCAGGCATCGGCAACGGCTTTAAGGTAAAGGTCGTTAAGGAGTAAAAGGTGTTAAGAGGAATTATTAGAGGAAACATCGTTTCCACGAGAAAACAGGATTCTCTCGTCGGCTCTAAATTTATGGAAGTCGAAATTATGAAAAACGGCGTTCTTTCGGGTGAATTTATCATTGCGGTGGACAGCGTCGGCGCAGGTATCGGCGAAACGGTACTCATAACGACGGGTAGTTCTGCTCGTTTGGCTTTGCATAACACGAATGCGCCTTGCGACGCTGTAATCGTGGGTATCGTAGACTAAACGGCAAGCAGCTCGGTCGATTAACGGGAAGAAACAGAGAATAGGTTATGGAACTCAAAGAACTTATGAAAGAAGCAGGTATAGTCGGCGCAGGCGGCGCAGGATTCCCCTCGTATGCGAAATTGGCAGACGGGGCGGATACGCTTGTCATAAACGGTGCGGAATGCGAACCGTTGCTGTATACCGATTATATTCTTCTGCAAAAAGAAATGCCGATGGTGTTGGCAGGGATTCGGGCGGTTTTGGATTACGCGTCGATTCCCCGCGCCCTTCTTTGCGTTAAAGAGCACACGGCAAAGCGTTTGAAATTGGCGGACGGAACTCGTTTGGCTGAAAAAATCCAATTAAAAGTTTTACCCGACGTATACCCCATGGGCGACGAAATCAGTTTGATTTATCAGGCGACGGGACGTGTGGTAAAACCCGGAAATTTGCCGATTACCGCAGGCGTAATCGTATATAATGTAGAAACGGTGTACAACGTGGCGGCAATGGTGAAATTTTCCGCAAAAGTGACGATGAAATGGCTCACGATTGCAGGGGATATTCCCGAAACGGTCGTGCTTCGCGTGCCCGTCGGGGTAACGGTGGCGGAGCTGTTTGAAAAAAATTCGATTACAATCCCCGAAGACTACGTCGTGATTGACGGCGGTCCTTCGATGGGAAAAATCATAGATCCCGAAACCGCAGTCGTTACGAAAACGACAAAGAGTTTGTTGATTTTGCCGCGCACGATTCCGGCGGTGGAATCGAAGTTCCTCGACGGTGCAAAATCGATTGCGAGAGCGGAAACGGCGTGTTGTCAATGTACCCGTTGTACGGATATGTGTCCTCGGCATTTGCTGGGGTATCCGTTAGAGCCGCATAAAATGGTTCGCACGGCGAAATCGGCGGCGAAAATTATGCCGGAAATGGTGCTTTCCGCAACCCTTTGTTGTGGATGCGGACTTTGCGAAACGCTCGCTTGTTGTCAGGGGATTTCTCCCAAGGCGGTCATCAACGAATACAAATCGTTGCTCGCAAAAAACAAAATGCGGTACGTGGGCAGAGAAGACGTGCAACCTGCCGTCGAGAGAGAATATCGCATGGTGCCTTCCGACCGTTGGGCGAGTGTGCTCGGCGTGGCAAAGTTCGATAAGCTCCCTAAATATTTAGGTGAAGATACGAATTTCACGAAGGCAGAGATATATTTAAGGCAGCACATCGGCGCACCGAGCGTTGCGCTCGTGCACGACGGCGATTATGTGGAACGCGGCGACAAGATTGCCGAGAGCGCAGAGGGGCTTTCCCTTCCCCAATACGCTTCCATATCGGGCAGAGTGACGATGGTAGAGGGAACGAAAATTATTATTGACAAGGTAAACAACAATGTATAATGCAATCGGCGTAATAGAATTGAAAAGCATTCCCAAGGGCGTAGAAGCAACGGACGCCGCACTCAAAAGCGCAGGCGTAAGCGTCGTTACCGCACACCCGGCTTGTCCCGGAAAATACGAAATTATTTTGTCCGGTTCGATTTCCAACGTGACGGCGGCGGTGCAACACGTATTGTCGAAGTTCGACGGCTACGTAATCGATTCGTCCGTTATGGGGCGCATCGACGAGCAGGTTGTCAAGGCGTTGTTCGGCACGCAAACGGGTGAGAAAAAAGGCTCTTTGGGGGTTGTGGAAACCTTCTCTGCCGCAACGACGATCAAGGCGGCGGATATAGCCGTAAAAACTTCGCGCGTGGCGATTTACGATTTGCGTGTATCGCGCGGTATGGGCGGCAAAGGCGTCATTATGTTGACGGGCGAAGTCGGCGACGTAACGGCGGCTGTGGAAGCGGCTTCCGCATACGCAAAACAGAGCGGTCAGCTTTCGGCGGAATCGGTGATTGCCGCACCGCACGAAGAACTTTGGAATCAGCTTTGATAGAAAAGTTCGGACGGAAGGTGAGATATGGAAAATATTAAATTCGTAATAGAAAAAAGCGCGAGAATAGAGAAGCTCGTCAACGCATTGTATGAGAAAATGCCCGAAATCGAAGCGGATAGAGGTGTTTTGGTTACGGAAAGTTATAAATCGACGGAAGACTTGCCCGTTATTTTGCGTAGAAGCGCGGCTTTTGCTCATATTTTGCGGAATATTCCCATCGTCATTCGCGATAACGAGTTGATCGTCGGGAGTGCGACGAAAGCACCTCGCGGTTGTCAGGTATTCCCTGAATACTCCTATGAATGGTTAGAGGCGGAGTTCGATACGGTGGCAACGCGTGCGGCAGATCCTTTCTATATCAGCGAAGATACGAAGGACGCATTGCGAAAGGCGTATCCTTATTGGAAGGGCAAGACGTGTAGCGACCTCGCGAAGTCGAATATGGCTCCCGAAGCGTACGATGCGTTTACCGTGCACGGCATGTTCACGCCGGGAAACTATTTCTACAACGGTATCGGACACGTGAACGTCAATTACGAAAAGATTTTGAAAAAAGGCTATCGCGGCATTATTGCCGAAGCGCAGGCGGCGAAGAATAAGTTGGACGTTTCCGATCCGGAATACGTCAGAAGAAACAATTTCTTGACAGCCGTTATCGAGTCTTGCGACGCCGTTGTGGAATATGCAAGAAGATACGCAAAGCTCGCTAAGGAAATGGCGAGAAAGGAATCCAACCCCGACCGCAAGGAAGAATTGGAAAAAATCGCATCCACGTGTATGCGCGTACCCGAATTTCCGGCAACGAGTTTTTACGACGCTTGTCAGTCCTTCTGGTTCGTACAGTTGCTCTTGCAGGTAGAATCGAGCGGACATTCCATTTCCCCCGGTCGGTTCGATCAGTACATGTATCCTTATTATAAAAAGGACATCGACGAAGGGAAAATTTCCGTCGAGCAAGCGCAGGAACTTATCGATTGCATTTGGGTAAAGCTCAACGATATTAACAAGGTACGTGATGCCGGTTCGGCAGACGGTTTTGCCGGCTACGGTATGTTCCAAAATTTAATCGTCGGCGGTCAAAACGTCCATGGCATGGACGCAACGAACGACCTTTCGTATATGTGTTTGGAGGCGGCTATGCACGTGCCTCTGCCCCAACCTTCGATTTCCGTCCGTGTCTGGAACGGCTCTCCCGAATCTTTCATGATCAAGGCGGCGGCTTTGACAAGATTAGGCACAGGGCTTCCGGCATATTACAACGACGAAGTCATCATTCCGGCGATTATGGCGAGAGGACTGACGCTCGAAGACGCAAGGGATTATTGTATCATCGGTTGCGTGGAACCGCAAAAAGGCGGCAAGACGGACGGTTGGCATGATGCGGCGTTCTTCAATATGTGCCGCCCGCTCGAACTCGTATTCTCGAACGGTGTGGATAAAGGTGTGCAGATCGGTCCGGAAACGGGCGACGTTACGAAAATGCGTACCTTTGAAGAATTTTTTGAAGCATATAAGACGCAACAGAGCTACTTTATTAAGTTGCTCGTAAACGCAAACAACGCAATCGACGTGGCGCACGCAACGCGTTGTCCGTTGCCGTTCCAATCCTGTATGGTAGAGGATTGTATCGGTAGGGGCAAGAGCTTGCAAGAAGGCGGCGCAATCTATAATTTCACCGGACCTCAGGGCTTCGGTATTGCAAATAATACGGACGGCTTGCTCGCCGTAAAACAGCTCGTATTTGAAGAAGGCAAAGTGACCATGGCTGAGTTGAAAGAAGCTCTGGAAGCCAATTTCGGCTACGGCATCACGGGCAGTGCGGCGGAACGCATTACGGGCGAAGTAACCGAACAGCTCGTGTCGCAGGGTATCGAGCCGACTGAAAAAGTTATTCGTACCGTTTACGAAGAGATTACGACGGCGAACGGGCTCGATCCCGTCAAGAAAGCGCGTTATCGCGAGATTAAACGCTTGATTGACGAAACTTGCCCGAAATACGGCAACGATATTTACGAAGCGGACATGTTCGCGCGCGCCGTTGCCAATACGTATACCAAGGAAGTGGAAAAATACAGAAACCCTCGCGGCGGTGTTTTCCAAGCGGGCTTGTATCCCGTTTCGGCGAACGTACCCCTCGGCGGTCAGACGGGCGCAACCCCCGACGGCAGACTTGCCTATACCCCCGTTGCGGACGGTATCGGACCTGCTTCCGGTAGGGATGTGAAAGGACCTACGGCAACGGCAAATTCGGTGGCGAAGCTCGAACAAGACGTCGCTTCCAACGGTACGTTGCTCAACCAGAAATTCCACCCGTCTGCTTTGGCAGGTATGAGTGGTTTGACGAAGTTCGTGGCGTTGATTCGTTCCTATTTCGATCAAAAGGGTATGCATATGCAGTTTAACGTTGTAACGAGAGAAACGTTGCTCGACGCGCAGAAACATCCCGAAAAATATAAGACGCTCGTCGTGCGTGTTGCCGGTTACAGCGCATTGTTCACGACGTTGTCGAAATCCTTGCAGGACGATATTATCAATCGTACCGAACAGGGCTTTTAAGAAAAATCAGTAAAGGATTGTTATGAGTTATTACGATACCACGGGCAGAATATTCAATATTCAACGATTCTCGATTCACGACGGATCGGGAATCCGCACCATCGTCTTTTTTAAGGGCTGTTTTATGCGTTGCGCGTGGTGTTGTAACCCCGAATCTCAGGCGTATGAAATCGAAACGCTGTCGGAAAACGGCAAGCTCAAAACGGTGGGCGAAGACGTTACGGTGGCACAGATTATGCCCGAAATCCTTGCGGATATGCAATATTATCGTCGGAGTGGCGGCGGCGTAACGCTGTCGGGCGGCGAGATACTCGGTCAGCCGGACTTCGCACGGGATTTGTTGCGCGCTTGTAAGGAAAACGGTTTGCATACGGCAGTGGAATCGACGGCGAATGCGCCCTTTGAGAATATTGAAAAGATTTTGCCTTATCTCGATTTGTATTTGATGGACATCAAGCATATGGATTCGAGTAAACATAAGGAATATACGGCTGCCCCCAACGAACGAATTTTGGAGAACGCAAGACGAGTGGCGAACAGCGATACAGAGCTGATTATTCGTACGCCCGTCGTGCCGTCCTTCAACGATACGGCGGAAGAAATTCGGGCAATTTCCCGTTTCGCCGCAACCTTGCCCGGGGTGAAGGAGCATCATTTGTTGCCCTATCATCGTTTGGGCACGGGAAAATACGAAGGACTTGGCAGACAGTATACTTTGACGGAAATTTTACCGCCTTCCCAAGAAAAGATGGAGTATCTTTTGTCGGTGGCGGAAGCGAGCGGCTTAAAATGCCAAATCGGCGGCTAAACGCCGACGCGTGAAAATTCACGTAAATCAAGGAGAGTAGTATGGATATCAATGAAAAAATGCCCCCGAGAATTATACAAGAATGGGTTCCCGGTAAGCAAATTACGCTTTGTCACATCATCGCAAACCCCGGTGAAGTGCTTTACACGAAGCTCGGACTCGATCCGCAGACCGATTATACGCGCAGTGCAATCGGCGTGTTGACCGTTATCCCGTACGAGAGCGCGGTAATCGCGGCGGATATTTCGATGAAGTCGTCGGGCGCGGAGGTCGGATTCGTAGACAGATTTACGGGTACGCTCATCATCACGGGTTCTGTTTCGTCGGTGGAATCGGCGTTTTCCGCGGTGCGTGACTAC
Source organism: uncultured Clostridia bacterium (assembly GCA_964479935.1). Lineage (GTDB taxonomy): Bacteria > Bacillota > Clostridia > Christensenellales > Borkfalkiaceae > Scatosoma. The sequence continues at coordinate 4,988 of CAYZOF010000056.1, read as the reverse complement.
TTTGAAAAGAAATTGGACTATATTTGTTGCGACGTGACCAAGACCTAAACGCATTATGAAAAAAATCATGTTATTCGGCAGAGTTGCCGCCGGTAAAACGACGTTGACGCAGGCTCTGCGCGGAGAAGAAATAAAATATTATAAAACGCAGTACGTAAATTATTTCGATACGGTCATCGACACGCCGGGGGAATACACCGAACGTCGAGAAACGGGCGGCGCATTGGCACTGTACGCCTACGAAGCCGACGTGGTGGGCTTGGTTTTGTCCGCCAACGAACCATTTTCGATTTTTTCGCCCTGCGTCACAAGTATGTTGAACCGCGAGGCAGTGGGCATCATTACGGGCATCGATAAACCGGACGCCAATGTGGAGCGTGTAAGACGCTGGCTGTTGCTCGCCGGGTGTAAAAAGATATTCCCCGTCAGCGCGATTACGGGCGAGGGGATACAGGCGCTCGTGGAATATTTGGAAGACGACGAGGAGAAAGCTCGTCGCACGCAAACGAAGAAGAAAAGATAGGAGAACGTATGAGTAAAACGACGGTCATCGCTTTTGCGAACAATAAAGGGGGCAGCGGCAAGACGACCACGTGTTCCAACGTGGGTTGCGCCATGGCGACGCTCGGGAAAAAAGTACTGTTGATAGACGGCGATATGCAGATGAATTTGACGATTTCTTTTTTCGACGAAGACGAAGCGCACGCATTTGCCGAAGGCGGTAAAAATATTTACAGCGCCGTCAAGGAAGAAAAGGACTTGTCCGATTTCGTTTCGCCGACCAAAGTGCCGAATTTGGACATTGTGCCTTCCTCGTCGTTGATGAGCAGTATCGAGTTCGACTTGTTCTCTAAATGGCAACGGGAATTTATTTTGCGGAAATGCTTGGAGCGCATTCGCGCGAAGGGGTATTATGATTATATTTTGATCGACGCGCCTCCGACGCTTGGCGGCTGGGTGATGAATATTCTCTGTGCTGCGGATTTTTTGGTTGTGCCGGTGGAAGCCAGCCCTTGGGGGTTGTTCGGGCTTGCGAATATGTTCGAGTTCTGCAATCAGGCTCGCGGAATTTCTCCCCGTTTGCAAGTGTTGGGGATTGCCATCACGAAGGCGGACGAGCGTAAAAAATACTTCAAACAGACGTTGGAAACATTGAAGGAAACGCCGGATATTACGTTATTTGAAAAGTATATCCGTGTGGATAGTGCGATAGAATGGGCGCAGGACAGCAGTATGCCGGTCGTCGCATTCAAAAAGACGAGCCGCAGTGCCGTCGAATATATAGAACTTACAAAGGAGATCATGGAAAATGTCAGTCGGAAAAAATGCGATTAAAAGAGTGGAAAACAACGGATATTCCAAGGTAAAAACGAATGCTCCCGATATGGAGAACAGTTCGGTTATCGCCGACATTTCGGAAGAAGTGGCGGAAAAGACGGTGAAACCTGTGGAAAAGAAGACGGCGGCGAGAAAGTCGCCTGCCAAGAAAACGGCACAAACCGATTCCGTGCCCGAAACCGCACCTGTAAAAACGCGGAAAAAACCCGGACTTAAGAAAGCGTCTGCGAAAGAGGGGGGCGAGCGCGTCTGTGTCGGACAGGATATGCCTTATTATTTGTTGTAATATATTTTGCGAAAGCAAGCCCGAAGCATTTTTACTTCGGGCGTATTTTTTTGTGCTTAGGATGCTTATTTTATCATAAAATAGTTGACAGACATGTTAAAAAGTGGTAGAATAAAATTGCGAAACTTAGTTTAATAGATCTGGAAGTATACTTATCGTGGCATAAGTGTACCTTATTCGCTTTACATAAAAATCTTCTGGATTGATAACTAAGTGTCGCAACTTTGGCGGACGAGAGCACTGTGTCGGTGTCGTCTTGTTCCTAAGGCGGCACTTTTTTTGTACCTAATTAACGGGAAACCGTAAAAATATAAATCAAGGAGGTTAGGTAAAGATGAAAAGGGTAAAAAAGATTTTACTCGGGTTTTTGACGGTCTGCGCGCTCGCATGCGGTGCAGCCGCCTGTGGTGGATTAGTGGACGGTTCGGCTATTTCTTCGTCATCGAGCGAAAGTTCGAGCGTAACAGACGAGTCTTCGACGGAAGAAAGTTCGAACGAAGAAAAAGAGAATGAAAGTTTAGGATATATGCTATCCGACGATTGTACGTCTTATTCGGTGACAGGTATTGGCGATTGTAGAGATAAGGATATTGTCATTCCGTCTACCTATAACAATTTACCTGTGACGAGTATAGATAAAGATGCGTTCTATGGATGTAGCAATTTGACGAGTATAACCATCCCCGACAATGTGACGAATATTGGTGATTATGCGTTCAGTGGATGTAGCAATTTGACGAGCATAACCATTCCCGACAGCGTGACGAGTATCGGTGATTATGCGTTCAGAGGATGTAGCAGTTTGGCATATAACGTATATGACAATGTAAAGTACTTAGGGAACGAAAACAATCCTTACGTTGTATTGATAAAGGCGTTGTCTACGGATATTACTTCTTGTAATATACATAGCGATACGAAAGTTATTTATTCTGGTGCGTTCGAAGATTGTAGCAGTTTGACGAGCGTAACCATTGGCGACGGCGTGACGAGTATTGGTGATTATGCGTTCGAAGATTGTAGCAGTTTGACGAGGGTAGATTACACCGGAACGATAGATGACTGGGTACAAATTTCGTTTGGTAATGGTAGTAGGGGTTATTATGCCAATCCGTTATATTATGCAGAGAAATTATATATCAATGACGAATTGGTCACGGAAGCGAATATAACGACGGCAACAAAAATTTCCGATTATGCGTTCTATAATTGTAGCAGTTTGACGAGCGTGGTAATTCCCGACAGCGTGACGAGTATCGGTTCTCAGGCGTTCTATGAATGTAGCAGTTTGAAAGAAATGACAATACCATTTGTAGGCGCAAGTAAAGATGCAACGGGATATAAAGCAGTATTTGGATATATATTCGGCTATACTTGGTCTTCAAGTAGCTCTATAAACGGAGCAACATTTCAATATGGTGGTTCTGGTTCTCTTTATTATTATCATTATTACATACCAAGCAGCATAACAAAGGTTACTGTAACCGGAGATGCAATTCCCGCTCGTGCGTTCAACAGGTGCAGCAATTTAACGAACGTTGTAATCGGTGACAGTGTGATGAGTATTGGTTATGAGGCATTCAATATATGTAGCAGTTTAACAAGTATAAAAATTCCCGACAGCGTGACGAGTATCGATAAAGATGCGTTCTATGGATGTAGCAGTTTGACGTGTATAGAAATCCCCGATCGTGTGACGAGTATCGATTATAATACGTTCAGTGGGTGTAGCAGTTTAACAAGTATAAAAATTCCTGACGGCGTGACGAGTATTGGTGATAATGCATTCAAGAATTGTAGCAGTTTAACGAGTATAGAAATCCCCGACAATGTGACGAGTATCGGTGATTCTGCGTTCTATGATTGTAGCAATTTGACGAGCATAACCATTCCCGACGGCGTGACGAGTATCGGTGATTCCGCGTTCTATGATTGTAGCAATTTGACGAGCATAACCATTCCCGACGGCGTGACGAGTATCGGTGATAGGGTGTTCTCTGGGTGTAGCAATTTGACGAGCGTGGTAATTCCCGACAGTGTGACGAGTATTGGTGATTCTGCGTTCAGTGGATGTAGCAGTTTGACGAGCGTAACCATTCCCGACGGCGTGACGAGTATCGGTGATAGGGTGTTCTCTGGGTGTAGCAATTTGACGAGCGTGGTAATTCCCGACAGTGTGACGAGTATTGGTGATTCTGCGTTCAGTGGATGTAGCAGTTTGACGAGCGTAACCATTCCCGACGGCGTGACGAGTATTGGTGATTATGCGTTCTCTAAATGTAGCAGTTTGGAATATAACGTATATGACAACGCAAAGTATTTGGGAAACGAAAACAATCCTTACGTAGCTTTAATAACGGCATCGTCTACGTATATCAAGTCCTGCGATATACATAATGATACAAAATTTATTCATTCTTCTGCGTTCTATGGATGTTATAGTTTGACGAGCGTGGTAATTCCCGACAGCGTGACGAGTATCGGTGAGTGGGCATTCTATTGGTGTAGCAGTTTGACGAGCGTAACCATTCCCGACAGCGTGACGAGTATCGGTTATAGGGCATTCTATGAATGTAGCAGTTTGACGAGCGTAACCATAGGCGACAGCGTGACGAGTATTGGTGATTCTGCGTTCAAGGGATGTAGCAGTTTGACGAGCGTAACCATTCCCGACAGCGTGACGAGTATCGGTGAGTGGGCATTCTATTGGTGTAGCAGTTTGACGAGCGTAACTATCCCCGACAGCGTGACAAATATCGGTTCTTATGCGTTCTCCGAGTGTAGCAGTTTGGAATATAACGTACATGATAATGCAAAGTATTTAGGAAATGCAAACAATCCTTACGTAGCTTTAATAGAGGCATCGTCTACGGATATCACTTCCTGCAATATACATAATGATACAAAAGTTGTTGCCGATTCTGCGTTCTCTAAATGTAGCAGTTTGACGAGCGTAACCATAGGTGACAGCGTGACGAGTATCGGTGAGAATGCATTTTGGTATTGTAGCAATTTGACAAGCGTAACCATAGGCAACAGCGTGACGAGTATTGGTTATAGGGCGTTCTATGAATGTTGGAATTTGACGAGGGTAGATTACAACGGAACGATAGATGACTGGGTACAAATTTCGTTTGGTAGTTATTATGCCAATCCGTTAAATTATGCAAAGAAATTATATATCGATAACAAATTGGTCACGGAAGCGAAAATAACGACGGCAACAAAAATTTCCGATTATGCGTTCGAAGATTGTAGCAGTTTGACGAGCGTAACCATAGGCGACAGCGTGACGAGTATCGGTTATTCTGCGTTCGAAGATTGTAGCAGTTTGACGAGCGTAACCATAGGCGACAGCGTGACG
>CAYZOF010000055.1:0-12568 GCA_964479935.1 uncultured Clostridia bacterium | reverse complement strand
TACATAATTAAAATTTTTTCTATTTTCTTGTCTCATATGTTTGACAAACCTACAATTACGTATCGCTCGCCTTCTCGCCTTGCGAATTTCTTCGGCTTTGCTATCAACGCTTTCGCCGCTCCGAATTTCGAAAATAAGCATAAAAAATGAGCCTTGTTCCGACACACCTCCCCAACAGTTTGCCTAACTTTTGGGGGAAGCTTCCGCCATACAAAGCTCATTTTTAAAGTATTACGTTGTCAAACTTAACGTCTGCGGAATACTATGAGTTCAGGGTTCGTTCCCCTTTCGCCGTATTCGCATACGAGCAGAAAACTCTCCCGCGCGATCACGCCGTAACACGACTTTTTCTCGTCGTCGAAAAGATTTTCGACCTGCGCACCGAGATACATTTCGTCATCTTTTAAAAATTTTACGCGTTTACCGCTCGGCAATTCGTACCCCAAATTGACGAAATTTCCGACCAGCGGAAACAGCTCCGTCACCTGCGCCATGCCGGGAATCGCCAAAGCGTTGATTCCCTCTATTAAACCGTTTAGAAATTTCCGGTAATTTTCCGCTCCACCGGTCAATATGTATTTTGCGATAAAACATTGCTTTCCGTACGGACAGCCGTTCGTTTCGGCGCACCCCTTACAAGTTGCTTTCGACGGACATTCGGCGCAATTTGCGCCACAGATTGATTGACTCATATTGTTTTCTCCTTTTCGTTTTTTATCCATGATAGCATCGCTTCGAATTCGGTCGTAAGCATTTCACCGATCTCTTTTTCCGTCAAACGACATACGCCCGTAGCGCATAAAACCCCGACCCCGAACGTATAGATCCACACCGATTCGAACAACGTCTTTGCCTGCTCCGCGCATAACGCGTACTCTTTTTCAAGCATTTCCGTACATTCGACCGCGATCAAGCCTAAATTTCCGAGCACGTCCTCGAACGAAACTGCCTTTTTATTCTCTTGCATGAACAGCAACCGATACAACTTCGGCTCGTCCCGACCAAACAAAATCATCTTCATCCCGACTTGCTTGAAAGGCGGCATTTCCGAAAATTGTCGATACTCCGTTGTTTCAAACAAACGCATAGCGGCGGTATGCACCTCTTTTTGCACTTCTTCCATGTTCTCGAACGCCGTAAAAATCGGACGCGCGGAACAACCGAGTGCCGCGCCTAGTTCGCGCGCGGTCAAACTCTCTACCCCTCTTTCCGATACAAGTCGCAATGCGACGGCTACGATTTCTTCTCTGGTAAACTTAGGTTTTGGCGGCATTTTTCACTCCTGAAACTTTTATTATAAAACGACCGTTATATAACAGTCGTTTTATATTATAACATATAAATTCTAAATTGACAAGCATTTTAACGCTCAAACGGAAAATTTTTATATAATTTCGTCCTGTTCCGTTGGCGACGGCAAATCCGCCTCAAACCGCGAAACGAACGTTTTATCGTTCAAATACGAAAATTCGCCCGAGCATTCAAACCGTAAAGTCTTTGCCACAAGGCATTGTCTCGATAGCCTGAGCTCCTTATTTTTAGCCGTATTCCCGTATTTCATATCCCCTACGATCGGGCAACCGATATGCGCCAAATGCGCACGGATCTGGTGCGTTTTTCCCGTATGCAACGTCACGGCGACCTTTGTCCATAGCTCCCTGACCTCGAGGACACGATACTCCGTCACGATTTTCTCCGCGCCGCTTATCGGAGCGTCGTAAACGCGAACTTCGGCGCGTTCGGCATTTTTCTTTAGATAGCCTATCAAAACATCCTGCGATTTCGGAAATTTTTCGAAACAGATCGCATGGTAAATTTTTTCCGCTCGCTTTTGCTTAAAAGCCTTCGTTAACGCGCGCTCGGCGCGTTGCGTTTTGGCAAACGCCAACAAGCCTTGCGTATTCCTATCCAAACGATGAATAAAATAGCGCGTTTCGCCTTTTGCGAGCGCGTCGCGCCGCAGAGCGGCAAACACCGCCTCGGAATTTACGCCGCTTTCCTTGTCGGCAATCAGTATATTTTCGTCCTCGTATACGATAAAAAAGGCAGGTTTCGACTCTTGTTTTTCCGTCAGGTAATATTCGACCGAATCGCCCGTCTTCAAGCGGACGTCCTTCTGTACGCGAACACCGTTGACTTTGATGTCTTTGTTCCGCAAAAGCCGCGTCCAAAAAAATGCGCCTTGCGCATAATTGTTTTCCGTAAATTCTTTTAAGCTTTGCTCCTGTTCGACCGTTAACCGCAACACGCGCACCACACTCCTTTGGACATTTTCTTATTAGAAAAGCACTCCGCTTTAACAAACGGAGTGCTTATTCGATCCATTTATCAGGACAATTCCAACAAATCCTTATATCTCTTTTCGAAACGAGTTACGCAATCGTCGTTGTTGAACTGATTCAAAACGCGGCTCTGCAATTCGTTGGTATACGTTGTTGCCGTCGTCGCTTTCAAAGATTCGTAGAACAAGTTGGAGAACGTCCCTTCGATCTCTTTTTCAGCAGCGTCATAACCGCCGTATACGTCTCCGCCCTCATATACGAACGTCGTGTAGATGATATGCCAACCGTAATCGGTCGCGCAGACCACATACGTACCTACACCTTTCTTTACGGCGTATTGCGCGGCGTATTCGAATTCGGAAACAAAGCTCGTCTTGATAGGATTGACTGCATACCCCATATACGTATTCAAGCAACCCGTATCCGTACTGTAAGCGAACATCAATTCGTTAACGGCAGACAGCGCGGCATACGCGTCGTTCCCCTCTGCCTTGAAGTAATCGGACGCACTCGTATTCTTCAAGTTAACCTTTCCTTCGTAGTACATGAACTTGCTATAATCGGTAGTGTTATCATCATTGATATAGTTTTCTGTATTGTAATCGCTTACGTAAGCACCGCTCGCCACTTTTCCGCCGACCACATAATCGATATAGTTTTCCATTTCCGAAATAAACTCGTTAATGTTCATCTTATTGGGAGCAAAATCGTAGCCGTGTTCCTTTTCTGTCACGACGCCGTTGTAAGGATACTGACCTGCGTACTGCGTCAACGCTTCATAACGGTCGGTCTTGGCAACGCTATCCTCGAAGAAGAGGTAAACGTTTTCGCCTTTCGTTTGTTTATTGTCATAATATCCCGTCGTTACGACATAGGCGTTGTTAGCATGATCATGTTCGTCGAACCAATCACTACGAAGATCTTTCGCCTGCACGTTCGTAAGAATATCCCTACGCGCCTTGTAAAGGTCGTTCTGCGTTAAGCCTTTATTCTTCGCCGCCGTATAGGCATTGCTCTGGCTCGCGGAGAACGGAATCAAAATATTATACACGAACCCGAAACCTTTCTCGCCGTAAAGCACGAAAGAATCGTCGGACAAGCCGTCGAGTGCCGTTTCGAATGCGGAATTGTCGTTCTTGTATGCATATTCCTGCGCTTCCAAAATTTCGGCGTATTTGTTGCTCACGTATTCGTCCTTCATTTCGGCGACTGCTTCGTCTTGCAAATCTTCGTAATATTTGGTGATCAAGGACTGACCGAGAACGGTGCCGAGTTCCACGTAGTAGTAATCGAGCAACGTAACATCTTTCGTGTCCTCCTCCTCGGAAATCAAACCGTAATCCGAAACGTTGGCGATGAATGCGTTATACGCCTTTTGACGGCTGGTCGTTGTCGAACCGTCTACCTTTTCGTACTCGCCGCAAGAAGTGAGTGCGTTACGACCGGTATAAATATCGTAATTCAAACTGCCGTCCGCATTTACCGGATAGTAATCTTCCTTTTCCGTACCGACGTTGTCGGGCGTCGTGCGACCGCTGCTGTGGTTATGCTCCTCGTCGCTCGACGTGATGTAATACGTGGACTCAAGAGAATCCAAGCTGGAATTCAAAGACGATTTCAAACTATAAATCGCTTTGTCGTACTCCGCCTGTTCTTCCGCTTTGCCGCCTTCGGTAAGAATATATTTCAAAGTAAGCACTTCGGGATGTTTTTCCAACAATTCCTTTTCTTTACCGCTCGTAGCGTTCAACTGCGCCTCCACGTACGCAGCACAACCTGCCGCCGTCAAATTCGCATTCTTTACGTAATATGCGACGGCGTACTGCGTAATAATCTTACGGTTAACGAGGTTGTCCATCAACATATTGAACGTATCCTCGTAGGAATAGCCGCTCTGCGTGTACGAATATCCCGTGCTGAGATAGTAAGAAACCAATTCGCGTTTCAAAATATCCGTAGACATGTTGTCGATGATCTCTGCGATATCGCTCGCGTAGTTGCCATACTCTTCGTCCGATTTCAAACTTTCGGAAATGTTTACGGTTGCAACGACCTGCGCAAGGTCTTTTTCGTTGTCCGGCGTCGTAAACGCACAACCCGTTGCGCCAACGGTGAGCGCAATTCCCAAAAGCAATGCCGCCGTTTTCTTAAATGTTTGTTTTTTGCTCATAAAATCGCTCCGATTTTTTTATCCTGTCATTTGACGAGTGGACACGCAAAGGATACAGTCCCCTCACTGTCAATATATCGTCAAGTTATATTATACCTTATTTTTCACGAAAGTGCAAACGTTTTTACTTATAAACTGACGAAAGTTTGCGCAAATTTCAAAAATTTTGTCATTTCTGCCATCAATTCTGCCGGATCTCGTTTTCCGAAAAACTCTATGACGGGTGCTTCCGCCATATTTAACCGTACTCGATCCTTATATTTATCGAGCGCGGCAATCACGCGTTTGTCCCCGAACGACTCCAACGACGGGAACTCCAACGCGCCGACTCCGTTGACGAGCGAGATCTTTTTTACGTTGAATTTCGCGGCGTAGCTCTTCAAAACCGCTATCACGAGCAAATTTTCCGTCGCGCGAGGCAGCTCACCGTAAGTTTCCTTTAAGGAAACATACACGCGCTTGTAATCCGCTACGGTGGAAATTTCCGCGATCTGTTTATAGGTATCCAATCGTCCTGCCGAAGATTCGATGTATTTTTCGGATATGTAGGCATTGGCGTGAATATCCAACTCCGCCTGCGTTTCGTGTTCGCCCGTCAATTCCTCTTTCAAAAGTTTGGAATACAGCTCGTAACCCACTCTGTCCATGTGTCCGTGCTGTTCCGCACCGAGAATGTTCCCTGCGCCGCGAATCTCCAAATCACGCATGGCGAGTTTATAACCCGAGCCGAGCTCGGTAAATTCCATAATGGCTTTCAACCTTGCCGCCGCGTTCTCCGTCATGACCTTTTCGGGTTTGAAAGTGAAATACGCATGCGCCAAACGCGTGCCTCTGCCGACTCTGCCGCGAAGCTGATACAGTTGCGAGATGCCGAGCCGATCGCTGTCGATAATAATAATTGTATTGGCATTCGGCAAATCAATACCGTTTTCGATGATCGTCGTCGTGATTAGCACGTCAGACTCTCCGCCGTAAAAACGCATCACGGCATTTTCCAACGCGTTTTTGTCCATTCTGCCGTGCGCCACGGAAATTCTTGCCTCCGGTAAAACACGCTCGATCTTTGCCGCAAACGTAAAGATGCTCTCTATCTTATTATATAAAATAAAGACTTGCCCGTCGCGAGAAAGCTCCCGAATGCACGCGTCGCGTATTAGCGTTTCCGTCTCTTCCACGACGTAGGTTTGTACGGGCAAACGCTCGTGTGGGGGGGTTTGAATGGTAGAAATATCGCGAATCCCGGAAAGCGACATATGCAACGTCCGCGGAATCGGCGTCGCCGTCATCGTCAAACAATCGATATTTTTTCGTAAATTTTTGATTTTTTCTTTATGCTCGACTCCGAAACGCTGTTCTTCGTCCAAAACCAACAACCCCAAATCTCGGAACTTAACGTCCGAAGACAACAATCGGTGCGTACCGACCACCAAATCGATATTTCCGTCGGCAAGTTCCCGTAAAATGCGTTCCTGTTCTTTCGGCGTATTAAAACGATTGAGCGTCGCCACGCGCAAACCGAACGGTGCAAACCTCGCGCACGCCGTATTATAATGTTGCCGACACAACACGGTACTCGGACACATCAACGCCGCCTGCTTCCCGGAAAGCGCGCAAAGATAAATCGCACGGAACGCCACTTCGGTCTTTCCGAACCCGACGTCGCCGCAGAGCAATCTGTCCATCACCTTTTCCGAACACATATCCTCTTTAATTTCCTGTACGGAGCTTGCTTGATCGGGCGTCAACGCATACTCGAACGCGTCCTCGAACTCGCGCATAAAGACCTCGTTCTCGGGGAATGCGTAACCGTGATTTTCGGCGCGTTCGGCATACAGTTTTTTCAAATCAAACGCAAGCGTTTTTAACGACGCGCGAACACGCGCCTTTACGCGCTCGAATTCCGCGCCGCCGATCTTGCTCAGACGAGGATTCTCTTCGCCGACGTATTTGGATAATACGTTCATGCTTTCCGCCGGCACGTACAACATATCGCCGTCTTTATAGGAAAGCGCAATGTATTCTTTCGTTCCGTCCGTCGTTTCGATGCGTTTGATTCCGACCGCCTTGCCGATACCGTGCGTTTCGTGTACGACATAATCCCCGACTTCGGGGGCGGAGAACAAATCGCCGCGCTTACGGCGAATACGCTTCGTATCGGGAGCTTTCGTATACAGATCACCCGTGCCGATCACGGCGAGTTTGCATTCGTGCAAAACCATTCCCTTATCGAGATAATCGTCCGTGATGCATACTCCGTTCAGTTCGGACAACGAATCGGGCAATTTTACCGTGGAAACGTACTCGTCGGAAAGCCGTTCCGCCATTTTCACGGAACGCGCGTTTTCGCCGCAATAGAGCAACACGCGGTAGCCGCCGCGCCGCCAATTGCATATATCGGTCAACAACGTCGGAAAGCCGTTGAGGTATTTCGTCGTCGGCGTCGAATTGAAATTGTAAATCTTGAGCGGTTGAAAAAAGAACGGATTGCCCGTAAACGTCTGCATGGCGATTCGCCGAGCGTTTTGCAAACGTTCCAAAAAATATTTCTTTTCCACGTACTGACCACGCGTAAACGCAAACGCTTCGCCACCGGCTTGCAAACGCTGAAAGCGGTCTTCATGCTCCTTATAGAGCGCGTTGAATTTATCCCACAAAGTCTTTCCCTCGTCAAAAATAAGGACGGTGTCGGGCGGTAGAATAGAAAAAAAGTCCGTGGTGTTTTCCAATAGCGGCAACAAATACGCGCTCGCGTTTCCGACGTCGGAAGACAGCTCGTCGGCGATCTCTCTCGCGCGCGTATAACTTTCCGACGTCTTGAACGTTTTTAACCCCTCGCGTAACGCTTTTTCTATCCGCTCCTCGTCCCCTGCCGACAGGTATACGTCGGTCGCGGCGAGCACTTCGAGGCGTTTCGCGTTTTGCAAGCGTTGCCCCGTCGCCAAATCGTACGGCTTGATTTTTTCGACGGTATCGCCGAAGAAATCGATACGCACGGGATTATCGCAATTGACGGGATAGATATCGAGAATATCGCCGCGAAGCGCGAACACGCCTTTGGTCTCCACTTCGAACGCGCGCGTATACCCGATACTCGTCAACGTTGATGGGAGCGCAGAAAAATCCGTTTCTTCGCCCTCGACAAAGGACAGAACGGGCAATTTTTCGGGAAAGAGTTGCAACAACGCGTCGATCTCCGCAGTGACGACTTCCGCACCGTTTCGGAGCGCGTAAATACCGTTCAAACGTCGGAAGAGGGAATCTTTCGACAACGCTTTTCGATAGAGCAACACCTCGTCTTTCGCGGCAAGTACTTCTGTGCGTTTTCCCGAAAGCGAAGCGATGTTTTCAGCCGCTTTCCGTGCGGAAACTCCGTCCGATGTCACGTAGACGACGGGATAGGGCGTCATGCCAGCGAGCATATATTTCATGGCGTCGGAAACGCCGAAAACCGCCGTGGGCGTACCACGGCGGATATCTTCCTCGTATAAAGCGAATTCTTCGCCTATTTGTCGAAAGGTGAAAAAGTTGCGTTTCATTGCCTACATCCTAAATTTCTTTAATTGAATTTGCTCATGACGTGTTCAATCGTTTCGCCACGCGCAAAAACAGCCGCCGCCTCCCCTGCCTTTCGGCAAGCCTCCGCGAACAACTCGTAATCCTCTTTTCTTACCTCGGCAAGCACGTAATTGATAATGGGAATATTCACTTCCTCATCGCGAATGCCGATGCGGATACGGGGAAATTCGTTTACCCCCGTTTCTCCGATGATACTGCGCATACCGTTATGCGTGCCTGCGCTACCGCTCGCACGGATACGTACTTTCCCCTTAGGCAAATCGTAATCGTCGTAAATGACGAGCAGATTTTCCGGCTCGATCTTGTATTTCGACATGAGCTGTCTGACGGCTCTGCCGGAATTGTTCATATACGTCAAAGGACGGGCGAGTATGACCTTTTCGCCTCCGACGTACGCCTCGGCAATCATCGCTTCGCATTCCTTTTTCTTGAACTTTGCGCCGAGCTGTTCCGCGGCATCGCCTACGGCGATATACCCCATGTTATGGAAAGTTTTTTCATACTGTTTGTCGGGATTTCCCAGACCGACGATCAAATACATAGTCTTTTCCTTTCGCAAGAATTGCCGTCGCGCTTTCGGCGACGGCATATTTTCTTTCGTGATTAGTCGTACAATTTCGACATCGGTTTGTCGAGATAAACGTTTTCTATTGCCGCGGCAAAAATATCCGCAACGGTAAGCACTTCAAATTTTTCGAGTTTCTTCTCGGGGGGCAGATGCACCGTATCGAGCATCACGAGTTGCGTAATGGCGGAATTCTGCAACCGCTCGATGGCGGGTCCGCTCAAAACCGCATGCGTACAACCTGCGTAAATTTCCGTCGCGCCGGCGTCCTTGATCGCCTGTGCGCCTTGACAAATCGTACCTGCCGTATCGATCATATCGTCAATCATCAGGCACTTCTTGCCTTTGACGTCACCGATGATGCTCATGACCTCCATCACGTTCGCCTTTGGACGACGTTTATCGATAATGGCAAGCGGCACACCGAATTTTTCCGCAACCTTTCTCGAGCGTTTTACACTGCCGAGGTCGGGCGCGACGACCACTTCGATTCCCTGCTTCGCAAAATGATTGTACAGCGTAGGACCGCCGAGCAAATTATCCACGGGGATATCGAAAAAGCCCTGAATCTGTTCCGCGTGCAGATCCATCGTCAACACTCTGTCCGCACCTGCGCCCGTCAAAAGATTTGCGACGAGCTTTGCCGTAATGGGATCGCGAGAACGCGCCTTTCGGTCCTGACGCGCATAACCGAAATAGGGAATCACTGCCGTGATTCGACCTGCCGAAGCGCGCTTCGCCGCGTCGATCATAATCAGCAATTCCATAAGGTTGTCGTTTACGGGAGAACACGTAGACTGAATGATGAACACGTCTCTTCCGCGAACGGTTTCCGCAATATGAACATTGATTTCACCGTCGGAAAACGTATTGACTTCTACTTCGCCAAGCTCGGTATTGAGCTTTTTGGCGATCGCCGTAGCCAATTCTCGATTGGAGTTACCTGAAAACAATTTAATTTCGTTACCGTGAGTTATCATGTGTAGCCATCCTTAAATTTTTATCAATAGGTCCGCCTACTTTTCCGTAAAGCGAACTTTTTTTCCATCGTAAATACTCGTATCGAATTCCCTATTTCATTATAACCTTTTTTCTCGAACAAAGTCAAGTAAATGAACGACTTTTTCCATTTTTCTTTTCCGAAGAAAAATCAATCGACGTTTTCTCCCGCTCTTTTCCTTGCTTTTTCTTCCTTTTGTTTCTTTCGCATCGTCACGAAAAAGTCCGTCAACACCGCCGCGCACTCCTCTTCGAGGACTCCGCCCGTAACCTCCGTCTTATGATTGAGCAAATTTGCCGCCGCCAGTTCGGCTGTCAACGACCTGCCCTTCTGCTCGTACGCGCCGAAAAAGATCTTCGAAACTCGCGCGTTTAAGCTCGCACCCATACACATCGGGCAAGGTTCTAACGTGACGTACAATTCGCAGGTTTCCGGCAACCGCCAAGAACCGAATTTTTTACAGGCTTTATCGATCGCCAGCATCTCCGCATGCGCCGAAGCGAGTTGCAATTTTGCGCGACGGTTATATCCTCGCGCCACGACCTTGTCATCGTAAACGATCACCGCGCCGATCGGCACTTCGCCCTCCGACAGTCCTTTTCGAGCGCATTTCAACGCTGCACGCATGAATTTTTCTTCTCTCGTCAATTTTGTCATTTTAGCCTCGTCGACCATTCGTATAACGAATAGGCGTTATGTTGCAAAATATTCTCCAATGCGCCGTCATCCAACGGGTGTCGAAACGCGTCCGAACCCGTTTCGATCGTAAACGACGGAATGCCCAACCGCTCGATACACCAATCCTTGTATCCGCCGACGCTTCCTTTCGCGTAGGCAAGCGGATATCCCGTCGCTTTCGACAACGCTTCCGCCAAAGCGCGATCGCGCTCCAATGCGTCGCCGCCTTGATAAAAATACCAATAAATCTCCTCGCCTTTCGTGTGATAACTGAGCGTATAATCGGGACGAACCCGTAACGTAAACCGTTTCAACGCGCGCGATTCGGGTTCGGAAAAAGGCTTCTTCCCGATGTAATTTTCCGCGCCGGGTATACGAGCGTTTTTCGCGCCGTTTCCCCAATCGGCGTCGAAATTCACGTTCAGATCCACCCCGTTGCCGTTCGCTTTCCAAAGCGAAAAATCTTCGCCGCCGTTTTGTTCCGTCAATCGTTTCCTCTGCGTTTTCGGTATTGTTTCCGGTCCGACCTCGGACAACAACGCTCCGTCGGGATTGACGAGCGGCACAAACCAACAACTCCCTTTCTTGACGCCGATCCGATACTGCTCGACGGCAAGTTTCGCCGTGATAAATTCTCTTCCGTGTATGGCGTATTGCACAATCCCTACGGGCGTCCCCTCCCCCGTCTTTACGGCATAGAGTTTCCGACCGAACGCGCTCCTGCCGATCACGCGCTTTTCCGTAACGGCTCCTTCGTAAAATTTTTGTACGATTTCATAGATGTTCATATAACAATATACGCCTCCGCGTATATCATTTATGATACGTCGCCCCTGCGTTGATCATAAACGCGCGATAGACCTGCTCCGCCAAGATCACTCGCATAAGCTGATGCGGAAAGGTCATGTCCGAAAAGGACAGGCGGTAATCCGCCGCCGTTTTCACCCTCTCCGACAAGCCGCAGGAAGAACCGATCACGAAAGTGATATCCTTTCCCTCGTCCGTCAATTTTTTAATTTTGGAAGCCAATTTCTCGCCGGAAAGCTTTTCGCCCTCCACAACAAGCGCAAGGACGTAGCCGCGACAAGCGCGCAAAATATCGTCTGCCTCCGCTTCGGGATTCGCCCCCTCGGGCAATTCCTTTATTTCTACCTTGGCAAAGCGCGACAGGCGTTTCACGTACTCCGCAACCGCCTCCCGATAAAAGCTTTCTTTGATTTTTCCAACCACCACGAAATAAATTTTCTGCATATCAGCCACCAAACCCCGTCAAAAGCGCGAAAAGCCAGTTGGTCGCGCAGACAACGAGTCCAACCGAAGCAAAACGGAAAAAGGCACGTTTTTTCGCCGCGCTGTCGGAACTTTTCTCACCGTTTTTTTCCTTAAACAGCAACCACGCAAACGCACCGAACAGACACAACGAACAAATCGCAATCACCCAAACGGGAAAACTCTCGATTCCGAATTTTGTCAATACGAGAATCAACGCGTTGTTGACGAAATGCGAAACGATCGTCGGGAACACGCTGTTTGCGCGAATCGCCATCAACGCGAACGCCGCTCCGCAACCAAATTGATAGATCGTTTGGGCGGGATTTTGATGATAGAACGCGAACAACGCGCCGCAAAGCAACGTCGCGCCGACCGTACCGAAACTTTTCAAGCCTCGAAGCAACAGTCCTCGAAACATCAACTCCTCGAATATCGCCGGCAAAACCGCCACGACGAGCAACACGCCGAAAAACCCGAAGCCGTCCATGCTCGGCAACGATATCTGTGTATTTTGATAGCCGAATTTTCCCAAGAACTCCAAAAAAGCGGTGTTGAGCATTCCCAACGGCAACAGTCCGCATTGCAACACAAAGGCAAGCGCATAATATTTCCCCGAACAACGATTTTCGCTCCAAAACGAGCGAACGGGGCATTCTTTACCTGACCATACGGCACTCTGCCGTAAAATCAAACAAAACGCCAACGGCATCAGCAAATAACTGACGTATAAATACGTATCGCTGTTTTCGGACACGTCGAACAGCGTGAAACAGGCGACGGCGACCAAAGCCAACAGCGACGGCAGAATCAACGCGAGCGAAAATCCCAACCCTGCCAGTTTTTCCTCCGTGTGTTTCTGCAATAAATTTCCGAAAAAAATCTTTCTCTGCCGCGTTTTCATATTCCGCCACCTTCTTTTTCTTTGTTACGAGAATATTGTACTACATTCGACACCGCATTGTCAAGCATAAAGGGGCTGTCGCGCTAAGCGACAGCCTTTCAAGATAAAAAAAGACACCCAACCA
>CAYZOF010000054.1:0-13149 GCA_964479935.1 uncultured Clostridia bacterium | reverse complement strand
AAGCTGGCATTGTAAAAATTCTCCTTGTCTAATAATTCTTTTTTGTTCTTGTCCGTTTACGTCGCCCGACTGTAAACAGATATAGGGAATACCGCATAACGTCATCAAACGAGATTTGCAAAATCTATTGCCTATCGCGTCGTATGGTATTGTGCGGTGTTTCCGATTCCGATATGTCCTCGCGTGATGAGCTTATGCCGCGGCTCGCCCGTTGACGGCATATCACAAAAAAGAGCGAGTTAAAACAACCCGCCCTTTCATGCTTGCTTACTTTCTCAATCCCAAAGCTTCTACGATCGCTCTGTATCTTGCGATATCTTTTTCTTTCAAATAGTCCAACAAACCGCGACGTTTACCGACCATTTTCAAAAGTCCGCGACGGGAGTGGTTGTCCTGCTTATGAACTTTCAAATGTTCGTTCAAGTGATTGATTCTCTGCGTCAAGAGCGCGATTTGTACTTCGGGAGAACCCGTATCGCCTTCATGCGTAGCATACTTTGTAATGATTTCGTTCTTTTCCATTTTTTTATCCTCCTAATGGAATATTATCTCGTACCGCTGAGCAAACCGTGGAGAATCGAGCCGCTCAGACAGCCGTTATTACTATTTTACCACATTCTTTTCGGAAAGTAAATCAAATCAGCCTGCGTTTTTACATTTTTTTGGTTTTTTCAAAGAATTTTTTTCGCTTTTCGATAATCGAATCGACGTTTTCTATATATGTCTTCAGATCTTTCTGCGACGCGCAACGGGTAATCAAGCCGTTTTCATTGTCCACGCGTTTAGAAACGGCATTCGCCCCCACGGCAAAATTATCCGCCGTTTCTTCCATGATGTCCACGTTATACACACACGCCTTATTCGGCTTCGTCCACCCCACGTTTTCGTTATTCCCCACCTGATATTTTTGGCGGTACATGTAGTAAGGCGCATACCCCGACGCGCTCAAAATTTCACGAGACAAGCCTACCATGTCTGAGATGAACTCGTTTTCGAGATACACCGCGTCGTCCGTTTTCGACAAATCTTCCTTTAACTTCGCGCCGGATTTCAACGAGAGACAGTGCACGGTAATATTCTCCGCCCCCGTCACCACCGCCTTGCGCACGCTCGTTTCGAACGTCGATACGTTTTCGTCCGTCAACCCTGCGATCAGATCCACGTTGACGACAAAGTCGTATTTCTCCGCCAACGCAAATGCCCGATAAATATCCGCCTCGGTGTGTTTTCTGCCGATTTTTCGCAAGGTATCGTCCGAAAAGGACTGCGGATTGATACAAATACGGTTCACGCCGAACGCTTTCAACAAGGACAGCTTCTCTTCCGTAAACACGTCCGGTCGTCCTGCCTCCACCGTGTATTCGCACGTGCCGCCTTGCGCCTCGAAAATCGGCGCGATTCCCTGCAAAACGCGTCGAAGTTCCTCCGTGCTTAACGCGAACGGCGTTCCGCCGCCGATGTAAATACTCCGCAAATTCCCGACGCTCTCCGGCGCGGCAAAAAGCTCTTTTTCCAAGCAATCCAAATACGACGGCAAAAACGAGCGCGTTTTCTCGATCGGAGCCGTAACAAACGAACAATATGCGCATTTTGTCGGGCAAAACGGAATCGACACAAACAAATCCGTATTTCCGTTCTTTTTTTCGTATACCCCCTCTTGCGTTTTCAAAATATCGGCAACGAGCCGAATATTGTCTTCCGAAACGCCCATCTGTTCGAACAACGGAACAAACGCGCCGCACCGCTCGATCTCCGAATACGCAAGCTTCGTCGGACGAATCCCGGTCAACGCTCCCCACGGCATCGTTTCTCCGTATTTTTCACTCAAAATTTTATATAACGCGAGCTTGGCAAAACGGCGTTCCCAACGCTTATATTCCAATTCATCTCGTACCTGTCCCGCGTCTTTGAAAAAAAACGCCTCTCCGTCCACTCGAAAATCATTATAAAAAACATAGTTTTCGAAGCGAAACGCATGCTCCAAATTCTGCGGCCGTCGTCTAAACAACCGCACCACGTCCAACAACTCGTTTTCCAAAAATCCGCAATTCGTCGTAAACATTCGCTACCTCGTCATAAACGGATTATTCTTCCGTTCGTATTCCAACGTCGTTTCCTCATTATGCCCGGTATATACGGGCATATCTCCGTCCAAGGCGGCGAGCCGCGCAAGACTCCGTTGCAGAGCCGCTCCGTCACCCGTCGGGAAATCCGTCCTGCCGACGCTCCCGGCGAACAGCGTATCACCTGTAAACAAGTGCCGTTTTCCGCATTCGTCCGTCACGAGATAGCAACAACTCCCCGAAGTATGCCCCGGGGTCACAAGTGTTTTCAGTTTCAACCCCGACAACTCGAACTCTTCGTTATCCTCCAATGTTCGATCCACCGTGTACTGCACGCGAGGCGCGCCGAATGCGTCAAATAAATCCGCTTTCGTTCCCACGAGCGGTTGTTCCTTTGCCGAACAAAGCACTTTAGCACCGCTCTTTTGCAGACATTCCACGCCGCCGACGTGGTCAAAATGGCAATGTGTCAGCAAAACGTACGCAGGCGTAAGACCGCGCTCACAAAGCGCGTTTTCCACGCGTGGTTGCGCAGGATCGATGACGATTGCCCGATCGTCTTTTTCGACCAAAATATAGGTATTTGCCCCGAAACCACGGGGCGGAAGCATAATAATTTGCATGATCGCACCTCATAGAAACCGATTGCGCCGCAAACGCGACGCAAACTTTTTGAAGGGAGCTCGCATAACGACAAACCGCCGTGCGGCACCGCCTTAAGATAACGAAGTGATACGATGCACCTCGTAAATCCGTTTATCGGATTGCATTTTTTTGATTAAGTGGTCCACTTCCGTGATATCCGAAAAAGAAATCGAAGCCTCCAGAATCGCGTCGTGATTTTTATCGATTCGCCCGTTGACCGCCGCGATCGACAAGCGCATTTCCGAAACGACCGAGGACAAAACGGACAATGCCGCGCCCTGATCAGTCGCCCGGACGGATATATTCGCATTATAACGCTGTTTCGCCCCTGCCTCGATTTGCCACGACGCAGGCAACAGCCGTTGTTTCTCCACGCCGCGAAGATTCGGACAATCGGCGCGGTGGATCACCGTTCCTCTGCCGCGCGACGTATAACTGATAATCTCGTCCCCGGGAACGGGCGAGCAACACCCTGCAAAATGCACCAAAATCCCCGACTGCCCGTTGACCAACACGCCACCCGGCGTTTTCCTGCCGTTCGTATGCAACTCGAATCCGTGCGGCGTTTCCTTACGATAAAAATCAATCAGCTTAAATAAAATCTGATTCACGGAAATCGATCCGTACCCCACCGCCGCGAACATTTCGTCTTGCTCGGTAAAAGAGAATCGTTCGGAAATCCGCTTAAAACTGTCCGACGTCAACAATTCGGAAAGCGCATACCCCTTCTTCTTGGCTTCGTCTTCCAGTTTCATCTGCCCGACGCGGATATTTTCCTCTTTCAATTCGTTCTTATAAAACTGTCGAATTTTTGCCTTCGCGCTGGAAGATTTGATAAATTTCAACCAATCTCGCGACGGACCTTTGGAATTCGGCGAAGTGATGATTTCCACCACGTCCCCGACCTCGAGCGTCGTTGTCAACGGCACGATTTTGGAATTGACCCTCGCCCCCGTACAACGATTGCCGACCTCCGAATGAATCGCATAGGCAAAATCCACAGGCGTCGCTTCGGGCGGCAGAGAAATGACTTTCCCACGCGGCGTAAATACCAGCAACTCGTGACTGTACAGTTCCGTTTTCAGCGCGTCGATAAACTCACGCGAGTCCTTTAGATCCCCCTGCCATTCCATCACTTCGCGCAACCACGTCAAACGGTTTTCGAAATTTTTGTCCGCTTCTTCCGTCCTGCCCTCTTTGTATTTCCAATGCGCCGCGATACCGAATTCGGCAATGCGATGCATCTCCTCCGTACGGATTTGAATTTCAAAAGGTTGTCCGTATCTCGTCATCACCGTGGTATGCAGGGATTGGTATTTGTTGGGTTTCGGAGTGGCGATATAATCCTTGATTCGCCCCGGAATCGGCTTCCATTTTTCATGGATTCGCCCTAAAACGGTATAACATTGCCCGATGTCCTTCACGATGACGCGCACCGCCGTCAAATCGTAAATTTGATCAAGCGTTTTCCCCTTGTTCTTCATTTTTTTATAAATGGAATAGAAATGCTTCGGTCTGCCGAACACTTCGCCCTCCACGTTATCCGCCTGCATCAGTTCCTTGATTTCGCCCACGATGCCGTTCACGAACTCCTTACGCTCCGACAGACGCTCTCTAACGTTATAAACAAGGTACTCGTAAGCCTCGGGATCGAGATACTTCAAACATAAATCTTCCAACTCGCACTTGATCTGCGACACACCGAGTCGCCCTGCGAGCGGTGCGTAAATATCCAGCGTTTCGTTCGCCATGCGTTGCTGTCTTTCATAAGACAGAAAATTGAGCGACCGCATATTATGCAACCGATCGGCGAGTTTGATAATAATCACTCGGACGTCTTTTGCCATAGCGACGAAAATTTTTCGGAAATTTTCCGCGTTCTCGTCCTCTTTGGACTTAAATACGATTTTTTCGAGCTTCGTTACACCGCCGACAAGGTCCAAAACCTCGTCGCCGAACTCCCTTTTGATATCCTCCGCCGTCGCGGACGTATCCTCGATGACGTCATGCAAAAGTGCCGCCGCGATCGTCGCGGCGTCCAAACCGAGGTCCATTAAAATATCTGCAACCGCGCAAGGATGAATGAAGTACGGCTCGCCCGAGGCGCGCTTTTGATTGCTGTGCGCCTGTTTGGCGAATTCGTACGCCCTTTGCAACATTTCGTTATCCGAGGTTGCATATAATTGTTTGATTTTCTCCAACACTTCTTCCATTTGCTCGCCTCATAACATTTTACGCCTCTTTCAACTCACAAATTTTTCTGTACAACAGCGAATTGTTCAGCTCCGCTTTCACACCGCGATAAACGGTCAATCGCTCCTCGCCGAACTCTACCAAACCGAGTTCCCGAAACACCGTCAACGCAAAAATAAACTCTTTTCTATCGAATCCGAGTCCGTCGCACGCAGCCGTCAGTGTCTCGACAGTTTCGCCCGATAAGCTGTTGAATTCCCGACGAATCGCCGAGAAAATCTCCAACAAACTCTCCCTCGCCGTATCCAACGCAGAAAACATTTTATAACCGCAAATTTCTCGGTTGACAAATACCTGCCTGCCCTGTAACGAAGCAATATGCAAATCAGACGGCGTATCCAAAAAGATAAAATCACGATACCCAGACAAATCCGCATCCGCCGCAGGCGACACGATTAGCATATTGGATACATTCCGCGACGACGGATAAAACAAATCGCAACCGAACTTTTCTAACCCCTCGTAAAACTGTAAAGTTCTCCGATCGGAAGCAATCAAACACGTTCCGTAAAAGCAATTTTTCTGACATTCCAAAATCAACGCCTGAATTTCCGCCGTCGAGAGGTACGTCGCCTCCACCTGCGCCTCGGGAGCGTACGCTCTTGCGACCGCATTGGCAAAAATATTTTCCGATGTTGCCCTGCCCGTACGTCCGTCGTACAACAAATCGCGCACGTAACCCTTTATATACTCCCTGCCTTTGAACTTCGACAGATTAATCTCGAATATAAAATTCTTTTGAACGTCGCTCTCGATGATCTGCAAATTATCCGCGCCCGAAAAGTACATCAACTCGATGACGTCGCTCCGCACGGAAATGTGTTTCGACATCGGTTTTATCGCCCGTGCCGAACACGCCCCTGCGCGCAACGCGAACAACGGTCGCCTATGTCCGACGCCGTACGGCTCCATCATCAACAGCTCGTGTACAAATTTTTCGGAGACCGGCGCATCGAGCACCTCGCATACGGGAATCGTCTGTTCAAAATCTGTCTCCGTATACGTTTTCCCGATTTCGTCATCGAGCGCGCGCTCCAGCGCGTCGAAATTCTCGAACAATACGTTGACGCCTGCCGCCTGCGCGTGTCCGCCGAATTCTTCGATATACTGCGCGCAATTTTTCAATGCATTAAAAATATTAATGTTTTCGATGCTCCGCGCACTTC
Source organism: uncultured Clostridia bacterium (assembly GCA_964479935.1). Taxonomy (GTDB): domain Bacteria; phylum Bacillota; class Clostridia; order Christensenellales; family Borkfalkiaceae; genus Scatosoma. The sequence continues at coordinate 7,022 of CAYZOF010000054.1, read as the reverse complement.
CTTTTAACACGTCGCCGTTCCGCACGAACAAAAGCGTCGGTCGATTAAATTCTTCGGCGATCCGCGCCGCAACGATGCCGACGAAGCCGGCATTCCAACTTTCGTCGGACAACATAATCACATTGCCGTACGCACCTTTTTCCAAAAGTTTTCTTTTCGCAGACTCGTATAAATCGTCACAATGCTTTTGCCGTTCCGTGTTGTACAAACAGAGCTTGGTCGCCAATTCGTAAATTTCCGATTCGTCCTCCGAAATAAACAATCGAAACGCCGCTTGCGCGTCGCCCATTCGACCAGCGGCATTGACCCTGGGCGCAACGGTAAACGCCAGCGTCTGCGCGTTGACTCCCTCGTTATTTTTCCCGAGTAACAAGGAAAAACATGACCGCGGATTACGATTAAACATTTTTAATCCCTCGGTTACGATATCGCGATTTTCACCGAGCAGCGGCACGCTGTCCGCCACGGTAGCCAGCGTCGCAAAATCCAGATATTTATACGCCTCCGTCCCGATCAGCGCGCAAGCCAGCTTAAACGCAACGCCTGCACCGCAAAGGTTGTCATACGGATAATCGTCCTGCAATTTCGGATTCACGATCACGCAATCGGGCAAGACTTCCGGAAGCTCGTGATGGTCGGTCACAATCACGTCCGAACCGAGCTCATAAATATATTGTGCTTCCTCTGCGCAAGAAATACCGCAATCCACCGTAATGAACAGCTCCGGATTGCAATCCTCGAAAATTTTATCGATCATCGCCACGGAAAGCCCGTACCCGTCTGCCCGTTCAGGAACGTACACATGCGCTTCGATACCGAACTCTCGAAGGGCGTGATACATAATCGCCGAGGCGCAGATTCCGTCCGCGTCGTAATCTCCGAACACGGCGACGACGCGTCCCTCGTCTCGCGCGACGGTCAACATCTCCACCGTTTCTTTCATGCCGCGCATCAAAAACGGAGACAGAAAATTTTTCTCGGAAGGAGTCATGAACCGACGGATTTTTTGCGGAGTATCCATACCGCGCGCATACAAAATCCGCATGATCTGTTTCGAATACCCGGTTTCTTCGGCAAGAACGGCAATCGTATTCAGTTGTTCTGCCGTAAAGGCGTATTCGGGAATAATTTTCTTCATCGTGTGTAAACCCTCCGATAAAAATTCGAGGGCGGCAGGGAATCCCCCCTTTCCGCCCCGGTGTTATTGTACTTATGTTTTCCTTATTCCGCGTCGGTATTTTCCTCGACGGGCATCTCTTCGACCGTCTCCGCGTCTTCGACTTCCGCGTTTCCAACGGGTGCTTCCGCCTCCGCAACGGGAACTTCCTCTACGGGAGCCTCTTCCGCAGTAGTTTCCTCTACGGGAGTTTCTTCCGTCACTTCATTAGTCTTTGCAGACTCTGCAGGAGCGGCTTTCTTCTCGTATACTTTCTTTACTTTCGTGCTGGTCTTTTTCGCGCCTTGATATTCCTTACTGTTTGCGCGTTCCAACGCTTTCTTTCTAAACGGAACATACAAAGCAGGGATATAGATAAGATTCAAGAACCATACGACGAGTACGGCAAGGATTGCCATAATCGAGAACCATATGGTTACGGAAAGCGCACGCGAAGCAATCAACGACGCTACGGCAATAATCACCAACACAACGATCGCGAAAATTCCGAAATCTTTCATTTCTTTTGCGGGAACGCTCTTTTCAATTGTCTCTTCCGCGCTATCGCTCTCAGCCGAAACGCTCTTCGCAATCGTCAACAAAGCGAACGCCGCACTGATCACCGCGCCGACCATGCCGATATAAACGACGGAATTGGTCACGGGAATACGAACGAGCAAAATCAACGCCGTCGGCAATGTCGCACCGAGAACCGTCGCAACTGCCGCAACGATTCCTGCGCCGATACGATAACGGATGCTCGCATAAGCGAACGCCAAGACGGTAAACACCGCCAACGCAATCGTTGCGCGCAATGCAGTATGTCTCGCCGTTACCGCCGATACGCTTTCGCTGTTCGCGGTCACGTTCAAGAACGCACCCTCGAGTTCCGCACCGCTCTTCGTCATTTCGTTCAATGCGCTTTTAAGCGTTTCCTTTACGGAAGAAAGATCCGTATCCGCCGCGAAAACATACACGATTTCGCAATTGTCGCCGGACATGTCGCCCATCAATTTATATGCGGGATCTACGGAGAACGCCTTTTCGCATTCCGCTTCCACTACGCTCAATTTCGTATTGTATACGTATCTGTTCATGCTGACCGTCAACGTATTCATATCTTTCATCGAGGCATACTTATTTACTCCGAACACGGCGCAAATAACGGCTGCCAAAACAAGTACGATACCGATAACGACCGACCAAATCTTTCCTTTCTTTCCGGTGTACGTCATATTACTCATCGTCGTCATCCTCCCTTACAAAACGGAAATAGTTATATTTGTTCTTGCTTGCGGACAACAAAAGGAAATTCACGGCTCTGTTCCAAAGCAAATTGCAGAATGCCGCCGCCGCGATGCAAATCAACGCCTGTAAAGCGAGCGTACGCAATCCTGCCACGCCGATCAGGCACGCAACCGCGCCGAGTACCGCCACCGCATAAACGTCCACAACGTTCCAAATCGTCTTGTTGAAACCGTTCTTCACGGACGATTCCACCGTCTTACCGAGGTCGAACTCCGCCTTAATCGCTCGATAGATATGCGCGTTAAGCACGTTCACCGCCAACAAGCCGACGAGGAATACCAAAATACTGCCGAGCGTAATTTCAAACACGCTCTTCGTCACGAATGCAAAGCAAAGCCCCGTAATGAGCAAATACGAAATCGTCATATAGCCGTTCATCGTACCGAAACCGCCCATTTTCACAACGAAATATACGATGAGCGCAACGATCGCGATTGCCAAAGCGATATAGATCGCCGTAAGCGTATTATCGCCGGATACGGGATCGAACGCTCTCAAATCGCTAGTCGACACCGTACGGAATTCGATATCGAATCCGCCATTCTCGAACAAAGAATTCAACAATACGCAAATCGACTGCACGTACGCCTCGTTTTCCGTATAAGCAAGCGGAACCATGACGACGTTATCGTCGTCGATCTGATCGCTGTAAACGGAAAGGAACGTTTCGCCGCCGACCGTCAAATCCAACGTCGTCGCGGAAGAAGAGCTGGAACTATCGGAGCTTGCCGTCAAACCGCCCTTGATTCTATCCAACATTTCTTTACCCTTTGCGGTAAACTGAATTTTCACGTAAGAAACTTCGTAACGATTCTTTACGGAGAAGCTCTTGATAACGTCGCCGATCGACGTTTCTTTGCCCTTCAGTTCGTCCACGACCGAATCGCCGGACGACAAAGACAATTCTCCCGTCTTGGAATAGTTCGAAAGGATCGTACTTGCGTTCTGTTCGGAAAGAGGAAGTTCCACGCGAATCGCATAATCGTCAACGATCGCCACGCGATAATCGGAATATCCGTTACGCGCGTAGCGCGCCGCGATTTCTTTCGCCGCCGCTTTGAATGCAGATTCGAAATCCGCCGTTACGGTCTCGCCGGAAACGATGCTTTCCTTTTCCAGATACAAACCCTTATGTTGCAGGTAAGATTCCGCATATTCCTGCTGTTCTTCGCCTTCCAACATTTCGTAGTTGTTCTCGTATTCGGTTTCGGAAATAACGCCTTCCGGATAGTAATATGCGTAATAACCGCCGCCGAGATCCGCGCCTAAATCGTATTGATTTATGGCGGCGTTCCATTTCTTTACGGTTCCGGGAATCGCAAAAGAAGGACATACCGTCAACACGCACAATACGACCATTACGATGGTAAGCAATACCATAAGTACCACCGATTTTTTCTTGCCCATTGATAGCCTCCTGTATCATTCGGATCGACCCCGAATGACAATGTTACCTATTTATTATACATTATTTCTTATACATTCGTCAAGTCATAAAAACGAATATACAAAATTTTTTTATTTTTTTACAAAAAAATCCTCGTTTTTTTGTCTACGTCACGCCGTTATCTCGACGCTTCCGCCATTTTCTTCTCCGCAAGGATATGCATTGCGCACTCCACGCGCTTTTTCATCATCGCGCAAGTCGTTTCGTACGGCTCGTTGATGTCGCCGTTGAAATTGTAGTTATTCGCACTGCAACCACCCGAACAAATAAACTTCGCAAAACAATTTTCGCATTTTTTCCGCGTGAACAAACAGGAATTTTTGAACTGTTCCCGAATATCGGGACGGGTAATTCCCTCCGTCACGCTCCCCATACGGAACTTCTCGTTCCCTGCGAACTGGTGACAGGGATACAAGTCCCCGTTCGGGACAACCGAAAAATATTCGTTCCCCGCACCGCACGCCGAAACGCGTTTGGAAAGGCAAGGTCCGCCCTCTAAATCGATGTTGAAATGGAAGAAGTTGAATCCCTTTCCCTCTGCCCGACGTTTCAAATACTCGTCGCAAAGATTCTCGTATTCTTTTTCGATGGCAGGCAAATGTTCCGCACGAATTTGCAGATCCTCGATGTCCGTCACGACGGGTTCCATGGAAATGGAATCCACGCCTTGATCGGCGATAAACAACACGTCTTTCCCGAAATCGAGATTCTTCGCCGTAAACGTACCGCGGACGTAATAACTCTTCTCTCCGCGAAGGGAAATGAAATGCTTGATTTTTTCAATAACCGAATCGAACGTGCCTTTCCCGTTGACCGACTTACGAATGGCATCATGCACCTCTTTGCGCCCGTCGAGCGACAACACCACGTTCTCCATCTCTTCATTGAAAAAACGAATGGTTTCGTCATTCAAAAGAAGCGCGTTGGTCGTCGTCGTAAACAAGAACTTCTTGCCCGTCTTCGCGCCCTGCTCTTTTGCGTAATAAACCGTCTGTTTCAGGACGTCGAGATTCATCAACGGTTCTCCGCCGAAGAAATCCATTTCCAAGACTTTACGATTTCCGCTGTTTGCGATCAAAAAATCCACAGCCGCCTTTGCTGTTTCCAAGGCCATGGATTCGCGTTTGGAATGATATGCCCCCTCGTCCGCAAAACAATAACGACAACGCATATTGCAGTCGTGACAGATGTGAATGCACAATGCCTTTATATCGTTGCTTTTCATCGGATAAGATTTTACCTCTTCTTTGAAAAGCAAGCCTTGCGCTTTCAAGCCTTCGACGTCGGAAAGAATCTCTTGCACCTGCTCGTCCGTGATATAGGAAATATCGACGGCTTGTCCTTCCTCTTTCGCTCTCAAAAAGTCGGCAGTGGTTTGATCGCATTCGTGCAAAGAACCGCTGCCCACGTCGTAAATATAATTTTTATCTCTGTAATTAAATACGTGTATCACGGATTTCCCGTCCTCCGTATAATTTTCCTTTTCCTGCCGAAAACGAACGTCTCGCACAAAGCCGCGTTTCCTGCTCACTCGGCTAAAAACGGCGTACTACGATCATACGCCGTTCTGCACCTGTTTTCTGTTTGTCGACACGAAAACCGAAGTCTTCTTATCTGCGTTCGATTTTTTCTTCGCGCGTTACTCTTTCGCAGGACTGGTTGCCTACCGTGCAGCTCGTTTTGCAAGCGGATTGACAAGTGCTTCTGCATTCACCGCAAGCGGTTACTTTCTTTTCTGCGGGTTTCGCAATCGTTTTGATCATAATAGCGACCTCCTGTATTTTTCAAAATTTGTATATCTATTATAATACACTTTCCGACAAATTGCAAGCGGTTTTGTACACTTTTTTAAGTTTTCCTTCTCGAGCGAAAAATTTCGCCCGTCAACCGCCCATATTCACGCCGAGCACGCCGCCCAACGCACCTGCCGCAATCGCAACGAGCAGTTCCGCCAAAATCAACCAGCTCACGGAAAAATCTCCGCCGATCGCCGAAAATGCCAGATAGGACAGCGATGTAAAGATCAAACCCAACGCACCGCCTTTCAGCCAGCCTTTCTCGCCGCGGATCGTCATCGCGCCGAGCGCGACCGCCAAAGCCTTGATCACCTGGTTGACGGGATAGATCACCTTATCGGGAACAACCGCCGCGCGCAACAAACCAGCCAAAATCACTATGCAGAAAAAAGAGATCGCGAGCGCGATCCCCGCGCCTTTCAGCAACGTAAAAAACGTATTTCCGTAACGTTCGTTTTGCATAAAAAAACACCTCCGCCATATTGTATGCGAAGATGTTTCTCTTTTAGACTTTTTGTCGAAAGCTTATTCTGCGTCCGCGTCCGCGTTCGAATTCGTATCCGTCGCGTCGTCCGTCGAAGCCGTCTCCTCGAAAGGCGTTTCGTCCGTCGTTTCCGCAGGCGTTTCGTCCTGCACGGGTTTTTCGTCCTTTTTCGCCACCGCGTCCGTCTGGTAAACGGCTTGCTTATCGAATTTGAGATAGGATTTGCCGCTCGTTTCCGTACCCGTTTCCAAAACGAAAGAGTTGTCCTCGGGGTTCACCTCTACGACGACGCCGCAAATACCGCCGATGGTCTTTACCGTGTTGCCGGGTTGAATCGCATCTAACATATCCTGCGTTTCTTTCTGTCTCTTCTTCTGCGAGCGAGTATTGATGACCATAAATACAACGATAATGGCAAACAGAACCAAAATCATCACCCAGGACCCGGCGTTGCTGCCGGACGTGCTCGAATTTGTGGAATCCAACAAACTAAATAACATTCTTTTTCTCCTTATACGCCGACGAGCGTTCGTCGCCGTGTTTCATTTTTTCGCGCGGCGTTCGGCTTTGCGCTTCCCGTCGCTCGACTCTACTATGATACCTTTTTTTCACCTTTTTGGCAAGTGTTTTTCAAGCTTTTTGTTATTTTTTTTAATTTTCACCGTATTTTCATTTAAGAAAACGCTTTCCCGAACCTCCCGAAAACGTACGCGCTTCGATACCCGTCAAATCGATTTTTCATAGCTCGACAAATACATGGGCGCTTGTATGGAAACAAGGGGCTGTCGCAAATTGCAAAAAATTTGCGTACAGTCCCTTTCTTTTTTTGCT
>CAYZOF010000053.1:0-13172 GCA_964479935.1 uncultured Clostridia bacterium | reverse complement strand
AGCAAAAAAAGAAAGGGACTGTACGCAAATTTTTTGCAATTTGCGACAGCCCCTTTTGATGTCTAAATAATATTATGTAAATTCTTTCAAAAGGTCATATAGATAACCTTCATCGGGTTTATGTTTGCTGTGTGTACGATGGTATTCTGTGATCGAGAAAATCAAAAGTTCGATATTATCTTTGAAATAGTCATCGTAAAAGGCGGTTGAATTATCGTATTTTTTACGATTAAGAACAACGTTCTGCTTGCAAAAGTCTTTTGGTTTTTGCTTGGACTTGACCTTTTCAAACTGAGAAAGCTGATTTTCTGCGATTATGAGCAACATTTCAAGTTCGGGCTTTGTGCAGAATTTATATTGCCCTTTAATGGAAGGAAGTAGTTCTTTCGGGATTTTCAAAGCATCTGACATTTTATCTCCCACACGATAGATCGTAATTTCTCCATGATATGCATCAAGTGCAGGTTTTAACTGCGGCGAAGTCAGTTGTCTTGCGTGGAAAGGACGCATATCGAGTAGGTCGTCACGATTAAATTTCAGTTTGTCATTGTCAAGAAGATGATTGATGATTTTCAGTTCGTTCGGACCTTCACACATTATAAGGATTTTCATTTCAAAAACTCCTTCTTAATGTTCATAAGGTCGTCGTAATTAACGGCTGTCTTAAAAGCATCGTTATAGAACTGACGGCTCTTGGAAAGCTCAGTACGAATATCAAAGTTCTCATACATATTTTCTGCAATAATCTTATTCTTTGCACGGCATACCCAAATGTTATCTTGACGATTAAACAAATCAAGAAGTTCACAATAGTGAGTGGAGAAGTAAAGCGTTGCATTGAACTTGTTTATTGATTTGTCTTTGTACAAGTTAATAATGTTTTCTACAAGTGTTTTATGGAAATGGTTTTCAAGTTCATCGATGATAAGATCGAAACCGTATTTCAAAGAAGCGACAACAGTAACGTAAAGTAAAAGACCTTTTGTAGTACCGCTTGATAAGAAATGCAAGAGTTCTTTATCCGATATATTTTTCTTCTCGTTAGATAAGGTAAGCTCATAGTTATGTTCATCGAGCATAGACAAACCGAGAATACTATCGTCAAACAAATGAAGAATTTTAGAAAGAATGGAATCAGATAACTTATATCTCTTTAACGCATTGAACATCAGACGATAGGTGTCAACGCCTTCGCCATCAGAATTGAAATATACGGCTCTTGTTTCTTTCTTCTTTAAGACGAAGAACACAATAGAAGTATCTTCGGGAAGAATACTAATGTTTCTAACAGGAACAAAGTCGTTGTCAGAGAAAATTGTTTTTGCTTTGGATTTATAGTAAGTCTTTTCAAACAATTCTTGATTAAGGAAAGTGGCCTTATTGTTCAATGTTTGTGCGGAAGAAATGTCTGTGCAATACTTATAGATTTTTCCGTCGTGATAGAAGAACAACGTAAGATGAATACCGTCATACGTATAATCTTTATCTTCAAGCGAGAAATCTCCGAGAATAGAATAAGAGCAATTAAGCAAGTCAAGGAAAGTAGTTTTACCTGATGCGTTTTTACCGATAAATGCAACGGTATTGTAAACAAACAATCCATCGGCAATCTCTTGAAGTTCGTATTCCTTATCTTCGGTTGTCTTTTTAGATTTAGCAGTAAAGTCAAGTATGCAATCATCTTTTAGATTTTTGAAGCCTGTGGCTTTAACATAAAGTAATTTCATAGCGTACATCTCCTTATTTATATTATACACCATAAATTAAAAATAAACAAGTATTTTGTTTAAGATTATTTGAAAATTGTCTAAAAATATTATATGGATGTATAATAAATGATATTTTACGATAAAATCAATCGCCGTTAGTATGTTGTTTGTCGCTGAAATTGATTATTAAAGAAAAGAGTGTGAGAGTTGTTTTTGATGGAAAGTGGTTTCGCATATTTTGTATGCGTAACCAGTTTTTATAAGGAAGCGAATGACAATTTTCTATTTGGTTTATTCTATTCGGCAAGATTTTGGATTTTCATTCGGCATAATTTCAAAGATTCGTTCGGCATTTTTTTGTTTTTTCGAGAAAAATTTACGCAAATGCGTGTACGATTCGTAACAGATGCGTACACAATTTATAGATGCCTTATGATAAAATATTGTTATCCAAAAAAATTTTAGAAAAATCTTAGAATGAGAAAAAATTGAAACACCTTATACTTGACATCACCCTATTTTTTAAGTATAATAGAGCCATAAAGCGAACAAATGTTTATATTTTTATTAAAAAATCGATGGGAATTGAGCCAAAAAGTTCAGAAAAGGTGTTGGTATGGAGAAGAAAAAGTTTTGCATTTTTTGTGGTGAAGCAATAAAAGTAGATGCGAACATTATAAAAAAAGAGTTGGTTTGTCCGCATTGTAGCAGCGTGATTACTTATCGAAGAACCGTGTTAGGGCATTGGATTTTCGATGGACGTCAAGCAGGATATGACGACATAATGCACGTGAGAGTTATTCAACGATAAAACTTGACAAAGCCCCGTAGTCGAGTATTGAATACAAAAGATTTAATGAGTAGTCTATTGATACGGTCTTCCTGCGCCGTTGAGATGGACAAGATTTTATTCATACAAGGAGGGTGGCTATGCAAGAACACACAGTAATCGTTTTGTGCCATAATTGTAAGGCGGAAATGGTGGGTTGGCAAGATGAACAAGGTCGGACAAAAGTACAATGCCGTCAATGTGGTACTGTGACGGTTTCAATTATAAAAAGTCGCAGACACGTTCAGCTTGATATTTATGCGCCGAAAGGTCAAGTAGTCAATAATGAAATTTAACAATTAAATATGGAAGCAAAATGTAGCTGGTTGGTCGATCTGAAATAGGGATAGTGTAAAGCCGAGTAAACCCAGCATATATAATGCGCCGTGTGGTTTATCCAAAAACAGTATATGAGAGGCCGCCAATGAACGGAAGATTCCGATTTAGGAGTTTAACCGTTTGTCGGCGGTCTTTTTGTTTTCCAAAAAAGTTTTGAAAAAATAAAAAATTCTTTTTGTAACGTGCAAAAAACTTGCACCTTTGGCGGTTAGAATACGCCTACAATCAACGAACGAGTGAGTTCGAGCGAAAAAATTAAGTCAAAAAAAGTTTTGAAAAAATAAAAAAACTTTTTATAACGTGCAAAAATCTTGCACCTTTAACAGTTAGAATACACCCGTAATCAGCGGAAAGGAGGTGGACAAATGAATGCGAATGACCGTCGTAGAGCAGTTCTTGAAGTTCTTTGTGAACGCAGAGAAGATACGATAAATAATTTGGCATTTGAGTTTGAAGTCAGTATTCGGACAATGAAATACGACATCGAAACATTGAGTTTGTCCTACCCCATATATACCGTACAAGGCAAGGGTGGTGGCGTGTATATAGCCAAAGGTTATAGAATTGGAAGAAAATATTTGAAAGAAAAACAGGAAGAATTATTAAGAAAGAAATTGGGCGAGCTTACAGGTGAGGAACGTGCAATAATGCAGTCGATTCTAAACGAGTTTTCAGCACCAGAAGAAATAAAGAAAAGGAGATGATTTTATGTTAAGTGAAGGGCAGGTACGAGCTGATTTAAGAGAAATCAAATATTACAACAGTAGGAAAGAGTTGTTTGACAAGTTTATTGCAGATGGAATCAATTCGGATATTGTAGAAAAGATGAAGAAGTATAACGAGGCTATAAAGAGCGCGCACATCAAGTTGTACGATATTTATATCGGATTGTATATTCGTTGCCATACGCAAGAATCTTTAAGCCACGATATGCAATACACGATGGATTACGTGCAAAAATTGAATAGAAAGTTGATAGCTTTCTTTCAAGAAAAAATAAAAGAATAAGGAGGTAAGTATGGGTAAAACGAAGCTCAATATGAGTTTTCTTGAAACGATTGGAAGTTCGATGAACGTGTATCGAACAAAATATTATATCGTTGCTCAAACGCATGGCGTGAGTATTTCTGATATAAATCAGAGTCAAAGCATTAGCGAAGATATTTATTTCAAGAGAACTACGAAACGTGATGCCGATTATGAAAGTATGTTTGAAGATAGAACGCTGATTGACGGCAGACGAGTTCCAACGACGATGTACACCAGATTTTATATCGATTAACTGGAAGTAGGAAAGCAATTTTAAGGGAAAGTAAAAGGATATGATAGTTGATATTTTGTCAGAAGTAAAAAATCAATATAGCATTATCTATGCTGATCCCCCGTGGGCGTATCGTGTATGGAATAAGAAAGAAAATGGTAGAACGGCTGAAAGTCATTATCCTACCATGACGAAAGAAGAAATAGAGAATTTGCCTATAAAAGAAATTGCTTCTGAAAGTGCTGTTTTATTTCTATGGGTAACATATCCTTGTCTTGAACAAGGGTTAGAGCTTATCAAGAAATGGGGGTTTTGTTATAAAACTTGTGCATTTTCTTGGATAAAGTTAAACAAGAAATCAAAGACAGATTTTGTAGGGATGGGTTATTACACGAGAGCAAATAATGAAATTTGTCTTATTGCTACACGGGGCAAGACGCTGGAAAGAAAAAGTCGAGCTGTACGACAGGTTGTTTTGACACCTATTGAAGAACACAGCAAAAAACCCGATGAAGTCAGAAAGCGGATTGTAGAACTGTTTGGAGATCTTCCCAGAATCGAACTTTTTGCAAGAGAAGAAGCAGAAGGCTGGGATTGTTGGGGAAATCAAGTCAAAGGCTGAAAAGCCAGTTAAAGAAGTATAATTAACGCTTCAATTATAAAGGAGAACGATAGGTTCGTGTCTTGCAAGAGAAAGGTGGCCGCCTACACAACATCGCACGAAACGGGTTGTTTCAATTTAGAAAGCGTTCAATTATAGATACAACACAATTTAATAGCTGAAAAGTAGGCGAACAAAAGTCGAAGATAGTAAGCAACGCTGTACTAACGGCGTAACGGGTAAAGCAAAATCAAATCAAAAGGAGAAATTATAATGGCAAAGAAAAATGAGGCAACGGTAGAAACTCCCGCTGAAACCACGTCCAATACGAACAGATATAATCAAAGACGTTGGTTTGTTCCTTCCAAACGTGCAAAGGGTTATGCCGATGAACGTAAGGAAAAGGTCCACATGAGAGGCCCTAAACAGGGTCAGGAGTTGGATGAATATCAAAAAGGTCTTCGTTCGGGGTATTTGATGTGCCAAAACGACCACGCAGGTTTGTATAAGTACAAGAAAGCTCGCAGCGAAGGTAAGAGTAAAGCGGAAGCAGCGGCAATTTCCAGACAGAAAAAGAACGCCGCATAACGAAATTCAAAATTAAAGTATAAGGAGATTAAATTATTATGGATAAGAAAATTTTTGTTGAAAGAGATACCTATGAAAAGAATGGTAATACCTACTTTTCGTACTTCATTAAAGGCATTGTTCGTGGGAAAGAAGTCAGAATCATGATTGTACCGCCCGATAAAGGTGGCTACACGGTACTGGACATCGTATTCGGCGACCAAATGGCGGCAGAGCTTACGCTTACGCCTTACGAAATTAAGGACGATTCCGGACGTGTGATGAAAGGCAATACCTACGGCGTTCGCTCGGTGGACGAGGATGGTGTGGTTTACGAATGTAAAGTTAAACCTTTCCGCGATTCCGATAAGTCCATGTTGAATATGCTCCTTAGATAAAGGATAGAGGCAGGTATGCGGTTAGTGCGTTTGGCGGATAACTGTCGGCGCACTCCAAACGAAGGCTGTGATGGTAAAATTGCAGCCTTTTTATAATAAATACAGGAGGATTATTTTATGGAAGCAGTAAAACAAAAAAAGACGGTTAAGGAGTCCGTTAAAGAAACGGGTAATAAAGCAAAGGCTTATGTTAAAAAGCAGGGCGATAAAGTGAAAACTTCGGCTAAAAAATATGGCTCGGATATTCGTACTGCTTACGATATTGGCTATGCACGTGGTTGGGATGATTCGTATGATATTCCCAATCGTTTTGGAGCAAGAACAGCGGCGGCTTACGGCTATAAAAAAGGTGCGCATAATCGTCAACGTTCGGATAAGTACACTAAACAATACGGCAGACGCAAATAAGGAGGGTGGCTATGAAAAAGATAGTGACTATTATATTGTGTGTTCTGCTCAGTATTGGGGTAGTCGGCGGTTCATTTGTCCTTGCAAAGCATATTGACAAGAAAACATCGGTAGAACAATCCGAAGATAATGTATTTGAAGGAGATACTTCTTTGGGTGAAGGAAATGTTGAAACACCTGAAACAGTTAGCGTTTGGATGCTTTGTACTGATGCTTCCGATTTAAGTGTGGGCGATCAAATTGTAATTGGGGTTCAAGCAGATGAGTTTGCTTTGGGGACGACTCAAAATACAAGCAATCGTTCGGCAGCAAGCATTGTAAAAGATGGACATTCGATTACTTTTGGTAGCGATGTACAAATCATTACGCTTGAAAACGGTGTTGTAGAGAATACTTTCGCTTTTAATGTAGGAACGGGGTATTTATATGCACCGAGTTCGGCAAGTAATCAATTAAAAACACATTCGGCGATTGATGAAAATTCGTCTTGGGCAATTTCCATCGATTCAAGTTGTGTAGCGACAATCACGGCGCAGGGTGAGAGTACGAGAAATGTACTGATGTATAATTCGGCGAGTCAGCTCTTTTCTTGCTATGCGTCAACGCAGGAAACCGTTGTACTTTACAAGTTGGTTGAAAGCGAAATAAATTAAGAAAAGGAGATAAAGAAATGAAGAAAATTTTATACTTTTTACTTTGTATTGTTTTATGTATTGGTATTGGCGGCGGTGCTTTTATCCTGTACAAAAATTTTGAGGGGGATAAGACTCCCACAACACAAGGTGGGGATGCAACCGTAAATGAAGGTGATGGAAATGCCGTTGATTTTGGCGATCCGCCTACCAGTACCGATGATACGACGGGAACGGACACGGAATTAACACCACCTGCCGACGAAGTATCTTTAATTGCAGAAGGTATGGAAATGATGGCAGGAGCATCTGTGTATATGGGTAGCGATGAAAGTCTTGATCCCGCAATTCGATTCACCTGTCTTGTGGATAATACGTTAATCGAAGAAGTTGCGGCAAATGATAATAAGTCTTTTGCAATGTTGTTTGCGCCGCTTGACTATTTCGATGAAGTTAATCCCAATAATACAACCTATCTCGATTGGGTAAATGCATTTGCGGATGCGGGTAAGACGGTAATTATGAGCGTTTATGACGATTATGGTACGTATAACGATTATACGTCCTATATGAGATTTACGCTTGCAAACGTACAGTACAGCAATATCAACCGTAAATTCGTAGCAATCGGCGTACTTATCGATAATTCGGGAGATACCCCTGTATATCAATATAGTGCCATGCCCGAAGGACAAACTTATCGGACGAATGCACGTTCGGTTGCATACGTAGCAGGTGCAGCGTTAAATGCAAATGCGATTGGTGAAACGACTATTCCAGAAGCTCAACACGCAAAACTTCTTACGTATATCGATATGGCGGTCGATCAGGCTAACGGGGTGTCCGCGTACACGAATAACGGCGATATGCCCGAAGTTACGATTACCAGCGGTACGAGTGTAACAATGGGCTTAAATGGAACTCATACGATTACAGGCGGGTTTGAACCTGTTGGGCTTGATGTTCCTGTTCGATTTGTGTCGTCCAATGAAAGTGTTGTGACGGTCAGCGAATATGGCGTTTTGTATGCACGTGGATATGGCTCGGCAACCGTTACTTTGTATATTGCAGGTGAAGCGCATACAATTTCTGTGACTTGTTCCAGTAACGTGCAATACCTGTAAGAAAGGAGGTCAATCAATGAAAAAAATTTTGTATATCATCCTATCGCTCTTACTTTGTGTGGGGGCGGTGGGTGGAACAGTTGCACTTGCTAATCATTTAACGGAACAGGTGGAAAATAATAGTTCTGTCGAAGAGCCAAAGCCGTTAGCTTTGATTTTGGGTCAATTTATCCACAAATAGTAAATTTAGTGAAGGACGTTTTGTTAGTTTTACGTTTCTTCCCGTGGATAATTACAGGTACGGTTGCTTGGATTATTTTTACAAAAATCCGCGAGAAAATTGCGTTGCGGAAGTTGCGATTTTTTGAGGCAAAAAATTGTGGATTTATCAAAGAATTGCCGATAGTATCTATGACGTGCGGCAGCATGGGCAAGAAAAAGACTACGGCGACAACGGATATGGCTCTTTCTCAAACGGTAATGTTTCGTCAAGAAGCATTCCAACGTTTGCAAAAACAGGATATGAAGTTTCCGTTTTTCCCGTGGATAAAATTTGAAATGGAAATAAGAGCTTGTATGGAGCATGGACGAATATATAATCTTGCTTCGATACATACATGGGTGGCTCAAAAGCAAGAAAGATATGAAAAGCATTGGAATGCAGATTGGCAGTTATATGGGTATGATGTATGCCGATATGGGTTATGGTATGATGATAGCTTAAAGCGGCAGTATTTATTTGAAGTATTGGAAACGTATGCAAAATTATATTTTATTTATGTAATCGAAAGTAGTTTATTGATTGCAAATTATTCGATAAGAGCAGATTTTATTATGTATGATCAGGGCAATTTCCCTTTATGGGATTTGGATTTTTTCCCGAAAGAACACGTGGATTCAAGATTTGCACATATTCTTGACTTTGACGTGTTAAGGTTGGGTAAAAAGGTAATCGAAAATAATCCGCAAGCGGGTAGTTTTGAGTTTGGTGTAGTTGTAATAACGGAAGTAGGTAAGGAACGGGCGAATAATTTAGAGTTAAAGGAATTGAAGAAAAACTCGGATGAAACAAATCAAAAGAACGATCTATTCAATAGCTGGTTGAAGATGTGTCGTCATAGTGCGACGGTGGATAACTATCCATTTATTAAAGTTTTTACGGACGAGCAAAGACCTGAAAGCTGGGGCGCAGACGCTCGTGACTTGTGTGATATTTTAACGATTGTAAAGAGTGGAGAACAGAAACTTGCAATGCCATTTTACACGATTGAAGAAATGATTTATGATTGGACATTTAGCCGCTTTTTGAGCTTATATTATGATTTCCGTTATAAACGTGGGGATAATACGCTATTGGTACATATCCTCAAAACGGTTGTAAGCAAAATTTGGGTACATAACGAAAGAATATATAATCGGTATGGTTATTCGGCATTGAGTATAGAAAAAGAACGTGGAACGCAAGACGGAAAGCCGGAGAATAAGCGGTATTTCCTGTCTAATTATAAGATTTACCGTGAACGCTTTACAACGGATTGTTTCTCGGATTATTTCAATGATATGGCGTTGAAATCAAACGTCGGATTGAGAGATTATCTCGAATATAGAACAGTTCGGGCAAGCGTGGATGAGCTGAAATCCCAAAACAGCTATTTCATTAACGGATTATACGGAATATAAGGAGGCAGTATGATTTTAGATAATAAAGTATATCACGGCGATTGTATGGAGCTGATGCGTAAATTACCGAATAACTGCGTTGATTTTACGTTGACAGATATACCATACGATGCTGTAAATCGTCCAAGCAACGGTTTACGAATTTTGGATAAAGGAAAAGCCGATGAAATGACATTTGATTTGCAGGAATTTTTGAGTGAGATTCATCGGATTACCGCAAATAGCATTTGCGTATTTTGCGGAAAAGAACAATTCAGCGAGATATATAAATTTTTTGCTGATAAAAATGGAACAGTACGCTCGATAATTTGGGAGAAAAGCAATCCCAGTCCAATGAACGGCGCATACGTATATTTAAGCGGTGTTGAAATGGGAGTATGGTTCAAGAAACGTGGCGGGAGATGTTTCAATGCACAATGCAAAAACACGGTTTTCCGCTATGCAAACGGTAGTAGCAAATTGCATCCTACGGAGAAAAATCATAGGTTGCTTGCAGATCTGATTTTGGATAATACCGATGAGAACGATTTAGTCTTTGACCCGTGTATGGGTAGTGGTTCTCATCTAACGGTAGCACAAAGTTTAGGTCGAAGATTTGTAGGGTGTGAGCTGGACGAAGATTATTATAATCTTGCAAGGAATCGTTTGTTGTTTGATGATATGTTTGCGAGAAATTTTCAAAGGGAGGCGGCTTGATGTGGTATCCAGAAACAAAAGTGTATCACGATGGCAGTCACTATATAGGAATACCCAAAACTACAAATCCGACGAAGAAACGTCCAAAGCCAATAGAGCAGGAATTTGAGGTGGAGGATGAAGTGATTGTTGAACAAAACGACGGGCAAAAGGCTGTGGAAAACGTAGCCTTGATGCCCGATGTGGAGAATGTCAACGAGGACATGGTAGCTCCGATTGATGAAAATACCGTGAATAAGTCTGAAAAGAATAAAGAACGTAAGGTTGTGAAGAAAAAGGTTACACGTGCGAGTGAGTTTGAAAGATTATTTCAAGAAAGTAAAGATATGCCGAAGGGCAAGCAAAAGCGATATATAGTAAAAAATTTAGTACGATTATTTTATAGCGAGAAAGAAACGGAAAGTTATGTCGAGAGTAAATTGCAAAATAAGATACGGGCATCTATAACCCGAAGGATACGTTTTACACGAAAAGCCAATATGAATATGTTTAATTATTTTGTTACGTTTACATACGATAACGCAAAGCATACGGAACAGAGCTTCAAGAAGAAGCTCTTAAAGTGTTTGCAAAATTTCAGAACACGATACGGGTGGAAATATATGGGGGTATGGGAGCGAGCGCCAAAAACAAATAGGTTGCATTTTCATGGCTTGTTATATATCCCAGAAGGAACACTTCCGGGAGAATTGAAAGATAAGAAAGACTATAATACGACTACGCACAAAATGCAGGTAACAAAGCAAAACAGTTATTTTGAAACATACTTCGGAAGGAATGATTTTGAAGATATAGACAGACATCCAATCGCATACGCAGAAGCGATTAAATATATTTTGAAATACATAGAAAAAACGGGGGAAAAGTTAGTTTACTCTCGTGGTTTACCTATGTATATAATATCGGATATAAATGAAGAAGATGTAATAACAAAGACGGGTGTAGAAGATACAAAATTAGTGTTATTTGATAACTTTATTTGTTGGGATGAGGGTGAACTAATAGGCGAGATGAGCGATGCGACGAAGAAGCTACTCCGTACTTCCAATTAGCAAGACAAGGTTTCAAATAAGCTACCATAACGAAACCTTCAAGCAAGACGAACGAGGCGGAGAAAATCTAAGCGGCTCAGCGATTTTCTCCGCCTCGTCTTTGCTTTCGTTTCTTATTTGCGCTGTTTTGCTTGGTAAGGCGTGTGCTTGTCGTGGCGTCGCGCAGCGGCGCCACTTGTATCAAGACAAGCACACGCCTTACACTCAATCGTACATTTTATTGAATTTTGAATATTTTGAAATAGGGCTGTTTTTGGTCTTTCTATTTTGCTGGTGCGTAGCAGAGAAAAAGGGAGGCTTTTGCCTCCCTTTATGGTTAGTTTTTCATTAAACGAGTTTATTAAGTACCCGTAAATAATCTTTTTTTGCATTGAAAAAAGCATTTACGTAAACATTTTTTGTTTCTTCATCGATGGTATAGCAAATTAAATAATCTTTATGTGTTAAAAATCTATACCCTGAGCTTCTTAAAATATAATCTTTTGGGAATGCCCCAGAATTGGGGAATTCGACAAGCTGATTACATCTTTCTTGCAATTCATTTACAAAACATAAAGCAATATCGACGTTTTTTGCCGAGTCCGCAATATAAAAGGCGATGTCCCGAAGGTCGTTTTTTGCTGTATCGGTAATTTTTACGGTATAACTCATAATTTTACGCTCGTCAATTCCTTTCTAATATCATCAAAAGCATCAGCCGAGTCTTGAACTCTACCGAGTTTTATATCATCTGCCGATTGTGCGAGATGGGCATAAACAGCCAGTCTTGCTTCCAAGTCAGATATATAACTTTTCTGTTCCATATAATCTTCGTGACTTATCAGAACCGTATCTTCTTTACCGTTGACAGTAATAGCGACGGGATTCTTTCTCGTCAGCTCGGAAATTTGAGCATAATTCGTCCTAATGTCCTTTGACGGTCTTATTGAAATAGTACCACTCATAGTGTGTACCCCCTTGCGTTTTATATGGTAGTCATATTGTAGCATAATTTGCCTACCTTGTCAATAGATATTATATGAATAATTGAAAAATTTTAATTGAGATACTGTGTTTTTGTTTCTTCGTATGCGATATAATTTTAATGCTTATAAGTTCTCAGGCTATTATTGGTTGTATTGTATCGGAAAATGATTAAAATCATCGGTTTTAGTGTATAATAAAAGTGTGGAAAAGAATATAATAATAGTGGGTTAAAAAAAATTTCAAAAAAAGTGACAGTTTCCTATTGACAAATTTGTAATCATAGTATATAATATAAGTACGATGATAGGTGCGAGGATAGCACCTTATAAAGAAATTCCGAATGAAGATATGGTGTGAGGGTAACACCTGAAAAAGAAATCCCGTTTGATGATTTTGCCCTTGCGAAAGCAAGGGCATTACTATTCACAAAAGAGGGCGGTATGCAATCGGTTTTTACGTTAAATAAATTATCAATGGATTTTTATACGGATTACAATTCCGTTAAATATCCAGAGATTGAATTTAAGCCATCAAGACCATACGTTGTAATGGTGGTTGAAATAGACGGAAATAGATTCGCATTGCCTTTACGGACGAACATCCGACATAATTTTTGCTATAAATTCAAAAATACGGGTCGTGACACCGATTCATCTACGGGGATAGACTTCTCAAAGGCAGTAGTCGTAAACGACCAAAAGTATATAGGAGAACCAACGACGATTGATAATAAAGAATATGTAGAACTTATGAACAAATTTTACTTTGTTATTAAAAAGTTCAGACAATACTTGGAAGGTTACATAAATTATCGTAAAAATGGCGGGAACGAATATGTGGCTCGAAGATACCAATTTACGACATTGAAATATTTTGATAAAGAGTTGGGATTATAAGCAAAAAAAATGGCGGTAAGAGAGTGTAAAATAAAGTGTGTAAGTTGAAAAAAAACAGCTTATACGCTTTTTCT
>CAYZOF010000052.1:0-13483 GCA_964479935.1 uncultured Clostridia bacterium | reverse complement strand
CTAACAAGATCGCTATCATTAAGATCGTTCGTGAAGCTACCGGTCTTGGTCTTGCTGACGCTAAGAAAGCAGTTGAAGATATGGGTACGATTAAAGAAAACATGCCCAAAGCCGATGCTGAAGCATTGGTTGCTAAGCTTAAAGAAGGCGGCGCTGTTGCCGAACTTAAATAAGCTCCTTAGTAAAGTAGATTCGTATTGATAGCTTGAGCAAAATACGAATGGGAAAAGAGAGAAGATAAAATCCTCTCTCTTTTCTTTTACTTTAATACTTTTTCTGTGGAACGGATCGACAGACGAACGGTGGACAAGTGGTGGAAAATGGAACAGTTTTGGGGAAATTATGCCTGCGAGGGGATAATTTTTTTTGTCATTTTAGGGCAGAGTTTGTGTGTTTTGTCAAAAAAAAGTGACGAAAATCAGGCATTCCGTTGAAATTCGTCACTATTTGCGTTTTTTCACATAAAATCGGAGTGACGGCAGGCGCGTAGAATATTATTACCAAAATTTGTTTTTTTTTATTACAAATGCTTGACTAATGAGGATATAATATGCTATCATAAAGATATGAAAGTCGTAGAATGCATTATACATCTATTAGAGATTTAAGGTCGAACGCTCGGTTACAACAGCGGACGGAACCGCAAGTCGCCGAGTAAATTCTTTGAAAAAGTATGTATAAAGCAAGAAATGAATTTTTTACCCCCATGGGGGTGTTTGCTATCTTCATAGCAAACAAAAACATTTAATAGAGAAAAAATATTTGGAGAATTTTATGACCAAAAAGAACCCCTATCAACCGCCTCGAATAGAGGTTAACACTTTCCCCGACGAAGACATCGTCCGTACGTCGTTGAACGACGGCGATAATGACTTGGAATGGGATTATAGCAAAAACGGCAGATCGTTCCAGAGCGGCGGCAGATCACAAACAAATTGGTATTAAAGAAGGAGATACAACTATGAAAAAGAAAACCTTATTGCAAATCACTACATTTTCCTTTGCGACGTGTTTGGCGGCAGGGATTTTCGTATGCTCTAACCCGACGCAGGCGAGCGCGGAGAATAAAACGCCCTCGTGCGAAATTTTCGCGCAGACGTTGTCCTTGCAGGACAATATTTATATCCGCTATGCGGTTGATTTCCAAGAACTCGCGGACGGTGACAAAACCGGTGTGATCGTTTGGAACGCTCCGCAGGAGGACTACGACTCCGAGAATTTCGACAATGAAAATGCAAAAGCCGCAGTAAAGTCTACGGTTGAGCTCACATACAACGGGAATACATATCCCACGTTTGCGTATACCGAACTCGCGGCGAAGCATATGACGGACGTCGTGTATGCAAGGGCATACGTCGAACGCGATGGTATATACTATTATAGTAACGTAAAAAAATACAGCATTTTGGAATATGCGTATAACAAGTTAGGCATGACGGAAGCAAAAGAAACGGAAGACGAGAGCTTGAAAGACTTGCTGAACGCAATGCTTGCTTACGGCGGAGCGGCGCAGAAGGCGTTCGATCATAAGGCGGACGCACCGGCTTCGGTGGACGGTTTTACATACGTCCGCGTAGCAAACGCGACATTCGAGGACGGGTTTAGCTACGGTTTGTTCCAAAAAGGATCGACCGTCAAAGTGATTCCCGACGTCGGGTATGAATTAGCCGCTTCTACCGATTTCCTCACGAAAAACGAGGACGGCACAATTACCTTGACTGTCCCCAATGAGAAAACTGTGGATAATTCCTTAGAAGAGACTTCTACAGGTTTAGCCTATACATTGCGCGATGACGATACGTACGAAGTAGCACGCGGTACTTGCACGGATACGGAGATTTTTATCCCGTCGACCTATAACGGTAAATCTGTAACAAGTATTGGCAGTAAGGCATTCGAAGACTGTACCACTCTTACAAGCGTGAAAATTCCCGACAGTGTAACAAGTATCGGTTCTTATGCGTTTTCGGGGTGTAATAGCCTTACAAGCGTAACGATTCTCGGTACGCTTACGACCATTGGTGCACGTGCCTTTAGCGCATGTAAGACGCTTGCAAATATCACCTTGTCAGAGGGATTAACAAGTATCGGGACATACGCATTCTGCAACTGTAAAGCTTTTACCGACATAACAATCCCCGGTAGTGTAACAAGCATCGGTTCATACGCTTTCTGGAAATGTTCGGGGTTAAAAAACGTAACGATTGAGAACGGCGAGGGGGCGACGAGGATCGAAGAATGGGCATTCCAATACTGTGACGCACTCGAAAGCGCGACTTTATCCGATAACATTACGTACATCGGTACCGGGGCATTCTACAACTGTAGCAAACTTAAGGATATCAATTTACCCAAGAGTATAACTTCTATTTCTGCATCCGCATTCAATTCGTGTTCTTCGCTCGAAAGCATTACCATTCCGGACGGCGTGACCGCTATCGGGAATAATGCATTCAAAAATTGCACGTCGCTTAAGATCTTATATATTCCTGAAAGCTTGACAAGTATCGGAACTTCGGCATTTGAGAACTGTCCTATTCAGTATAACGAATACGAGGGCGGACTTTATCTCGGTACAGCGGCGAATCCTTATATGAATTTAATGAAAACCGTAGAGGGCGCAACGGAAGTTAAAATCCATAAAGACATGAAAAAAATCGATCCTTCCGCATTTGCGAATTGTAAATCTACGCTGAAAAACGTAACGTTTGACGAGAACTGCGGTATCACGCGTATTACAAATTCTGTATTTTATAAGTGCACTCAGTTGGAGAGCATAACATTCCCTAAGAATCTGACGGTTATTGAATATTATGCGTTTTATGGTTGTACGTCGTTGAAGAGTATCGACTTAACAAACTTGACTTATATCGGCGAGAAGGCTTTCCAGGGATGTAGTTCGCTGACAAGCTTGTATATTCCTGCAAGCATACAAACGATCAGTGTCCAAGCGTTTGAAGATTGTAGCGCGCTTACCGAAGTGATTATCGAAGACGGCATAACGGGTATCGGTAAGCTTGCATTCGCTAATTCCGGATTGACAAAGGTAACGATACCGAGCAGTGTGGGAAGTATTGGTGAAATGGCTTTCTATAGATGTAATAACCTTGCCGAAGTAACCATATCCAATGGTACGACAAGTATCGGTGTGGATGCATTCAATGAGTGTGTCAATCTTACAAGCATTACCATTCCCGAAAGTGTAACGAGTATCAGTGAGCGTGCCTTTGCAAACAGTAATAGCTTGGAAACGATTCACTTTAACGGCACGGTTGCACAATGGAATGCAATCAGTAAAACTTCGGGTTGGTATTCCGTCTCTACTACCATTACTATCACATGTAAAGTCGTTTGCACGGACGGAGAGATTACGTTATAAGGTAGCGTTTCGGCAACGTTTCGTTGCATCGTGACTTTCTATCTTTCCGTGGAAGCACGGGAAGTGCAAGGTTGTGATCGTGCTATTGGTTGTATGCCCTCTCAGTCGGTTCACAGACTGCTCGCCCAAAGGGAGAGCTGAATGGTAACGGTTGGAAGTATCGTTGCATCGTGACTTAAAATTTATGAAATAGGGTCAATAAAGCCGCGGCGAGGGTTCTGCCCTCGCCGCGGTCATTTTTTGGAATTTCTTCTGAAAAATTTGCCGTACCCCCTTGACAATTCCGCGTAGATTTGCTACAATATATGCGTTGAGAGTTCGTTCCGCGAACGGGCGAAGCTCCCATAAAAAATTCAATTTATCTTCAACTATAAGGAGGAAGAATAATGGCAAAATCCAGATATATCGGGGGGTATCCCGTAATCGGTATTCGTCCTATCGTGGACGGCAGACGAGGATCTATGCAGCTCCGCGAGAGCCTCGAGGGGCAAGTGATGGCTATGGCGAACGCCGCAAAAAAGCTGTTTGAAGAGAATCTTTTCTATTCCAACGGCGAGCACGTGCGCGTGGTGATGGCGGATTCGTCCATCGGGCGTGTACCCGAAGCGGCGGCGTGCGCGGAGAAATTCAAGCGCGAGGGCGTTGACATCACGTTGTCCGTGACGCCGTGCTGGTGCTACGGTAGTGAAACGATGGATATGGATCCGACTACGATCAAGGCGGTTTGGGGATTTAACGGCACTGAACGTCCCGGCGCGGTGTATTTAGCCGCTGTTTTGGCAGGGCATGCGCAGAAAGGGTTGCCTGCATTCGGCATTTACGGGCATGAGGTGCAGGACCGT
Organism: uncultured Clostridia bacterium; assembly: GCA_964479935.1. Lineage (GTDB taxonomy): Bacteria > Bacillota > Clostridia > Christensenellales > Borkfalkiaceae > Scatosoma. The sequence continues at coordinate 9,262 of CAYZOF010000052.1, read as the reverse complement.
GACATGGTGACGACGATTCCCGATGACGTCAAGGAAAAATTGTTGCGGTTCGGGCGTGCGGCGGTCGCCGTGGCTACGATGCGCGGTAAATCGTATTTGCAGATCGGTTCCCAATGTATGGGGATTGCAGGCTCGATTATCGATCAGGATTTCATGGAATCCTATCTCGGCATGCGCGTGGAATCCGTCGACGAGGTGGAGATACTCCGTCGTATGGAAGAGGGAATTTACAACGAGGAAGAATATCAAAAGGCGTTGGCGTGGACGAAGACGCATTGCAAGATGGGCAGAGACGACAACCCGGAATCCGTGGAGTTCTTAGGCGAAAAGCGTCGAATCAAATTCACGGACGAAGAAAAAGAGAAACAGTGGGAATTCACGGTGAAAATGTACTGTATCATCAAGGATTTGATGGCAGGCAACCCGAATTTGCCGGACGGGTTCGAGGAAGAAAAGGTCGGGCATAACGCCATTGCAGGCGGTTTCCAAGGACAGCGGCAATGGACGGATCATTGGCCGAATTGCGACTATCCCGAGGCGTTTTTGAGCTCTACGTTCGATTATCAAGGCGCACGCGAGCCGTATACGCTCGCGACCGAGAACGACGTTTTGAACGGTTTGGGCATGTTGTTTATGCGTTTGCTCACGCATAGGGCGCAAATTTTTGCGGACGTGCGTACATACTGGTCGGGCGAAGCGACGGAGCGCGTGACGGGGTACAAGCTCGAAGGGAAAGCAAAAGAGGCGAACGGGATCATTCATCTTTTGAACTCCGGTGCGGCGTGTTTGGACGCCTGTGGCGAGTGCAAGGACGAGAACGGGAACGCCGTCATGAAGAAGTGGTGGGAAGTCACCGACGAGGACATCAAGAAGATGACGGACGCTACCGTTTGGTGCGAAGCCGGCTTCGATAATTTCCGCGGTGGCGGATTCTCCAGCCATTACACGACGAGGGCGGAAATGCCTTGTACGATGATTCGTCTGAACCTTGTAAAGGGGTTGGGACCCGTGCTCCAGATTGCAGAGGGGTGGACGGTGAAGCTCCCCGACGAGGTTTCCGATACGTTGATGGAAAGAACGAATCCTACGTGGCCTTGTACGTGGTTTGCTCCGCGTTGCGACGGAAAAGAGGGGAGTCCTTTCAAGACGGCGTACGAGGTCATGCAGAATTGGGGCGCAAACCACGGTGCGATTTCCTATGGGCATATCGGCGCGGATTTAATTACGATGTGTTCGATGCTCCGTATTCCCGTTTGTATGCATAACGTTCCCGAAGAAGATATTTATCGCCCGGCGGCTTGGAATGCGTTCGGCATGGATAAGGAAGGACAGGATTACAGAGCGTGCTGGACTTATGGTCCTCTTTATAAACATAAATAATATTGAATATTGTTAACAATTAAGATTTTATATCAATAAAAGTCTATATGCATTTGCGTATAGGCTTTTAAGCGCATTTTGCAGCAAATCGTTGACTTTTTTTTACGGGCGTGTTATAATAGCAATAACGGGAATGATTTTACGAAAACGTTAGGCATCGGTCCTAAGGTTGAGAGGTGAACAGTGAAATATATCGAATTGACGATACATACGACGACGGAAGCGAGCGAGATAATTTCCGACATTATGTGGAATTATACCGACTACGGGGTGACGATTTGCGATAGAGCGGATATCATAGCTTTGCAAACGGCAAAGGAGTCCACGTTTTGGGACTACATGGACGACGATTTAACGACGGAAAAAAATTCCGACGTATTGGTGAAATGTTACGTGGCGGAGGACGTTGCAGGAACGACGTTGCCTGCGATTTTGCGAGATATCGAGAACGCGAAGACGCTTTCGGACGGTGCGATTCCGTTCGGTACGTTGGAGGACACCAAGCGTACCGTGGACGGCGACGACTGGATCGACGTGTGGAAAAAGCATTTTCGCCCCATTTCTTTGGGGGCGATTGTCGTCGTTCCGGAATGGATCGATTATACGCCCGTCGAGGGCGAGCATGTCGTGTTGCTCGACTCGAATATGGCGTTTGGCACGGGGGAGCATGAAACGACTTCCATGTGCGTAGAATTGATGCAGGAATATATTACGTCGGATTCGGTGTGTATCGACGTGGGTTGCGGCAGTGGCATTTTGGGAATTTCCGCAGTGAAACTGGGGGCGAAGAAAGCGTATTTGACGGATATCGATCCGATTGCGGTGGAAAGCTCGTTGCATAACGCGAAGCTCAACGGCGTTGCGGAGCAGACGGTCGTCGCGCATTCCAACCTGTTGGAAAACACAGACGTGCAGGGTGACGTTGTGATGGCGAACATTACGGGCGAGGTGTTGAAGCTACTTGCGCCGTCGATTCCGAAAAATTTGAAATCGGACGGCATCTTGATACTGAGCGGCATTATCGAGAGCCGTTTGGCGATGGTGAAAGCCGCTTATGCGGAGGTTGGCATGCAGGTGGTATCGGAAGGTCGAAAGGGCGAGTGGCTTGCGCTCGTGTTAAAGCATAAAAAGTAAAAGGAGCGTACCATGTCTGCGTTGAAACGCTTTTTTGTGGATAAAATTGAACAGACGGCGACGCTCGAGGGCGAGGAATTCGAACACGCAAAAAACGTCTTGCGCATCGGTGTCGGGGCAGAGGTGATCCTGCTCGATAACAGCGGAAAGGAATATACCGCCGTGGTGGCGCAAGTGGAAAAGAAGCGCATGTTGTTGCAAGTCGTTCGGGAAGAGTCGGGCGGACGCGAAGCCGCGACGGACGTCTGTTTGCTGTTCGGATATTTGAAAAATGCCGATAAAAACGAGTTCGTCGTTCAAAAAGCGGTGGAACTCGGTGTAAAGAAAATCGTCGTATTTTCTTCTGCATATTCTTCGGCGTATATGAACGCGAACAAATTGGAGCGGCTGAATAAAGTCTCCAAAGAGGCGGCGAAACAGTGTTTGCGCTCGGTCGCTCCGAACGTGGAATACTGCGATACGCTGGAAAAGGCTCTTGAATCGGCGGACGGGTATAAAAATAAGCTGTTCGCTTGCGAATTTGCGACGGAAAGCAAATGCGACGTGGCGAATTTGCAGGGGAGCACGGCGATCGTCATCGGGAGCGAGGGCGGCTTCTCCCGAGAAGAGGAAGAATATGCAAGCCGGAAAGGCTTTGCTTCGGTGACGCTCGGAAAGCGAATTTTACGTGCGGAAACCGCGGCGGTTGCGCTTACATCGGTCGTGATGTTTTCGTTAGGAGAACTTCGATGAAGGCGGTTGTGTATACGCTCGGTTGCAAGGTCAACGACGTGGAGAGCGGATCGATCATCCGCGGCTTGGAGGAGATGGGATATATCGTTTCTCGAGAAATGGAAACGGCGGATTTGTATGTGATTAACACCTGCGCGGTGACGGCGGAGGCGGAACGTAAGAGTCGCCAGATGGTCGGCAAAGCGTTAAAATGTAATCCGCAGGCAAAAATTATCGTATGCGGTTGTGCATCCCAGAAAAGTCCTGAAGATTTTTTGCAAAGAGGGCATACCGTGTACGCGGTGACCGGGGCAAAACGAAAAAATCGGGTGTTGGAAATTATTCAAAACGGGTTGAACGGCGACGGAGTAGGAATTGCACTCCAAGACGAACCTTCCTATGAAGAAATGCCGACGCCGGAATGCTTGAAAACGCGGAATTTTGTCAAGATTCAAGACGGGTGCAATCGTTTTTGCTCCTATTGCGTGATTCCCTACCTGCGTGGACGAAGTCGGTCGCGTTTGCTTGAGAACGCTGCGGCGGAAATTCTCGCAAGTACGGCGCAAGAAACGGTCTTGACGGGGATCGACGTGTCCGAATATATGGACGAAAACGGGCGAGATTTGGCGGAGCTGATGCTCGCGGTCAAAGACGCGAACACGAGGATTCGCTTGGGATCGTTGGAAGTGAGCCTTATAACGTCTCGCTTTTTAGATGCGTTGAAGCAGGTGAAAAATTTTGCTCCACAGTTCCATTTATCCTTGCAGAGCGGTTCGGATAGCGTGCTAAAAAGTATGAATCGGCATTATACGCGCGCGGAATATTTGGGAAAATGTCGAATGATTTACGAAAATTTTGAAAATGCGGCAATCACGACGGACATTATCGTGGGCTTTCCGACGGAAACGGAGTCGGATTTCGAAGATTCGTTACGTATTGTGGAAGAAGCCGGTTTTGCGCAGATTCACGCGTTCCCGTACTCACCGAGGGAAGGAACGAACGCTTATAAAAAGTATCGAGAGCTACCGGCAGACGTTAAAAAAGAACGCGTGGAACGCTTGTTGCAAAAAGGTGCGGAGCAAAAAACGCTTTATATGGAACGTTTTATCGGTAAAACGCTGGAAATAGTTCCCGAATGTTGCACGGACGGGTATACGGAAGGGTATTCGGAAAATTATATTCGACTGTATGTTGCAGGGGAAATAAAAAAACGCCTCACCCGTGTCCGAGTTAAACAGCTTTTTAGGGATGGCTTGCTGACGGAATGTATTGAATGAATACATGGTTGCCGCGTTTGCGATTCAACGCATACATGGTGGTCTGTTTTATTAAATAATAAGGAGAACAGTATGGAAGATTGTATTTTTTGTAAAATTGTGGCAGGGGAGATTCCGTCTCCTCGATTGTATGAAGATTCGCAGATAATTGTGATTCGCGATATCGAACCGAAAGCGAAATTGCATTATTTGTGTATTCCGAAAACGCATTTCGCATTGCTGTCCGAGGCAGACGAAGCGCGCGCTGAACTGATTAAACATTGTTTTCGGGTGATTCCGACTTTGGAAAAGTCGCTCGGCTTGGAGGACGGTTATCGTATCATCATCAATCAAGGCGAAAACGGCGGACAGACGGTTCGGCATTTGCATATCCATTTACTCGGCGGTGAAAAACTTAGCGATTTTTAAGAAAATACCGCATAGTAGCAAGTACGCTGCTATCGTTTTCGAAGTCTATATTATATGCGGTGTTCTCGAATGTATAAAATTTCAAAAAACGGCAATAATCCTTTCCGTCAATGGTACGGAGAGGATTTTTTATGCGAATTTGGATTTGGAAATGTAAAGAGTTTTTGCGTCTCGCAATGGCGGCGATATTCGCGGTCGTTGCGGTCGCGGTGGCGGCGACTCCGCGCGTCAGTCGTTTGTCGACGCTTGACGGAGAACGAACGTTTTACTTGTGCTCCGCCTCTTCTCAAGGTTTGCGTGAGAACGAGTTGAAACTTTTCGAGCTTTTTTCCGTTCGCGGCGAGTGCGTTCGCCTAACGATCGAGGGGAACGAAGCCGGGTGCGTCGTGTCGGAGCTTCTCGACGTTTTTCGCGCGGAGTTGGTTTGCGTGGAAACGGCTTGCGACGTGACGTCCTATTACGCGCATACGAGTGATTGGAGCGACGGAGTATATATCGACGGACGATGCGTGAATTTGCACGTGGCGGTTTGCGGTACGCGTTTGGTGGTCGGGAGTCCGATTATTTTTGACGGATTTTGAAATTTTAATCGGTGTGTATAAAAAAGGAAAAGTGTGGGAAAAATTTACATACAAAACGATTTCGGAGGATAGAAAATCATGAATGAACCTAATAAGAACGAAGTGAAAAAGCCGGAAACGGTGAAAAAAGAAGTGAAAAAGGCTCGTGAAAAGCGGAAGATCGACTGGAAAAAACTCAAGATGAAGTGGAAAACCATGAACAAAGAAAAGCGTTTTTATCTTTGTACCGCTATGGGGTGCGCGCTTGCGCTGATCGCTATCGTAGTCATCGCAATCGCAGTGACCAATACGGGCGATGTAAATCAAGGGGCGAATTCGGGTGCGCCGATTCATAGTTCGACGACGGGTGCTTCATCGAGCCAACCCGACAATAGCGGTGCGCCCGTAGTCAATACTCCGGAGGGCATGGTGTTGCCCGTGGAGGCGGTGTCGCTCGTCAACGATTACGGTTTTTATCATAATCAAACGTTGAACGCTTATTACGAGCACGTCGGACTTGATTTTTCGGCGGCGGCAGGTACGGAAGTATCGGTCGTTGAGGACGGGGAGATTGAAAGCATTTATAAGGACGATTTGTTGCTCGGGACGGAAATCGTCGTGAATCACGGCAACGGATTAAAGACGGTATACCGATTCGTGACGGAGACGGACGGTTTAAAAGTCGGTGACAAAGTGACGAAAGGGGAAACGATTGCTACGATTGCCGAGGCGACCGGCGAAGAATACAAGGATGGAGCGCACTTGCATTTCGAAGTTTTGAAAGACGGAGTGAACGTCGATCCGGCGGTGTACTTGCCATTGGAAGAAAAATAAGAAAAAGGTCGGGGATTCCCGACCTTTTAACATAATACGCGGTTTTCGGCGCATACAATACACCGATAACGGAATTTGGCAGAGGTGTCGCATGAAGAGAATTCTGGCTTGGATAGGGGTATTGCTGTGCGGTTGTAGTTGTTTTTTGTTATTGTTTTCGTGCAAAAAAATACAAAACACACATACCAGGTATGAGATCACGGCAGAATATATTCCCGAAAGTCGTTCGGTAACGGGCGCGGTGAAGTTCACGTTCGAAAATCCTACGCAAAATGAATTGTCGGTGTTGAAATTTCAGATGTATCCCAACGCATATCGAAAAGACGCACTATATCGCCCCGTGTCCGCGGTATACAGCGGTTCGGCGTATTACAACGGGGAGAGCTACGGCGGAATGGTGATCTCCAGCGTGAACGGCGCGAAAAATTGGGAAGTCATGGGGGAGGACGAGAACATTCTGTACGTGTTTTTGGAGCATTCGCTTTTCCCGGGCGATAAAGTGGTTTTGGACATCGGTTTCATTACAAAACTCGCATGCGTCAATCACCGAACGGGACTTACCGAGAAAACTGCCAATTTAGGGAATTTTTTTCCGGTTCTGTGCGGCATAAAATACGACGGATTTTATGAACTCGTTTATTATGCGGAGGGAGATCCGTTTTGTTTGGAATGCGCCGATTATAAAGTTACGCTTTCCGTGCCGAAGGAATACGCGGTCGCAAGTAGCGGTTCGATTACGGAGGAAAGGATGCTCGAAAGCAAAAAAGTTTATACCATGTATGCGACGAACATGCGAGATTTCGCCTTGGTCGTGTCCGACTCCTATCGGACGTTGTCGCTTTCGATGGACGGAACGACGCTCGCGTACTATTATTACGCCGATGCCGAACCGCATAAAACGTTGTCGGCGGTGCGTGATATGTTTGCGTATTACGAGGCGACGTTCGGGGTGTATCCGTACGACAGTTTTTCCGTCTCGCAGACCGGACTCTGCTTTGACGGAATGGAGTATCCGGGGCTCGTTATGATTTCCGACGCTTTGACGGGGACGGAGCTCGTGCATGCGATCGCGCACGAAACGGCGCAACAGTGGTGGTCTGCGACGGTTGGAAGCGACCAAATCGAAAACGCTTGGCAAGACGAAGGATTGGCGGAATATTCCGCGGTGTTGTTTTTCGAAAATTACGAAAAATACGGTTTTGTACGCGAAACAATGGTGACGGACGCGCTTCGGGATTATCGTTCGTATTACGACGTTTACGGGAGCGTTTTGGGACGTACGGATACGCGCATGACGAGACATTTGAAGGAATACTTGGGCGATTACGAATATCGTTGCATCGCTTACGACAAGTCGCTTATCATGTTCGATACGTTGAGAAAGAGCGTCGGGGACAAAAAGTTCGTTGCGGCGTTGCGAAAGTATTACGACGAAAATAAATTTATGATGGTGACTCCGGAGGATCTGATTGCTTGCTTTGAACGGGTCGGGTTAGATGTCGGCGGCTTTTTCGCGAGCTTTTTAAGCGGAAAAGCGGTTTTATAGAAACGAAACGCTTGCAAAATTGGGAAAAATGGCGTATAATAAAACAAAAAAGGAGAAGAGATCATGCCTTTTTTGCAATATAAATGTGTAAAATGCGGTAAACGCTTTGACGAATTGGTCAAAAGTTACACGGATAAGGTGCTTTGCCCGAGCTGTAAGAGCGAAGCAGAACGCGACTATTCGGGTACCATGTATTCGTCTACGGGCACGACGAGCAAGAAATGTTCCGGAAATTGCAAAACGTGCGGCGGTTGTCGTTGAGGCGGAAACGCGCTTGCGGTGCTTTACGCGGCTCGAACGCGAGTCGGTTTCGATTCGAAGACCGTTGCATACAATATATAATTATAAATCGGCTAAGTGGAGCGTAGCGAATTGTGAGAAAGTGGCTCGAAACGCGAAAAATCCCGAAAAAATCAAAAAAGTAAAAAAAAATTAAAAAATTTTCAAAAAACTTTTCAAAAATGCTTGACTTTATTTTTAACAGATGGTATTATGTTTAGGCTGTCGATTGTGAGAGCGATTTACGACGGTATGCGGCTGTAGCTGCAACAGTAACGAAGATTAACAACTGCATAGCAAATAGAACATGTTTTATTTTTTAGAAAGAAATAAGACGAGTACGAAAGGCAAAGAAATTTTCATATTAGTGAAATAAAGCTAATTTGGTTAATAAGCAAGACGTTAAAAGCAATTTTAAGGCTCTGGCTGCAACGAATTAGCCGAGTGAAAGATATAGAATTTTTTTTAAGAGAAGACGAGTAGATAGAAAAAGAAAGATCAAGCTACAAAGGGCTTACGGAGGATGCCTTGGTACATGGCGCCGAAGAAGGACGTGACAAGCTGCGAAAAGCTGCGGGGAGGAGCAAATATCCTAAGATCCGCAGATATCCGAATGAGGGAACTCAGCATGAGTAACATCATGTTATCATATACTGAATAGATAGGTATATGAGGGGAACCCGGGGAACTGAAACATCTAAGTACCCGGAGGAAAAGAAAACAACAGTGATTCCGAGAGTAGTGGCGAGCGAAATCGGAGGAGCCCAAACCACGGTTATAATGACTGTGGGGTAAGGACCGCGATATAGTAGTCGGATGGATAGTCGAATTACCTGGAAAGGTAAGGCAAAGCAGGTGAAACCCCTTTAGACGAAATTTTGAAGACGCGAGCGTAATCCGGAGTACGTCGGGACACGAGAAATCCTGACGGAAGAAATGGGGACCATCCCAAAAGGCTAAATACGACCATGTGACCGATAGCGAATAGTACCGTGAGGGAAAGGTGAAAAGAACCCCGGGAGGGGAGTGAAACAGAACCTGAAACCGTGAGCTTACAAGCAGAGAGAGCACCATACGAGTGTGATCTCGTACTTTTTGTAGAACGGGCCGGCGAGTTACGATGTGATGCAGGT
>CAYZOF010000051.1:0-13819 GCA_964479935.1 uncultured Clostridia bacterium | reverse complement strand
TTTCATGCTTTCAGCGTTGATAGCTTCGATGATTCCTTTCATTTTAGACTTTACCTCCGTTATTTACGAAACGTTCATAACCCGCTGCACGGCTCTTCACCATACCCGATAGGCAGAGGAACGCTCGAAGTCAGCAATTATTATATTAAATTTTTTCGCTTTTGGCAAGCGTTTTTATACGCTTTTGAAAAATTTCCGGAAAAATCTTTACGCCAACGCGAACAAATACACGTAATACAACACAAACAGCACGAGCATGACAACGCCGCTCCAGCGTCTGACTTTATGCCCTTTCGCATAGCCGAACCCTGCCAACAACACCGCCGCGCCGAGCGCGATACTGCCGTCGATCCAAAACGAAGCCTCAAACGGCAACGGCAAAAAGATCGCCGAAAGTCCGATCGTACGCAAAATATTGAAAATGTTGCTCCCTACGATGTCCCCGACGGCAATATCCGTTTCGCCCTTCCGCGCCGCGATGATACAGGTCACCAGTTCCGGCAAAGACGTACCGAGCGCCACGATCGTCAGTCCGATAATCTTTTCGGAAACGCCGAGTTTTTCCGCAATCGTCGTCGCCCCGGGAATCACACCATACAACGCCCCGACTACCACGAGCACCAACCCCACGAGCGTCACCGCCACCAAGAACCACGTATGCTCGCTCATTTTCTCGTACCATGCCGCAAAACCCGTTTTCGGAGTCTCCGCCGTCTCCGTCGTTTGCACTTCATGAGCGTTCAACGCAGACATGGTAGGTTGCTTTTTGCTTTCTTTCACCGCGTAAACGATCAAAACGACCGTATACGCCATGGAGCTCAAGAACAAGATCCAACCGTCCAAATGCCCGATCCTACCGTCGAAACCGCCGAGCAACAGGAGCAATACGCTCGCCCCCAACAATACGGGAAAATCCAAGCGCAACGTGTTTTTCTGTACCGTCAACGGACAAATGACGGACGCAATACCCAAAATCAGCAAAATATTCGTGATGTTACTGCCGACGATGTTCCCGATGGCGATGTCCGCGCTCCCTTGCACGGAAGAAATGAGCGACGTGGCAAGCTCGGGCGCGCTCGTCCCGAACGACACGATCGTCAAACCGATGATCAGCTGCGGCACGTGCAATTTCTTCGCGATCCCTGCCGCGCCGTCCACAAACCAATCCGCGCCTTTCACCAAGCCGACAAAGCCGACCAAAAGCAGCACGATTGCAATAAAAATATCCATTCTTTTTACCTCTTTTCGTTACGGAAAGCTCCCCGTCCTATATTGTACGCAGAAAGCGCGTTCGCTATTCCGAGAAAATTCCGCAACCGTTTTGCATATATTGTACCATAACCGATTATTCTTGTCAATCTTTTCCGTGGAATTTTTTTCCTTTTTCCGATTGACAAAACCGAAGAAACGCCTTATAATAATATAAAGAAGAAAATATCGGAATAAAAAATTATGACAAACTTTTTAATCAAACGCTTTCTCGGCAAGAACGCCGATCCGCACGACCCGAAAACGCGCGGAAAATTCGCCAAACTGGCGGGTTTCACGGGCATTCTCGCCAATTTGCTCCTGTTCGCGTGCAAATTGACCCTCGGGCTCCTCTCCGCGTCCGTCGCCATGATTGCGGACGCCTTTAATAACATCTCGGACGCAGGTTCCGCCATCGTCACCCTGATCGGTTTCCGCTTGTCCGAAAAACACGTCGATAAACAACACCCTTGGGGACACGGCAGACTGGAATACGTCTCCGGTTTCCTCGTCGATATGCTCATCATTTTGGTCGGATTCGAGCTTCTCACCACCTCCGTCGAGCATATTTTCCGCCCCACTCTCCCCTCGGTCGGCAACGTCACGCTCTTCCTTTTGGGCGCGTCCATTCTCGTCAAAGTTTGGCTCTTCTTTTTCTATAAAAAGATCGGCTCTGCCATAGACTCCGCCGCCATTCGAGCCTCCGCCACCGACAGCCTGACCGACTGCGTCGCCACCGCTCTGGTGCTGATTTCCGCGCTCGTCGCGCGTTTCTATTCGGTCGCGATTGACGGCTGGGCAGGCGTGTTCGTCGCCGTATTCATTCTCTTTACGGGCATAAAAGCCGCCAAAGAAACCATCGATTTACTTCTCGGCACGCCGCCCGACCCGGCGTTCATTCAAGAAATCTACGACTCCGCAAAAGCCTACGGCTCGGTGAAAGGCATTCACGACGTCATGGTGCACGACTACGGTCCGGGCAGAAAAATCGTGTCGTTCCATGCCGAAGTGCCGTCCGATTCCGACATCAACGTCGCACACGAGGAAATCGATAAAATGGAATGCGACCTGCACGAACGCTTCGGCTGTATCGTCACCGTCCACCTCGACCCGATCGTGACCGACGATCCCCTCGTCAACGAGCTACGCGCCCTTGCCGAGTCCGCCGTCAAAGAAGTCAACGAAACCTTTTCCATTCACGATTTCAGAATTACCAAAGGCGAAACGCGCATCAACCTGATTTTCGACCTGCTCCTGCCCGTAGACAGCCAACCGAGCGAACAGGAAGCGGAATCCGCCGTCGCGGCAAAAATCCGCGAAAAACGCCCCGATTGCCATTGCGTGATCCGTTCAGAACATCCGTTTATTTAAGTTGACGTCGCGTCCGACAAAAAAAATAAATCGCAGTTATCACAAATTTTGTTTGCGTTTTTTGCAAAAATATTAATCAAGCTATTGACAGAATTTGCTTTCTGGTATATAATAGAATAAAAGGAAACTATTAAACGTTTTTAATAGGGGCATGCCCCTATTAGGTTTGTGTTACAAACCTACCCTTTACCGTTGAAAAAATTTTTTAAGGAGTATAAATTTTATGTACAAAGTCAAACAAAAGATTTTTTCTGTTTTGGCAGCATGTCTGACAATGCTCTTGACGTTGGTTTTGGCGATAGCCTCGCTGACTCCCGTCGCCGCGATTGCCGACGACACGGCAAGTTCAAGCGGTACTTGGACGTTGGTCACTGACGCAACCACGTTGGCGACAGGCGATAAAATTATCATTGCCGCGAGCGGTTATGACTACGCGTTAGGCACAAACCAAAAGTCTAATAATCGCGAAGCAGTAGCAATCACAAAGAGCGGTAATACCCTGCAAAACGTTTCCGACGCTGTTCAAATAATTACGTTGGAAGCCGGGACAGAAGATGGTACGTTTGCTTTTTATGTAGAAGGTAATTCGGAAGGATATTTATGCGCCGCTTCGAGTTCGAAAAATTGTCTTCGTACCCAAGAAACTCTTGACCTCAACGCCTCGTTTACGATTGTTATTGCCGAAGACGGCGTGGCTAGCATTACAGCAAACGGTTCAAATACAAGAAATGTGTTACAATATAATCAATCGAGTAAAATTTTCTCTTGTTACAGTAGTAGTCAACAAAGTGTTTGCATTTATAAGCTGACCACAACTACCGTGGAGTGCGACCATACCGAAACAAAACTCGTATCCAACGGCGATAATACGCACAATAAAGTCTGCGCAAACGATAATTGCGGATATATTATAGAAAAAAATATTGCTTGTACCGACAACGGCGTATATACTTACGATAAAAACACCGCCGATAAAAATACGGACACGCATCAACACTTGAAACAAAGCACGTGTACCGCATGCGAGGGCGTATATTCCGTTGAAGAAGCTTGTACGTTCGGCGAGGGCGTAGTGACCGCTCCTACGGAAACAAAACAAGGCTACACGACGTACACCTGTTCCGTTTGCGGATATGCTTACAAAACCGATTATACTTCCCCCACCGCAAAATATACGGTGACCTATTCCGTACTCGGCAAGACGACCACCGAAGAAGTCGCTCACAACGAAAAAGCTACGCTTCCTGAGCAAAGCGACATAGGCGATTACGAATTCGTCGGTTGGACGAAATCGGCAATCGATAAAACCGAAAAGAAACCCGAATGCGTTGCGGATTTCACAGTGACCGAAGATATTACGTTCTACGCCGTATACAGCCTTACGCAAGGCAGTGGCGGTTACGTAAAAGTCACAAAAGAACCCACCGACTCCGACTGGTCGGGCGAATACTTGATCGTATACGAAACCGGACATTTGATTTTCGACGGTTCGTCAACCTCGTTGTCGTCCGGTCCTTACAAAAGCGTTGAAATTAACGAATACATCATAACAAGTGATTATTCCGAATACGCTTTCACCATTGCAAAAAGTGGCGACGATTACACAATTCAATCCAAGAGCGGTTATTATATCGGAAATAATAGCAATAGCAACGCTCTTACCGCAAACAAAACAACCACTTACAACAATTCAATTTCCTTAAATGAAGCTGAAAATATAGAAGATATAAATGTAAATATTATAAGTAGTGGCGGCGCATATCTTCGATATAATACGTCCAATCGCCTTTTCCGTTATTATAAATCCGGTACTTACACCGGTCAACAAGCCATTTGTCTTTACAAGTTGGAAGGCAAAGTGGAATATATGACGAGCTTGGCTACCGTGAAAGGTTCGGTGACGCTCGGCGAAGAAATCAAGGTCAATTACAGCGCGACGATTCCCGAAGCGTTTGAGGGCGCGACGTTGGAATACTCGTTCAACGACGAACTCACGCCCTACACTTTGTTCGGCATTAAAAACGAAACGACGGGCGCGTATGTTTACAGCATCCCCATGGCTCCGCAAAGAATGACGGACGTCATCCATGCGAAACTCGTCGCGCAAGACGGCACCGTGATTGCCACCCCCAACGATTTCAGCATTCGCGCATACGCGCAGACGTTATTGCAAGGTGAGTGTAGCGATGAGTTGAAACAATTGCTCACCGATTTGTTGACCTACGGCGCAGAGGCTCAAAAATATCAAAACTACAAAACCGACGATTTGGCAAACAACATCGACGAAATCGGCACTCCGTCCACGGCAGCTCCGACGGAAAACGGAATGACACTCACCGACGGCGACAGTGTTGAATCGTTCCCTGCGTACTTCTCCAAGGCGACCGTTTGGTTCGACAACACGAACTCCGTTCGCGTATACGTCACCAACAACGGCGACATGACAAACGTCACCCTGACCGTAAACGGCAACGCCGTCAAACTGACCGAAAACGCCGACGGCACGTATTACTACCAGACGGAGAGTTTGAAAGCGACGGAATTGGATCAAACGTTCACCTTCGTACTTTCTGACGGTGAGACGACCTTGCAAACCTTGACGTACAGTGTAAACGCCTATGTCTATAATATGAAAAACAACACGAAAATCGGAAATCTTGCGCTCGCGTTGTATCGTTACGGTCAATCCGCACAGGCTTACGCGGCTACCGCAAACGACTAATCGACAAAGGAGATTACATCCATGAAAAATTATGAAACCATTCAAATCGATATCCTTATGTTCCCCGAAAGCGATGTTTTGACAACCTCCGACGGCTTTGAGGGCGATGGCGATTCCCTCAACTTCCCCACGAAGAACAATTTTGTTCAATAATAAAATGAAACGTTTCGGCATTTTGATCGCCGCATTGTGTCTGAGCCTCCTCGGCGCATGCGGCGTGTCCTCCAACGAGAGCAGTAGCTCGATTGAGAGCAGTAACTCGGCGGAGAGTAGTAGCTCGGCGGAGAGCAGTAGCTCGATTGGGAGCAGTAACTCGGCGGAGAACAGTAGCTCAGCGGAGAGTAGTAGTTCGACGGAGAGTAGTAGTTCCGAAAGCTCGAACGGAGAAATCACACTTCCGGAAATCGATTTATAACACGACCAAAGGGGCTGTCGCATAGCGCGACAGCCTTTTTCACGCACAAAAACAAGAACGCTTTCCCCCGAAGAGAAAAGCGTTCTCGTTCTATGGATTCCCTTTGCCACAAGAGTGTAAAGGCAAACTGAAAAAAACGATCAGCGGATGAAATTCGTCATGATCTTGCGTTCTTTTACGGGCGCAAAACCTGCCTCTTTCCCTGCCGCTATGCATTGCAACAACCATGCCATATTGTTGCCGAGGATGCGCATCGTCTGCAAGCCTTCCGCGTCTTGCAACGCTTCCTCTGCGGTATTTCCGTGGATCTCGTTCCAATAATTCGATCCCACGATAGGCATATTGTTGATAGTGAAATACTTATTAATTACGTCGAACGTCGTGCTGGCGCCAGCTCTGCGGCAACTCACCACCGCCGCCGCCGGTTTGTAGGCAAGCTTTTTGCCTCCGCTGTAGAATACTCTATCCATAAAACTGATCAACGCGCCTGCCGCCGAAGCGTAGTACACGGGCGAGCCGAACACGTACCCGTCGAACTCCGCCGCCTTTGCGACGAACTCGTTCACGCCGTCGTCAAGGACGCACGCGCCCGTCTTTTTGCACGCCCAACAACCCTTACAACCCGTGATTTTTTTATCGGCGAGCTGATAAATCTCCGTTTCGACGCCGTTCGCGTTGAGTGCCTTTGCCACCTCGCAGAGCGCGGTATACGTGCAACCCGACGCATGCAAACTCCCGTTTACCAGTAATACTTTCATAAATAATGCTCCTTTATTTTTTAACGCAACGTTATGGCGAATCGTGTTTTCAGCCATGTCACGTCCGTCACCCAACCTTCCACCTTATTCCGACGCAAGTAAGCGGCGTTCGCTTCGCCGAGCGCCGCATGAAAGTCCGATTGCGAACAACGGTTGACTTTCATGAAATGCTCCATCGCCTCTGCTCCGCGCCCCATGAGTTGCGTACGGCTGATATGCACCACCTCGTGACAGCTATGGCAAAGCGCGACGACGTCTTCCAACTTTTGCAACGCTTTTTTCTCGTCGTAGCTCCATTTTTCATGCGCTTCGAGACGAGCCTGCCGTCCGCAAACGCTGCATTTGCCGCCTGCGCGCGCATACGCGTCTTTCCGCACGATATCCCAATCTTTCGGTGATAAAACGCTCCGCAAATTGGAATACCAGCACTCCTCCGGCACGAGTTCGAAATTCAATTTATATTTCTTCATGCAAAATACCCAAACATTGCCTAAACGCCGTCGGCAGGGAGACGGTTTGCTCGATTTCCGACAACGTATACGCGTCGAACGGCGCGTCCTCCGCGCGAACCCACACGCAGGTGATCTCCCATCGTATATGCGTAAAAATATGCGTATATTTTCGGCGTTTTATCTCCGTGAACGCATACATGCCCCACTCGTTCAGCGCGTTTTCCGCGCTCTCATCGTTTCTCGCGACGTATGAGGGAAACTCGTTCATGCCGCGCAAAACGCCCATTTCTCGACGTCGAATGCAAAATCCGTACGATGTTTCTATCAAGAACACGTACACGTTTTCCATGCGTTTGGCTCTTTTTTCGGGCAATACGGGAAATTGACGTTGCGTACCGTTTCGGCACGCTTTGCAAAGTCCGTTCAACGGACAGATGTCGCACTCGGGCGACTGCGGTTTGCAAATCAACGCACCCAGTTCGAACAAACTCTGCGTAAATTCCGCGCAGGCGTCTTTCGGATAAATCGCCGACAGGGCGTTTTCCAAATATTTCCGATATTTCGGGTCGTTGACCGTGGCGGAATTTTCCGTCAGCCGCGAAACCACGCGAAAAACGTTTCCGTCCACCGCCGCCACGGGCAATCCGTAGGCGATGGAAGCGATCGCCCCGGCCGTGTAACTGCCGATTCCCGGCAATTTTTTCAGTTTTTCAGGGTCGTTCGGCAACTCGCCGTCGTAATACAGGCAAAGCTCCTTTGCCGCCTTTTGCATATTTCGCGCGCGGCTGTAATACCCCAAGCCTTCCCATAATTTCAGCAATTTTTCCTCTTCGCACGCGGCAAGAGATTCCACCGTCGGAAGCTCCGCCATGAAGCGTAAATAGTACGCTTTCACCGCCTCCACGCGCGTCTGTTGTAACATGATCTCGGACACCCACACCTCGTACGGCGACGGATTTCCGCGCCACGGCAAATCGCGTTTATGCCCTCTATACCACGAAAGCAGAGGGGCAGGTATGCGTTGAAGTAACTCTTCCGACGTCATCATGCGTTGCCGCTACTCTTTCCCAATGCATTGAGCAATGCCACGGAAGCCGTCAACGACGGCTCGTCGGGGTAGGAAATGGTCATCGGTTGCGACAAAAACGCGTCGGTTCCGACGTACGTCACATCGGCTTTTCCCGGCTCCAACACCGTCACCAAACAATTCCCGATGCCGATAAAACCGCCGGGGCATCCCTCGAAGATGCTCCGAATCAAGTCCGCTCCGCAAATCACTTCAGCGTCCGAACGCCGCATCAGCATATCGAAAAAGGCGCGATACTCGGCGAGGTCGTTATTCCGATTGGTTTCCGGCAAATCTTCCAACCCGTCCAAAACAAGGAACAAACGCGGATATCCTGCGCCGTTTCTGCGCATGAGCAAAATATCTTGTATCGTCTTTTTAACCAATTCGAGATCGGAAAACGAGCGAACGTACGGTACGATCGCGTCGATGTTTTCCAAACCCAAAATTTCGGCATAACGCGTATTCGGCGAAACCAAAATGAAATTCGCTTCCCCTTTTTCGTAGAGACAGGACAAAGTAATCAACACGCGGCAAATGAACTCCGTGCGATATTTGCCCGTAACGCATAAATTTTTCAGTACCGTCACAACGCCGGGTCTGCTCGCGCAGACTAAATTTCCACTCTCATCGAGTCCCAACGGCACGCTTTTCCGAAAAGTTTCAAACGCGTTGTCGTCTTTGGACGCATTGGAATTGGATACCGCGGAAATAAACTCTTCGATACGCATAAAAACTCCTTTTGCTTTCCTCTTCAACCGTCGCAGAAGATCCTAAACGAACAAGCGTCAAAACGCGTTACTTTACGACGTTATGCATAGTATACTACATTTTTTTCGATTTGTCAAGCCAATGACGCAAATTGCGCGCATTTCGAAAAAAACAATTGCCAACCGTAGAAGCGAATGCTCCGCGTTACGCGAATTGACTGTAATAAAGCGCGGTGTACGCGCCGTTCTGCGCGAGCAACTGCTTGTGATTGCCTTGTTCGACGATGTTACCGTGCTCCATATACAAAATCATGTCCGCGTCGCGAATGGTGGAAAGACGATGCGCAATGACGAAGCTCGTTCTGCCTTTCATCAATTTTTTCATCGCTTTGCCGATTTCCATCTCCGTCCGAGTGTCCACGCTCGAAGTCGCCTCGTCCAGAATGATCACGGGCGGATTGCAAAGGAATACGCGCGCAATGGTGATGAGCTGCCGCTGCCCGACGGAAAGATTATCGGCTTCGTTATCCAAAATCGTATCGTATCCCTGCGGCATGGTACGGATGAAATAATCGACCTTCGCCGCTTTTGCCGCCGCTTGAATTTCCTCCGTCGTTGCGCCAGGTTTTCCGTACGCGATATTCTCCGCCACCGTACCGCCGAACAACCACGTGTCCTGCAACACCATGCCGAAATTTTTCCGCAACTCTTTTCGAGTCATATTCGTCGTCGGAACGCCGTCCAAGACGATCTGTCCTCCGTTGACCTCGTAAAAACGCATCAACAGATTGATGAGCGTCGTTTTTCCCGCGCCCGTCGACCCGACAACGGCTATTTTTTGTCCAGCGTTCGCCGTGAAATCGATGTGCTTCATCAAGATTTTATCGGGAGTATATCCGAAGCTGACATTTCGGAACTCGATCCCCCCTCTCGCCGCGTCGAGCCGCGTCGGCGTAGCGGTATCTGGCACTTCTTCCTCCGCGTCGATAAAGCGGAACGTACGCTCGGCAGAGGCAAGCGCCGACTGCAAGGAATTAATCATATAGGACGTTTCCGTCAACGGCTCCGCCGCCAAATTTATGTATTGGAAAAACGCCTGTACGATGCCGATTGTCATTTTTCCGCTTATGATCCAAGAGCACGCGACCAACATGATCACCGCCTGTGAAATACGCGACAGCAACCGAATCAAAGGATTGACGCAATTTTGCAAAAAGTCCGTCTTTTTCGTCGCCTCGCGGAGCTCGTCCACGGCATTTTCGACCGTCTCTATGCTTTCCTTTTCACGGTTATAAGCACGAATCACGTCACGCCCCGTATAATATTCCTCTGCAATCCCCGTAAGATACGCCAATCCCTCTTGACGCGCCGCGGAAGAAGCAAGATTTTTCTTCGAAATCCATTTCGTGAGCCATAAGCTGACGACGGTGAACGCCAAAAAAGCAAGCGTCAAAACCGCGCTGTAATAAAACATAAACGCAAGCGCACCGACAAGCGTACCGACCGCCGTAATCAATTTCAAGAGCCCCGTCTGCAACGTTTCGGAAACCTTGTCGAGGTCGCTCGTAACACGGCTCAAAATCTCACCCGGCTTATTCCCGTCGAAAAAGCGCAAAGGAAGCTTATTCAATTTATGGCTGATCTGCGTCCGCAACGTTAAAATCAGGCGTTCCGCCACGCTTGCCATAAGATAGCCTTGCAGGTAATAAAATACTGCCGTCAGAATATACATCATGCAAATCGAAAACATTTGCGCGCCGAGCGGCTGCCACGGCATCGTAAATTTCGTCCCCGTTTCCACGGCGTTTTTTATGGTAGTCAACAACAGATCGATGACGCCTGCGCTGTAATACGGCGCGTAAACGCTTAAAACGATATACAAAAGAATGCAAACCCCTACCGCGATCAACCGCCCTCTTTGATTTTTCAACTGACCGAACAGTCTGATTGCGGTTTTCCAAGTGTTTTCGGGGACTTCTTTATCGAAATCAACGTTTTGTTTTTTCTTGTCACTCATTTTCTTCCGCCTCCTTCGTCTGCGAATCGTATATTTCCTTATA
This sequence comes from uncultured Clostridia bacterium, assembly GCA_964479935.1. Lineage (GTDB taxonomy): Bacteria > Bacillota > Clostridia > Christensenellales > Borkfalkiaceae > Scatosoma. Next base: position 3,017 of record CAYZOF010000051.1, on the reverse strand, counting down.
AACCGCGCAATTTTTCAAAAGCTCCTCGTGCGTACCCATGCCGATGGGTTCGCCCTCATGCAGGACGATGATATTTTCCGCATGCAAAATCGTGCTGATTCGCTGAGCGATAATCACAACCGCCGCATTTCTCGTCTCCGGAACGAGTGCCTTTCGAAGCGCGGCATCCGTCTTAAAATCGAGCGCGGAAAAACTGTCGTCGAATATGTACAGTTCCGGCTTTTTCACCAACGCCCTCGCGATAGAGAGCCTCTGTCGCTGTCCGCCCGAAAAATTCGTTCCGCCTTGCGCGACGAACGATTCCAATTTCTCGGGAAGAGCTTCCACAAACTCTTTTGCCTGCGCGATTTCGAGCGCGTGCCAAAGCTCCGCGTCGGTCGCGTCGGGGTTGCCATATCGTAAATTTTCGGCAATCGTACCGGAAAAGAGCCATGCTCTTTGTTGCACGAGAGATAAATGCTCTCGAAGCTGACATTGCGGCATTTTGCGAAGATCAACGCCGTTCAAAAGAATTTTCCCGTCCGTGACTTCGTTAAAACGCAGCATCAAAGAAGCGATCGTCGATTTTCCGCTCCCCGTGCCGCCGATGATTGCCGTCGTTTCGCCGCGCTTGCAATCGAACGTCAGATGATTCAACGTATCGGCGTCTGCGTCGGAAAACCGAAACGAAACGTTTTGGAAAGAAAGCACGTTTTCACCGTCCGACTCTTTCGCTCGCGTCGTGACTCTATCGAAAATCGTCGGAGAAAAATCCAAAATCTCCCCGATACGGTCGCAACATTCCAAGGCGCGCGGCAACGTCAAAATCACCATTTGCGCCATCATCAAAAAGAACAACGCGAGCATGGCGTATTCTATGATTGCCGTTATATCCCCGATTTCGTAATGCCCTGCCGTAATGCGCGCTCCGCTCAAATAATAGACGACCACCACGAACATATTCACACCGAAAAACGATATTCCGTCAAAAAAAGCAAAACGCTTATTGACTTTTATCGAAGTTTCTGCATAGCTTTGAAATTCGCCGTTCAATCGGTTCTCTTCATGTTCTTCCTTATTAAACGCGCGGATTACGCGCACGCCCGTGATGTTTTCCAACAAAACCTTGCTCATTTTGTCGAGTTTCCTCTGCAACTTTCGGAACATCGGCGCAGTCGAATGCATAACGAACATGCAAATGACCGTTATCGCCACAAGCACGCCGAGCAATATCCAACCGAGCAACCAATCGATACGGAACGCAAATACGAGAGAGACGACAAAAATAAACGGAACGGGAAACAGCATTTGAAAGCAGCTACTCAAAGCGAATTGAATATTCGTAATATCCGATACCGTCCTCGTCGTCACCGATGCCGTGCCGAACCCGCGAAAGTCCGCAACGGATAAGCACATGCTCTTTTTGTATAACGCGTTTCGCATGTCCGCCCCCACTTTCGACGTCAAATCGGCGCACGCGTAGGAACCGACAATCATTGCCACACCCGAAATTGCGGCGGCAATCAACATTTTGATGCTAGTTTGAATAAGCTCCGAAAACTCCGCGTTGCCGCTCGTCCCGACGTTCAACATATCCGCCGCATAAGTAGGAATGATCAACGCTCCCAAGACGTCTACAAACGCCAATAAAATCGTCGCCACGCACAATTTCCAATGCGGCTTCAAAAATCGTAAAATTATTTTCATGTTTTATACCTCATTTCCTTGATTTTTTCAAGTACTTGCGGTATTATAAACTATATAGCGACTATACAGTCAAGAGGTTTTACGTATGTTTTCAAAAAAATTTTTAACTATTTCCGATTTTGCAAAAATTTCCGGCGTCAGCAGACAAACGCTCATTTATTACGACCGAATCGGCTTGTTTTCCCCGGCGTTTGTCGCAAACAACAAATACCGAATGTATTCGCATAATCAAGTGGATAATATCGGAATTATCACCATTTTGAGCGATTTAGGCGTTCCGTTAAAGAAGATAAAAGAAATTTTAGCCGATATTTCTATTGAAACGATATATACGACGTTAAAATACCAAATAAACGCGATTGACGAGAAAATCGAAAAACTCACCGTTTTGAAAGAAATGACGCAGATTCGATTGGAACAAATCGAAGAAGGCAAACGTTACTTAAACGGCGACACGGAGTTTTTCATCCGAGAACTCTCCGAGGACATCCCGATACGGATCGGCGATGAAATCAATCGTCCGCAAGAGGATATCGGCGACGAAACGATTTCGGCGTTCTTCGATTGCATAGAACAAAGCGGTTTACCCTTGATTTTTTCTTTCGGTTACATCAAAAACGCAGAAGACGTCTTGCAAAATACCGACGGCATAATCTCGCGAATGTGGTTCCGACTGAAAGACAAAAAAAGCGCGAACTCGTTTATTCCGAAAGGCAAATATTTAATCGGCTACGGAAAAGGCGATTACGGAAAAACGAATTATATCTATAAGGAACTATTGCATTACGCCGAACGAAACGGATTGGCGATTACGGGAAACGTTTACGAAGAATATTTAATCGACGAATTATCCGAGAAAAATCCCGATAATTTCGTTTTGCAGATCCGCGTCCGCATCCGATCGTAAACGTTACAACATTGCCATCAAAAGCAACTTCCCTGCAAGCAAGGCTTAAACTGTTTCCAAATTTCCAAATATAAAAACGACGAGAAAACTCGTCGTTTTTATGGCTTTCACGATAGCTTATTCGTTATCGTCTTCTTTTTTCTTTTTCAACAGAACACCTGCCACCGCGCCGAGCGCGATCATGCCGCCCGTTAAGCTGCCTACTCCGCTGAAGCAACCCGTTATCTTATCAAAGAATCCTTCCGAATCCTCCTCGCTCGAAGCGGCTGTAGAGTTCGACGAATTCGTCACACTCGAAGCTTCGCTCGAAGGTTTGCTTGAAGAGCTTTCCGACGAAACGATCGAGGATTCGCTCGAAGATTCACTTGTAGATTCACTTGACTCACTCGAAGAGTCCGAGGACTCCGAAGAACTATCGGGGATT
>CAYZOF010000050.1:0-14836 GCA_964479935.1 uncultured Clostridia bacterium | reverse complement strand
GTTATGATTGTCCACATCGTTCCGTTTGCCTTGCAAGATTGTTTGAATAAAGCTTTACTGAACATAGATTGCTCCTTTTATGATTATTTTGAAAACAAGATATTTTTGAAATGCATTTCAAGCGTATACGGCAATTCCGAAATGAACTTCACGTCATAGTTATGCAATACGCCGAGAAGTTTGGTCGTATCTTGCGCCCGAATGCGAATCGTGACCTGATTATATTTCTCTTGCAAACGGATTTTTTCGTAATTTTCTTGCAAAAAACGGTTATAATCGCTCACCGAACGAAATTCGATTTTGAAATCCTTAACGGGACGGTTCTTGATGTCGTTCATGTCGCATAGATCGACGATTCGTCCGTCGTTGATGAGGGCAACTTTATCGCAAGTTTTTTCCAGCTCGTCAAAGCTATGGCTGCTCATAAAAATCGTCTTGCCCTTTTTATGCACTTCTTCGATAATATCCAAAAAAGTGGCACGCATGAGCGGATCTAACCCCGTCGTCGGTTCGTCGAGAATGATAACGGGCGCGTCGTTCATCAACGCGGCTACGAGCGCGGTTTTCTGCTTCATACCCTTGCTCATTCGCTTCAAATTAGCGCGCGGATCAAGTTGCAATCGCTCGATCAATTCGTTTGCATAAGACATATCCTTTAAGCCTAAAAAGTCCGCCTGAGATTTGAGAAAATCAATCCCCGTTTTCAAGTCGGGAAAAGCAATCTCTCCCGGGACATAACCGATTTTTTTGACGATCTCGCTCGAATGCTCCCACGCAGAAAGCCCCGTAACGAGCACCACTCCGCTCGTCGGTTTCAAAAACCCCATAATATGCCGTATCGTGGTAGTTTTGCCGCTGCCGTTTGTCCCGACGTAGCCGATCATCTCACCCTCGCCGATCGACAGGTCGAGATCGAATACGCCGCGATCGTTCCCGTAATCTTTCGTCAATTTGTTTATTTCGATAACGCTCATATAAAGCTCCTCCGAAATCCTTATCCTCTTTATAGAATTTCATGAAATAATCTTCCAAAGTCTCCTTTCGGTTGCTGAAAAAAGCCACGGGCAACCCGGATAGCAACGCGATGAGCGTATTCAAATCCCTATCGTCCACGGACATATATATTTCTTTTTCTTCTTCCGTAATGAGAAACAACGAATCGACGTTTTTCGATTTCGCCCAAAATTCCTTTTTCGAGCCACTATCCTTAAAGCCGATCGTATAATACTTCCTCGACGCGTGCTTCAGGTCGTCGGCAATAAATTCGGAAACGATCCTGCCGTCCTTGATGATGGCGATTCGATCGCACGTGGAATCGATTTCCGAAAAAATATGGCTGGACAACAGAATGGTCTTTCCTTGCCGCTTCTCTTCGTGAATGAATTGAATGAAATTTTCCTGCATGACGGGATCGAGTCCGCTCGTCGGCTCGTCCAAAATCAAAACGTCGGGATCGGACATGAACGCCGTGACGACGGCAAGCTTACGTTTTACGCCTAAGCTCATCCGTTTGGTTTCTCCCGTCAAAACGTTATCCCGTAGCTCAAACAGGTCGAGCAACGCTTTTAGCCGTTCTTCGTTATGCACGTTTTGCATATTCTGCATCATGCGGATAAATTCCCAGCCGGTCAAACCGGCAGGAAGAGCGATCTCCCCCGGGATGTATCCGACTCGATTCAACACTTTATCATAGTTATCGAACGTTTCTTGCCCGAGTATCTTCGTACTGCCGGAATCGGGTTTCGAAAAACCCATCAGATGCCGAATGGTCGTTGACTTTCCTGCGCCGTTCGGACCTAAAAATCCGAATACTTCGCCTTTATCCACGTAAATATTCACGTCAAAAACGCCTCGTCCGAATCCGTAATCTTTCGTCAAATTCTCCGTTTCGATAACGTGTTGTACGTTGGTAGTCTTATTTATTTTTTCCAATTTTTCGTTCCTCCCGTAAACACTGTTGACATTTAGACTTTGTTATAGTATAATATACTTAAAAAGGAAAGTAAAGAACAAAAAAATCGTCAATGACCACATATTGACATAATATGAAAAATTGTTGATATTTCGGAAGACAACTATGAAAGCAAAAAATCTAAACAATTCGTCCAAAAAAACAAAACGCTTGATCAAAAAGATATTTGCGGAAATGCTATCCGAAAAACAGAATTTGTCGAGCATTTCCGTCAGCGAGTTATGTAGCCGAGCCGAGCTCAGTCGAGGCGCGTTTTACTCGCATTACGATGACATTTACGGCGTCGCGGAAGAGTACGAAAACGAGCTGATCGACGCATTTTTCGATAAAACGAGGCTGATCTCTTCGCAAAACATTATGCAATTTATCGATTCCGTTTTCGAATATATCCGACAAAACGACGAAAACTATCGTTTGCTTTGCAAATCGAACGAAAGCATTTTCGCGGCAAAGAAATTAACGACGATTGCCTCCAAAAAATTGACGGAGCTATGTCGAAACGACGCTCGCATCAAAAACGACGAGTATATGGAATTGGAACTCCAAATTTTTTTAGAGGGGTTGTTTTGCGAGTATATGAAATATTGTCGAGAATATTCGACGATCTCGTTAGACGATCTATACGCCTACACCAAATTTTGGGTAGGAAATTTTCTTACGCGCAGAAGCGCCGAACTCAATACGGATATATAAAAGAAAACCGTCGCTAAAATCGGAGCGACGGCTAAGAGCACATTCCGTTTTTTAAGGCTTTATCGACTCAACCTGCGGTTTACTTCTCTCCGCTAAACCAACGGTGGGTGTACTTTGCGGCTTTCATATGCTATACTATCGTTGCGACGAACAAAAAAACTGTCGCAAATCGACATCGGAGGTAACGGAGTATGACGTAACGAAACGGAAAACAATTTGTCACACGAATCAAGAACGGAGGTAACTTATGGATCAAATCAAAATCGGGAAATTTATAGCCGAACGCAGAAAACTGAAACATTTCACGCAAATGCAGTTGGCGGAAAAACTGGGAATCACCGACAAAGCTATATCCAAATGGGAAAGGGGTATCGCTATGCCCGACGTTTCCCTAATGTTGGAGTTATGCAACCTTCTCGGTATCCATGTAAACGAATTATTAAACGGAGAGAAAATTATTATGGAAAACAACCATCAAGCAAACGAACGACTTTTGCTGGATATGGCAAAAGAATTGGAAGAAAAGAACAAAATAATTTTGAGCAACATGCGGACAATCATGGTCGTCAGCACGATCGCCCTGCTCGGGGGAGTCTTTCTTGCCGCCTTTCTAATTTCCGAAGGAATATGGCAAGTAATTACGATTCTCGCGCTTTGCGTCGTATTTTTGATACCGTGCTTTTACGCGTTAAAACTTGAAATCGGCGTAGGCTCTTACAAATGTAAACGTTGCGGTCAGAAAATCGTCCCTACCTATCCGGAAGCACTTTGGGCGATGCATATCGGAACGACGCGGTATTTGAAATGCCCGAACTGCGGAAAACGTAGCTGGGCAAAAAAGGTGTTGAAAGAGAAATCGTCCGACGTATATTAAGACACCAAAAAGAACGCCTCTGCACGGGCGTTCTTTTTTACCGCTACTTATAACAATGATGTCCAAAACCTTGGCGCTCCCTAAGAAAGAGCCAAGTACCGCGCCAAGCGGTATACAGAAGCGTATACTTTCGTTTCGAAATAGGGATTTTGCGTCTATCCATATTTAGATAACTGTTTTACAAGCCTCCGTCTTTTCGCAAGTCGTTTTTCTCGTATTAACTTTTTCTCAAGAAATCTACCAACGCCAACAGTCCTTCGATCAGGAATATGACGCCGACAATCACGCACATGACCTCGATAACGCTACCGCGCGCGCATAAAAGACAAAGCCCGATGACGACGTTCAAGACAGGTTGCGTATATTGGATCAAAAGCGACTTCAAATTTTTGCTGTTGCCTTTTTCTCTCAACATTTCGTACACCTGCAACACACCGTAAGCGATCAATACAACGCCCAAGATGATCAATGCAACGTCGATCAACAACCAGCCGAGTAAAATCACCAACGCACCGATTGCCGCACGCACCACGCCGCCGACAACATCTTTCTTCACGATGTCCATAACGCCCATCACAATGAACGCGAGTCCGAAAAGCGTGATCGTCCAACCGATTACGTCGTCTTTACATACGATAAACAACAAACCGAGTACGAACGTCAAAATTGCCGAAATGAGTTTATTACTTTTTAACATAAGTTCTTCTCCTATATTTATTTTTCGTATGCATTGTATCACTATCCCTCGTTTTTGTCAATGCTTTTTCGAAAAATTTTCGTTTTTTTCGACAAAAATTTTTTATCGAGCTTTAATAGATGATTCCCGTGTCGTTCGTCACGCGCACGCCTGCCTTTACAAACCAGCCTTTCTCTTCCGTATAGCTCAAACGGAGATAAACTCCGTACTTCTCCATAGCCACGAAAGTCTCCGTGTACGTTCCCGTATAACCGTGTGCCGTCAACACCTCCGCAAACTCCTTTGCCGTCGCAGTTTCCGAAGAAAGTCCGAACAGCGTAAAATCGCGCTTGCCAAGGCTCGTAATTCCGTATTCCGAATTCGCCTCGTCGGGATAACTCGAAAATTGATAAAATTCGCCCGTTTCGGCGTTTTCATACCACTCGCAACCGAATCCGGGAACGTAATCGTACCCCTCCAAACCGCAATCGGACATATTCGACAAGAGAGGAAAGGCAAACGAAGCGTTTGCGTTCAGCTCCCCTATCGTCGCCTGCGTCTCCGCCGCCACCTCGCGCGTCTGATACCGAGGGTTGTATTCATACAGTCCGGCGAAACTATACCCCGTTTCCGCGTCGTAACCGTCCTCCGCGTTGTACGAACCGAACAGTGTTTTCGAATAAAAGACGTCGGAAAGCTCGGCAAACGAACCGTCCGTTATGTTCGTAATGTAACAATCGGGACGACTTGCCACGAGAATGCGTTCCGAAACGCCGTTATCGCGTTCGAGCATGAAATATCCCTCTTCTCCGTCATATTCCACTTTGTCGTCACATTCCGCTTTGTCGCCGTCTTCCGCCTCGCTGTCATAGTGCGCGTAATACGTCAACCGCACGATTTCCGCTTTCTCCACCTCCACGGACGTGACAGGTCCCGGCAGGCACATAATAGCAGGATACGATTCCTGAGCATAGCACAATCCCGTTCCCGAAAATCCCACGAAAAACACGTCGCCTGCAACCACGCAATCGAGCGTATCGGGAATATCGAAAAAACGAAGGCAATGATTGTATAACATCGACGCTTTGCCCTGTACGTGCAGACCGTAATCATACCCGGTCTGCACACGCATCGCCCTCGCCGTACCGTCCCCGATCGCGCTTTCATTGGAATCGGACGACGTACCGCAGCCGACCGCTCCGCACATACAAACGGCAAGCAAACCGCCAAAAACTCTCTCGATTATTTTATGATATTTTTTCATAACAAGTTCCTCCGTATTTTTGTTTTCATCTATATAACGGCATAGGAGCGCATTTTACTCACCGTTTTTATAAATTTTGTTGATGAATTATCAAACAGCGGCTTATGGTTCCTGTTATTGTATGATATTACCTTAATCTACCGCACTACATAAAAAGCCGAGATTGAATATACATCTCGACTTTTTTATTGAATTTAATCATATTAATAGGAAAATTTCCAATCATATCCGCAATAATCGCCTTTTAACAAATTCGCAGCGTCGGTATAATTGGCAATCTGCGCCGCATCTAATTTGATACTGTCAACGCTCCAACCGGACTTATTAGCAAACAAAGCAATTGTTAGGTTATCGCATCCTTGAAATGCATTCGCACCGATTTGTTGCACCATTTGTCCCATTTCTACTCTATATAGATTTTCACAGTTTGCAAATGCATTATTACCGATGTACATAATCGTATTCGGTATTACTACCACTTTCAAGCTACTATTGCCCTCACATACACCATCCGCAATCTTTTTAACCGATGCCCATTCCTCTCCGTCGTTATGATATGTAGTTTCAATTACCAATTTAGGCGCACTATAATCGCCGATGCTCGTTAAAATATACCCGTTTAACTCTTCGCTATATTCATATTCAAACGAACTTTGACTTCCTGTTTTATTATCCGCCGCAGGGATTTTCGGAACCTCTATCTCCTCCGTGCTGCTATCTGCCTCCGATGAAGAACTGTCGTTTTCGCCACTACTTGTAGTTTGACTACTGTTCATATTACTGCTCACGCCCGAACCGGCACTGCTGCTTGTCGGAACATCACTCTTACACATGGTAAGAGAGCAAAGCACGATTACACCAATTAATACTACCGCAACGCCAAGCGAAACCCACTTCAACCATTTCTTTTCCGTAAAGTTTTTCTTAACGAGCGCCCATAACGCTTTCATTTTTTCTTTAAGCTTGTCCACAATATTACCTCCAAAGGTATTTTCTTAATTCTATTATAGCATATATTTTGCATAAGGTCAAACCGCTTTTGACACTTTTTACATTTTTCACATTCTTTTTACGTATTTCGCCCTGCAATCAATGCTCCGACGCATTTATTTACAAAATCTACCGCTTAGCGCGACGTATGCTCTTATGCGGCACTTCCCTAAAATCGGCGCAAGCGTTCGACGACTTCCTTCGTCGCCGATGCCAAAATGTGCACCTCTTCCTCCGTATTCTCCTTCCCGAAACTGAATCGTACGGAGTTTTTCGCCTGTCCTTCCGTCAGTTTCATCGCCGTAAGTACGTGACTCGGCTTGATCGACGCGCTCGCGCAAGCCGAACCTGCCGCCACGCATATTCCCTTTATGTCCATATTATATAAGAAATCCGAATTTTCCACGCCGTCAAAACGCAAGTTCAATACAGTCGGAATGCACGCGCCGCCGCCGTTGCGATATACGCCCTCCAAAGAAGCAATCTCCTGTAAAAATAACGCTTTCAACTTCGTCAACTTCTCGTTCGTCGCGGTCAAGTTTTCCAAAGTTCGTTCGTAAGCCGCCGCCAACCCGACAATCGCAGGCACGTTCGTCGTGCCGCCACGAAGTCCGCGCTCTTGCTCGCCGCCGACGATCAAACGTTCCGTCTTGATGCCGTTTCGAATATACAATACCCCTGCGCCTTTCGGCCCGTAAAACTTATGCGAAGAAAACGAAAGCAGATCCGCCCCCAAAGTCTTCACGTCCAAGCGCATATAGGGAGCGGCTTGCACCGCGTCGGTAAAAAACAAACTGCCGTTCTCTCGCGCGAGTCGCGCGGCTTCCTCGATCGGTTGCACGACGCCCGTTTCGTTATTGACCGCCATCAACGCCACCAACCCCGTCCGCTCGGTCAATGCGTTTTTCAAGTCGGAAATTTCCACGCAACCGTCCGCGTTCACCGGTAAATACGTCACCGCAAACCCGGCGCGTTCCAAGCGCGCCGCGGATTCCAAAACGGCGTGGTGTTCGACAGAGGACACGATTACGTGCGTTTTTCCCTGCGCCTTTTGCGCGTACGCGCCGACGAGCATCGCCCAATTGTCCGCTTCCGTACCGCCCGAAGTAAAATATACCTCGTTGGGTTTCGCGCCGATAAGAGCCGCAATTTTATCTCTTGCGGAGTCCACGGCGTTCAATGCCGCTCTGCCGATTCCGTGCGGAGAATCCGCATTCCCGTAAATTTCCGTAAAATAGGGCAACATTTTTGTCAAAACTTCCCGATCCAACGGCGTAGTCGCCGCGTGGTCGAAATACAATCTATGCATACTGTACTTCCATATTTATAATCTCTTTTCGCTATTGTAGCGTTTTTTCGGAAGAATTGTCAAGCAAAATGCTCCGTTCCGATGCCCGTTTTTGCGATTTTGCAAAAAAATTTAAAAAAATTAAAACTTTTTTCAAAAAAACCCTTGAAAAATGTGAGAAAATGTAATATAATGGTTACAATTATCGGAACCTTGTAAGACGCAACGAACGCTTCGTTTCGTTTTATGCCCCATCTACCGATAAAATTTCAACAACACAGGGGGATTTTTATTATGAGTAACACAGGCGAAAGTATCCGCAACATTGCGGTGGTAGGTCACAGCGGCGAAGGAAAAACCACTTTGGTGGAAGCCATGCTGTTTGCTGCAGGTGCAATTGACAGACAGGGACGCGTTTCCGACGGAACGACCGTATCCGACTACGACGAATTAGAAAAATCGAAAAACATGTCCGTCTACACGTCTTGCGCACATTTAATGTGGAAGAACGTAAAGGTGAACCTTCTTGACCTTCCGGGGTATTACGACTTCGAGGGCGAACGCAACGAAGGTCTGCGCGCGGCAGGCGGAGCACTGCTCGTCATCGGCGCGAACGGAACGCTTCCTATCGGTGCGGAATCCGTCGTGAATTACTGCCTGAAACTCGGCAAACCGTTGATCGTATTCATCAACGGCATGGATAAAGAAAACGCTGACTACTTCGGCACGGTGCAGGCGTTAAAGGCGAAATATGCAGGTAAACTCGCTCCGATACAGATTCCCATTATGGGAAACGGGAAAATGCAAGGTTGCATCAACGCTCTGCAGGAACGCGCTTATTTGTTCAAAGAAAACGGACCGCAGGAAATCGAAATTCCTGCCGACATGCACGAACAGGTAGAGTCCATGAAAGCCGCGCTCATGGAAACGGCGGCTGAAAACGACGAAAGTTTGCTCGATAAATATTTCGAAACAGGCAGTCTGACGCGCGAAGAAACCATTCATGGCATTCGGCTCGGTATCGCTTCCGTCAACACGATTCCCGTCATGGCAGGTTCCGCGCTTCAAAATCGAGGCGTTATCAATCTTTTGAACGAAATCGTTACCTACATGCCCATGGCGCGCGAACGTTTGAATACCCTCGCGCAAGACCTTTCCAACGATACGCTGGTCAGCGTACGTACGGATAAAGACGCGCCGTTCGCGGCACAGGTATTCAAAACCGTTATCGATCCGTTCTCGGGTAAACTCAGCTATTTGAAGAGTTTTCGCGGCGTTTTGAAGAGCGGTTCTACCGTTTGGAACGCGAATACCGAAACGGAAGAACGTATCGGACAGGTTTACATACTTCGCGGCAAAAAGATGGAACCCGTAGACGAATTATCCACCGGTGACATCGGCGCGGTCAATAAATTAAGCAACACAAACACGGGCGACACGCTCTGCGATCCGAACGCGAAATTGCGCTTCACCCCGATTCATTTCCCGAAACCCACCCTTTTCATGTCCGTAACCGCGGAAAAGAAAGGCGAGGAAGATAAGGTCTTCGCAGGACTCGCAAAATTGCGCGAAGAAGATTATACTTTCTCCATCGAAAAGAATTCGGCTACGGGCGAAATGCTGATCGGCGGTCAAGGCGATATCCAACTCGAAATTTTGGCGAAAAAAGTCAAGGCGCGTTACGGCGTGGATATGAAACTTTCCGAACCGAAAGTCGCCTATCGCGAAACCATTCGCGGCAGTGCGGAAGCGGAAGGCAAGCACAAGAAACAATCGGGCGGACACGGTCAATACGGGCATTGTAAGATCCGTTTCTCCCCCTGCGAAGAAGAATTCGTATTCGAAGAAGAAGTCGTCGGCGGTGCTGTTCCCAAAAACTACTTCCCTGCCGTGGAAAAAGGACTCCGCGAATGCATGGAAAGCGGTCCTTTGGCTGGTTATCCCGTAACGGGCGTGAAAGCCGTGCTTTATGACGGAAGTTATCACGACGTGGACTCCAACGAACTTTCTTTCAAAATGGCAGCCGCCATTGCGTTTAAGGAAGGCTTGAAGAACGCAAAACCTGTCTTGCTCGAACCCATTCATCGCTTAAAGATCGCCATCCCGGGGGAATATCTCGGCGACGTCATGGGTGATATCAACAAACGCCGCGGTCGGATTATGTGTACGGACAACGAGGGCGATATGTCTATCGTTACCGCCGAAGTTCCGCTTGCCGAAATCAAAACGTATACGATGGAACTTCGTTCTCTCACGCGCGGAAGCGGAAAATTCATTTCTGAATTCCTCGACTACGAGGACGTACCGCCTATGTTGGTGGATAAAATCATCGCAGAAGCGCAGAAGAATAAAGAATAAATTCCTCGCGCTGAACGCATAAATAAGAAAGTCTTTCGGATTCCCCCTCCGAAAGGCTTTTTTATCGCGCGAGAACAAACTTCGCAATTCTCTGAATTCGGAAAACATGCCATTTCTACCCTGAGAAACGCTTGCCTGTTTACTTAATTTATGCTATACTATACTTATGAAATACGATTTATACAAAAAATTATATGAAAAAAACGCTACGTTTTTGAACTCTCGTAGCCTTGCAAAAAAGGCACTTCCTCTCCTCGACAAAGTTTTGACGGCGATCTGCTTCGTTGCCTACGCAATCCTCTGTATTTTCGCCATCGTCAAAGAATTCAAGGCGGTGGATATGTTGCCGATCTTCTTCGCGCCTATGCTCGGACTTCTGACCGCGAGCGTCCTGCGGCTGTTCCTCGACAGACCGCGTCCGTACAGCGAACAAGGCGCAGGCATCACGCCGCTTGCCACCAAAAAGAAAAGCGGTAGCTCTTTCCCGAGCCGACATCTTGCCTGTGCAACCGTTATCGCGACGACCTGCTTGCCTTACGTAGCTCCGTTGGGAATTTTTCTATATTTCACAGCGTTGCTGCTCGCCTATATCCGATTCACCTTAGGCTGGCATTATCCGACCGACCTGCTCGCAGGCGTCATCGTAGGCGTGCTTTGCGGAGCGTTCGCATTCCTTTTGTAACGCTCAACGCATACATGGCATGTCCTTTATAAAATATAACGCGTCCGAACACTATCGTTCGAACGCGCTTTTTTTAGTTTTTTCGCTTATTTCATTACACCGTGATCGCACAATATATCCGAAAGCCTCGCTAAACGTTGCGGAGAAAGCGTTTCTCCGCGCGCTTTTTCGTCGATTTCCGCCTCTCGCAAAATCAATTTTGCTTGTTCGCGATTCAAACCGAAAAAATTCACCAAATTATTTTCCAGCGTCTTTCTACGGTTCAAAAAGGCGCATTTTACCGTTTGCCGATACGCCTTTTCATCTTTCACCGCAACCCTGCCCCGTTCAAATTCGATTTTTACTACGGCAGAATCAACGTTGGGACGCGGATAAAACAAATTCCGAGAAACGCATTTTACGATTTTCGCGTTCCCTTTCAAAGCAATCGCCGCCGTGATAGAACCGTATTCCGGCGTGTTTTCTTTCGCGCAAAACCGCTCGGCGACTTCCTCTTGTACCATGATTGACAAGCCTTGAACCTTTTCGCTCTCCTCCAACAACTTTGTGACGAGCGGCGTCGTAATGTAATACGGCAAATTCGCAACGACCGTATACGGCTCGATTTCCGCCTCAAACTCACGCAAATTCAGTTTATTGAAGTCACGGAAAATGACCTCGACGTTCTCTACCCCCGACAAAGTTTCCGCCAAAACGGGTTGCAAATCCTTATCGATATCGAAAGCGTACACCTTTTTCGCCGCTTCGGCGAGCGCACGCGTCAACGTACCTGCGCCGCAACCGATCTCCACCACCGTCGTGTCTTCGTTGATGCCCGACACCTCGACGATAGAACGCAAAAGATTTGTATCCGATATAAAGTTCTGCCCGAACTGTTTCTTGAAATGAAATCCGTGCTTTTCCAGCACCGTACGGAGTTCCTGCATATACACTCCTTAAGAATCGGTAATATACTTGCGAACGTACAGGGGAATTTTCACACTCTCGGCGAGCCGCTTGCACGCCTCGATTTCCGCTTCGCCGATACAATCCACTATGGAAAACCGGCAAGCAACGCCCCATTTACGACAAAGTTTCGCAAACTCGATCAACCCTTCGAACCCCGCCTCGCCGAATTGAGAACGGCAGATCGGTTGATATTTTTCAACGCAAGACGCGTTGAGGGAAATGTTCACGAAATCGATCTTCCCTTTCAAATCGGCGGTAATGTCGCGTTTATTGATCAAGTTTCCCTGCCCGTTGGTATTCAGACGAGTCTTTAACCCTTTTTCATGGAAATAATCGCAAAGCGACAACATTTCCGCGACTTTGTACGTAGGCTCACCAAAGCCGCAAAATACGGCTTCGTTAAAACGGGACAAATCGCCCATGCCCTTCACGGCGGAAATCACCTTTTCCGTAGTGGGATCGCCATGGCGAAGCCACAAATAATTTCCGTAATAGCTGGTTTTTTCGTTCCGAACACAAAAATCGCATCCGTTGGAACATTTATTGGTCAAATTAATGTACAAATTCCCGTCTAACGTATAAACGTACGTATCCTTGCGATTGTCTTCTTTTTTCTGACGATTCTGTTTTTCTTTGTTTTTGGAGGCATTTTTGCCGTTTTGCTTGGGAGCGTTCGCGCCCTGAGGTTTGTTCGACGTTTTCGGCTTCTGTTTTTCAGGCTCCGATTTCGCCGCGGTCGGCGCAGTCGACGTATTCGCTTGTACGTTCTGCGCGTTCAAATTGCCGGACTTATGTCTGTGACGACGTTTTCTGCCGCCGTTTACGCTTTGTTGTTCTGTCTGTTTATTTTCTTCCATCGATTATTTTAACTTAAAAAACAACCTTTTTGCATTGTTCCAAAGCTGTTTTTGAAGTTCCTCCTCGTTTTCATTTCGAAGCGTCGCCATGTTTTCGACAACGTATCGTACGTTTTTCGGTTCGTTCGGAAAAGTTCCCCGAAAAGGCACGGGCGTCAAATACGGACAATCCGTTTCCGATAAAATGTGGGTAGCAGGTATGCGTCGAACGCATTCTTGCACCTTGTTCGCATTCTTAAACGTAGACGTTCCTCCGAAGGAAAAATCCAACCCGATCCTCAAAAAACGCTCCGCCATCTCCGCCGAATACGAATAGCAATGCAACAAGCCTCCTTTCTTCAACAAAGCCTGCTGTTCCGTCAAAAGTTCCAAAGTTTCCTGCGCCGCATCACGGCTATGTAATACGACGGGAAGTCCCGTCTCGTCGGCTATCCGAAGTTGCGCGAGAAAAAATTCTCTCTGCGTTTCGGGCGGAGGATTATCTTCGAAATGATAATCCAAGCCGATTTCTCCCAACGCGACGCATTTTTCATGCGCGCAAAGCGCGCAAATCTTTTCCAAATCGCCGTCTTTATACTTAGCCAACTCGCTCGGATGAAAACCTGCCGAAAAATAGATATTGTCGTATTGTTCGCTCAATTCTTTGGCGATTTCGGAGGACTCCGCATCGAATCCCGAACAAATCGCCACGCCGACGTTGTATTCGCGCATGCGCTCCAGCACACCGTCTATGCCGCCTATCTCGTCAAATTCCGAACCGGTCAAATGACAATGCACGTCGATATACATAATTACCCCAATCGCGTGCCGCTGTCCACGTCCTTATCGGGCATAAACAACGCAAGCCTGCCGCTCTCGTCTTCCGCCGCCAAAATCATGCCTTCGGACAGTATACCGCAAACTTTTCTGGGCGCGAGATTCGTGACGAATACCACTTTTTTGCCAACCAATTCTTCGGGTTTGTAATGTTTCGAGATTCCCGACACAACCGACCGAACTTCCTCGCCGAATTTTACCATTTCATGCAAGAGTTTCGAAGACTTCTCCACCTTTTCGCACGCAACGATCTCCCCTACGCGGAGCTGTACTTTCAAGAAATCGTCGATAGAAATTTCGGGAACGCGTTCCTCCGATTTCTCGTCTTTCGGCACCGTCTTTTCCGTCGGCGCGGAGTTGCCCTGCTCTGCGGCATACGCCGCCGTTTGCGTTTCGCGAATCTTCTCGATTTCCGGCTCAAGCGTCTTGAAATCGATCCGCGCGAACAAAGGCGCGGTTGCCGTTACTTTGATCTTCTCGCAAAATCCGAATTTTTCGCAATCCTCTAAGCTGCGGCTCGATCCGCCGTACGCGGCAAAAATCTTCTCGCTTGTTTCGGGCATAAAGCTTTCGAGCAACGATGCGCCGATTTGAATGGCTTCCGCAAGATTGTACAGCACGTCGTTCAATCTATTTTTCTGTGTTTCGTCCTTCGCCAACGCCCAAGGCATGGTTTCATCGATATATTTATTCGCGCGACGGAAAAGAGCAAATACTTCCGTAATCGCATCGGCGATACGAAGCGCATCTGCCTTTTCGCGTACTTTCGCAACCGTTCCCGTTATCGTCGCCTTAAATTCCGCATCGGGAGCTTGTTCGTTGCTCGGCAACGATCTTACGACTTCGCCGCCGAAATATTTCTCGATCATCGCAATCGTACGGCTGACCAAATTCCCGAGCACGTTGGCGAGTTCGGTATTGAAACGTTCGGTAACGAGTTCCCACGTGATTTGTCCGTCGTTATCGAACGGCATTTCATGCAGAACGAAATAACGCACCGCGTCCACGCCGAACAATCTTGCAAGATCGTCCGCGTATATCACGTTCCCTTTGGATTTGCTCATCTTCCCGTCACCTTGCAACAACCAAGGATGCCCGAAAATCTGCTTCGGCAACGGTTCACCGAGTGCCATAAGGAAAATCGGCCAATAAATGGTATGGAAACGCAAAATATCTTTCCCGATCAAATGCAGGTCGGCAGGCCAATATTTTTTATAATTTTCGCCGTGATTGCCGTCCACATCGTAACCGAGCCCCGTAATATAGTTGCTCAACGCGTCCAACCAAACGTATATAACGTGTCGAGAATCAAACTCCACGGGAATACCCCACGTAAAAGAGCTACGCGAAACGCACAAATCCTGCAACCCTTTCAAAAGGAAGTTGTTCATCATCTCGTTCTTTCTCGAAACGGGTTG
>CAYZOF010000049.1:0-15410 GCA_964479935.1 uncultured Clostridia bacterium | reverse complement strand
TACAATTATAGAACGCCTCATCACCGATACTCGTCACGCTGTCGCCTATGGTTACACTCTTCAAACTGCTACATCCATCGAACGCAGAAGAACCGATACTCGTCACGGGTAAATCATTATAAGTAGACGGAATAACAATATCCGTATCCGTACAAGTGCCGATACCCAACACCGAATAATATGTGCCGTCAATGGATAAACCATATTTCAAACCTTTGCTGATTTTTTGCTCCCCACATCTACTGCAAAAAATACCATTCCAATCATGCCCGAGCGGATCGATGCTTTCCGTCATGGTGCCGGTACAAGTACAAGTATATGTTTTTACGCCGGGCAACAAACAAGTCGGCTCCGTCGTTACGACGCCTTCATCCCACGTATGGGTATGGTCTTGGGAACCGCAAACGGTACACTTGCCTTTTATAAAGGTATGATTTCCCGTGGCAGGAATTTCCTCATACGTCATATAGCTACACGATTTACAATATTCGTAAGCGTTCCAACCGAATTCCGCACAGGTGGCTTCTTTGCCCTCGCACTGCACCAAATCGTGGTTGTTTTCGTCCAACGGCAACAACGCTTTCGTCGTATAACCGCAACGAGTGCAATATACGTAATCCTCCCAACCTTGCGAAACGCAAGTGGATGCCTGCCCCTCGACGGAAACCGTATCATGCCCGAGTGCCCCGATTGTTTCCGTATAACTATCGCCGCAATCGCACGTAAACGTTTTCTCGCCGTCTTCGGTACAGGTCGCGTTTTTCGTGATTGTTTCCGTGTAATAGTGGTAATGGCTTGACGACGAACTTACCGCACTCACCGAGCCGCCCCCTAATCCACCACAGGCGGCTGCACCGCATGCAAGCGCGCAGACCGTCAAAAGCCCGAGTAAAATCTTTTTTACCCTTTTCATCTTTACCTAACCTCCTTGATTTATATTTTTACGGTTTTTCCGTAATTAGGTACAAAAAAAGTGCCGCTTACCTTGCGATAAACGACACCACGTAAAGTCCTTTATCGCTTAGTTGCGACACTGAATTTAATAATAATCTTTCAACAAAAGATTTTTTATGTAACGCGAATAAGGTACACTTACGCCATAAGTATACTTCTGCTGAAAAATTATTCAATTCAATATCGCATTTTTATTTTACCACTTTTCAACATATCTGTCAACGATTTTATCATAAAAAACAATCTTTCGGGCAAAAAAATACCCCCGAACCGCCGCGAAAAGAGTCCAAAATGCCCCCAAACAGCAAAAAAAAACCGAACGGCTTACACCGTTCGGCTGTTTTCGCATAATTCCAAAAATAAACGCTCAACTTTCCGCATTCATCAATCCGATAAAGTACGACGGCACGGCTTTTTCGGCATCGGTCGCTTATCGATGCGTATTCCTCTTCGAAACGTCGTGCTTTATTTGATCCCGAAAAAATCGGGATTTTCCTGCAATTCCTTTACCAAAAGTCTCGCAATGAACGCTCTTTTTTCGTCCATATCGGCTTTTCGCAACCAATGCTTCGCCGCAAACGCGCGAAACTCTTTCTTGTGTCGAGTCTTCAACGACGGAAAAACATATTCGCCGTTCACGTAAACCACGACGTTGATCTCCTCGCCGCCCGACGTTTCGCGCCAATCGAAAAAGTCCTTGCCTTTTTTATATCGGCAGATATACGAGCAACTGCTGTCGCCGCCCTTTTGATGAAAATACTCGAACGCAAAACCTCGTTCCAAGAACGGCGAAGTCAATTCCTTGATCTGTTCGTGTGCGGTAATCAAAGACATGGTTATTCCAAAATCGCCTTAATACGACGAATACCGCTACCACAGCTTTGTTCCTTTTGGATTTTGAATTTGCCGAGTTTGCCCGTCGACTCTACGTGCGGTCCGCCGCAAATTTCCTTGGAGAAATCCCCGATGGTGTACGTTTTTACGACTTCGCCGTACTTGCTCTCGAACAAGCCCGTGAAACCTTCCGCCTTGGCTTCTTCCAAGGAAAGTTCTTTCATCACGACGGGAATATCCTGTTGAATAACGTCGTTAACCATATCTTCCACCGCTTTAATTTGCTCCGGTGTCATGGGTTGCGGCAAATTGAAGTCGAAACGAAGACGCTCCTCGGTGATGTTCGAACCCTTTTGATTGACGTCGGGGGAACAAACTCTCTTCAACGCCGCATGCAACAAATGCGTCGCCGTATGCAACGCGGTCGTCGCTTCTTTATGGTCGGCGAGTCCGCATGCGAATTTCTGTTCACTTCCTGCCTTACTCTTATTCTGATGTTCCTCAAACGCCGCTTTGTAGCCGTCTAAATCCACGGAAAAACCGCGTTCTTTCGCCATTTCGTCCGTAATTTCCACAGGGAAACCGTACGTATCGTACAGACGGAACGCCTGCTTGCCGCCGATGACGAGTTCGGGCACGTAATCGGGGTTCTGTTGCGTCATGAACGCATTCTTACGCTCGATTCCGCCGATGCATTTTTCGAATTCTTTCAATCCCTGTTGCAACGTTTTGGTGAATTTCGCCTCTTCCTTATTCAGCTCGTCCGCGATTTTTTCGCGATTGACGTCCAGTTCTGGATAAACATTCTTATAATATTCGATAAAGGATTCGGAAATCTTAGCCAAGCTACCTTCTGGGAGCTCGATTTTTCTGCCGTAACGCACCGCACGACGAATGATACGACGCAAAATGTAGCCTTGGTCGGTGTTGGACGGCACGATGCCTTTTTCGTCGCCGAGCATAAACGTCGCCGTACGACAATGATCCAACAGCACGCGGAATGACTTCGTCGTTTCCGCGTCGTCGTCGTAATTTCTGCCCGTCAATTCGGAAATCACGCGAATGGCGTTTTCAAAAATATCCGTTTCGTACACGCTGGATTTACCGTTCAGCACGCAAAGCGCGCGCTCCAACCCCATACCGGTATCCACGTTTTTCTGCGAAAGCTCCGTAAAGCTCCCGTCCGCCTGTTTGTTGAAACGCATGAATACGTCGTTCCAAATTTCCAAAAACGCACCGCAGTTGCAATCGGGATTGCAAGTAGGCGAGCATTTCGGCTTACGAATGACAAACATTTCGGTATCCGTGCCGCAAGGACCGGTCAAACCGGCAGGTCCCCACCAGTTATTTTCACGGGGCATGAAGTAGATATTTTCCTTCTTAATGCCGGCTTTTTCCCAAAGCAAGGCAGCTTCGTCGTCGCGAGGAAGGGTTTCGTCGCCGCCGAATACCGTCACGGCGAGCTTGTCCGAAGGAATTCCCAAATAATCCGCGCCCGTTAAAAATTCATAGCTCCAAGGAATCATCTCTTCCTTGAAATAATCGCCGAGCGACCAGTTGCCGAGCATCTCGAAAAACGTACAATGGCGTTCGTCGCCGACGTCGTCGATATCGCCCGTACGCACGCATTTCTGTACATCGGTCAGGCGTTTCCCCACAGGGTGTTTTTCTCCCAACAAATAGGGTACGAGGGGGTGCATACCTGCCGTCGTGAAAAGAACGGTAGGATCGTTTTCGGGAATCAAAGACGCGGAAGGAATGACTTTGTGTCCGCGTTCTTTGAAGAAATTAAGATACATCTCTCTTAAAGATTGTCCTGTATACGTTTTCATGAGTTTACCTCTTGTCATCTTTTTCTTTTTATCGCGCCGTATTTTATCGTGCGATGTTATCTTTATTATATCCGCTATCCGCGCGTTTTGTCAAGCAATCGCAAGGGCGATAGCGCGTTTTTTGTAAAACTTTGTCGGTATTTCCGTGAAAAAAACGGCAAAATCGCCTATTCTATCGTTTTTTCTCTTACAGCTCTCGCCGTTAATTTTTGATCAATTCGTAACCCGTTTTGCTATCCTTCACGGTATAACCGAGCTCCGCGAGCTTGTTGCGAAGTTCGTCGCTCTTCGCCCAATCCTTATTCGTTCTCGCCGTCCAACGCTCCTCTGCGAGCGTTTTTACTGTTTCGGGAATATCCGCCTCGTTCTTCTCCGCACAACGCGCGACAAACTCCGCCGCGTTTTTGGTAAAGAAGCCGAGAATCGAATACGTTTCGCGAATTTGCGCCGCGTACACCGCCGCTTTGCCGTCTTTCGCCGCAAGCAACTTCTTCACTTCTTTGAAATATCCGAACAAATTCGACAACGCAAGCGCGGTGTTGAAATCGTCGCTCATGCAAGCGTTAAACTCGTCGTCTATAAATTTCGCCGCAGCTTTGTCCTCGTCGCTCACCGAAAGATGCGCCGCGTCCGTCTGCGCCAAAACGGAATAGAACTCCGTAATATGCTTTTCCGCCTCGGGGAATAAATCGTCCGTAATGTTGATATCGTTGCGATAATTGGTCTGCAACAGCGCGAATTTGATCGCCTCGTCCGAATATTTTTCCAAGAGATCGGCGAGCAGCAAGCTGTTGCCGAGCGATTTGCTCATTTTTTGACCGTTGACCTTAATCAAGCCGTTATGCGTCCAATATTTGACGAATTGTTTTCCCGTCAACGCTTCCGTCTGCGCGATTTCGTTTTCATGGTGCGGAAAAATTAAATCCCTGCCTCCGCCGTGAATATCGATTTGATCGCCAAATGCTTTGCGATTCATTGCCGAACATTCGATATGCCAACCCGGTCTGCCCTTCCCCCAAGGCGATTCCCAATAAATCTCGCCCGGTTTCGCGCTCTTCCACAGTGCAAAATCGTACGCGTTCTTTTTCTCGTCATCGTTATCGACACGCACGCCGTCGAGGGCGTCCTCGATATTTCGATTCGACAATTTCCCGTATTCGGGGAAACTTTCCACGTCGAAATAAACGTCCCCGTTTTTCGTGGAATACGCATGCCCCTTTTCAATCAATTGCGAAACAAAATCGATGATATTATCGATATTTTCCGTGGCTTTGAGCCAAACATCCGGATCGTCCACGTGGAATTTCCGCATAATACCGTTGATATTTTCGATCATTTTCGCCGCGTATTCGTCCGCCGGAATGCCCGTTTCGTGCGATTTTGCAATGATTTTGTCGTCCACGTCCGTATAATTGCGCGCGTACGTTACGTCATACCCCAATTTTTTGAGATATTTCCGCATAATATCGTAAATCAAAGCCTGATACCCGTGTCCGATATGCGCTTCTCCCGATACCGTAATACCGCAAGCGTACATTTTTACCGTCTTTCCTTCCAAAGGTTGAAATTCTTCCTTTCTTTTCGTATATGAGTTGTAAATTTTCACGACTCTTTCCTCCTGTCGTTTTTTCTTTTTATAAACGCATACATGGTATGCTTGTTTTTAATTTTTATGAACGCGCACACGGTACGTCCGTTTTACATAGACGAAACCATGGTATGCACATTTTGTATTTTCCGCAATCACGTACACGGTATTCCCGTTTTTACGTAGACAAAAACATGGTTATCGATTTTTTTCGCTCCGTTTTTCTTCCGCGAGCCGCGCCGCTTCCTTGGCGCGCTCCTCGCGCTCGAGGCTAATTTCTTTATTCAAAGCCGCCACGGCGATAATTCCGGAATGCGTATGCTCGCCGTCCTCCGGTTCTCGAATACGCACCACGCGTCCGGGAATTCCAACCACCGTCGCGTATGGCGGCACTTCCTTTAATACTACCGCCCCTGCGCCGATTTTTGCACCTTTGCCTACGGTAAAGCCGCCAAGAACTTTCGCGCCTGCCGAAAGCGTTACGTTCTCCATAACGGTCGGATGTCGTTTGCCTCGCTCCTTGCCCGTTCCGCCGAGCGTCACTCCCTGATAAATCACCGTGCCTTTATGCACCTCGGCAGTTTCGCCGATAACCACGCCTGCACCGTGATCGATAAATACGCCGCCCTCGATTTTCGCCGCAGGATGAATTTCGATCCCCGTAAAGAATCTGCCTGTCTGACTGATCATTCTTGCCAAAAGTTTGAGCTTTATCTTATGAAAGAAATGCGCGACGCGATGCCACGAGAGCGCATGTACGCCCGAATACGTCAACAAGATCTCAAAAGCGTTCCGTGCGGCAGGGTCGTTATTTTTGGCGGCGCGCACGTCCGCCCTAAGATTCCGAAACCACATAGTCCCTCCTTTCGTTTTATCATAAAAAAATCGCCCTTATACCATAGTATAAAGGCGACGTTACTCGCTGTTCCACTTTACTTCAAAAAACCCGTCGGTTTTTCCTTTTTCGCCCGATAACGGGGGCTACCGCAGAGGATTAGTCTGTCCTGCAAACGCGAAAACGCACTTTCCCGAATTTCCGACCCTGTCGCGCTCTCAGCCGACGGCGCAGACTCTCTGATAGGAGAAACACGGTACTCTTTTTCCGCTCGGATATTCAATTTTCTTTATTATACCATACTTTTTTCAAAAAAGCAACTATTTCAAAAACAAATTCGTGACCTTATATTCCCGAAGCACGATTTCTATCATATCGCGATTATATACGCCTTGAGTCAGTAAATACGCTGTTACGACGTCCTTCACCTGCGCGTAATCGAATGCCTCTCGAATAAGCGACAATAACGCCTCCGTTTCTTCATAGGTAAATCCGCAAACGAGCGCGAGCGAAAAAATCAAGTTTTTCGTCGGCTCGAATACGCCCTTGCAAATATTCGTCCAGATTTCTTCGGAGACGTTCAACGCCTCCGCCGCGGTCTGCTCCGTCATGCCATGCCGCGCAAGCGTTTCTTTCAGCAATCTATGCGTTGCCTGCGAGGAAAACTTATTCCTGATTTTCGAAAAAAAGCCGCACGGCGTAAACGAAAAAGAAAACGTTGCGTCGACAAGCTGCGCTTTTAACGCCGCCAACAGAGTGTCTTTATTTTCCTGCAACGCCAACCGCATATTTTCGGACGGCAAAGTGTAGGCGTACGGTCTCCCGAACTCGTCCGTCTTCGTCGCCTGCATCGTCGGCATGCGATACCCTTCTAAAATACAAATTTTATCGTAGTTTGCATATTTTTCGCAAAAATATGCGTCCAAATCCGCAATCAAGTCTTGCATACGAAAACGCTCCTACACTGATATTGCTTCCATTATAGCATACTTTTTCGAAAAGTGCAATCGTTTTCGGGTTTTGCGGACGCTTTTCGTCGCGTTTTCACAATTCTCGCCGGACTTTGTTTTGCGAAAAAATTTTCTCTGCTCACAGTTTTTGTGAATTATTACAAAGATTTTGTTTGTTTGCCACTCTTTTGCTTGCATTTTTGTCGTTTTTGTGTTAAATTATACGTAAGACAACAAAGGAGAATTCTTTTATGAAAAGAGAACGCATTTCGGAAATCGCGGAACTTCTCGACAAACGCGGCAGACTCACCCTGGAACAGTTAGAGGAGCAATTCCCCAACGTTTCGCAAATGACGTTACGCAGAGATTTGCTGCAATTGGAGCAAGAAGGAAAAATCATTCGCGTCCGCGGTGGCGCGATGTCCGTCCGTGAAGTACAAAAAAACTCGGGCGAGCCGTACACGAAAAAGACGACCATGCACACCGACGAGAAAATCACCATCGCGCAAAAGGCAGCCGGACTCCTTGACGAAGGCGCGTCGATTTTTATCGACGGCGGCACGACGGCTTTGTATCTCGCAAAAGAATTACCGGACAAAGCGTACAACATCTTTACCAACGGTTTAGCGGTCGCCACGGAATTGGCCGCCAAAAAGAACGTCGCGGTGAACCTGTTGGGCGGTCAGCTCATTAAAGAAAACCTAGTCACGGCGTCTTCGTTTTCTTCCGTATACTTCACGGACACGAATTTTGAACTCGCCGTCATCTCGGCATCGGCATTCACGCCCGAGAACGGTTTTTCCTGCCGTTCACAAATCGAAGCGGAACTTTTACGCGTCATTTGCAAAAAAGCAAAATTCATTTATATGATGCTCGACAGCTCCAAAATCGGGAAAATCAAACCCTACACCTTCGCCAGAGCGGAAGACATCAACGTATTGATTACGGACGACGAATTCCCGGACGCGCTGAAAGACTACTTCAAAGCCATGAATATCGTGGTCATGTAACCCCGACTTGCCCATAAAAACGTTTCGGATTCCCTATCCGATGCAATATTTTGATAAATAGGAGACAAAAACATGTTAAAAAACATACCGAAAATCATCAGTCCGGCACTTTTGAAAATTCTTTGCGAAATGGGACACGGCGACGAAATCGTCATCGCCGACGGGAATTTCCCCTCCGAGAACTATGGTCAACGCGTAATCCGCGCGGACGGACTCGGCGGCGTAGAAATGCTCGACGCCGTACTTTCTTTGATTCCTTTGGACACCTACGCAGAAGAAAATCTGTTATTGATGCAGACGACCAACGGCGACCCCACGCCCGAAATTTGGAACAAATATTTCTCCGTCGCAAAACGACACGACGACAACCTGCGCGCTGGGAATTTGGAGCGTTTTGCCTTTTACGAACGCGCAAAAAAAGCCTATGCCGTCATCGCAACAGGCGAGGGCGCGATCTACGCGAACGTCATCTTGAAGAAAGGCGTCATCCAATAATTATTTCGGGAGAGGGTTATCCGTGCGCAAAGAGCGCATTCTCCTAATGCCGCAGCTTAACGAGCGTTATCCTCCCCCGACAGCGTGGTGGAAATTGCCGAAAATGCATTCGAGGTTTCCCCCCCTGTTTATAATTATTCATTAAACCTGAAAACTTCACAAAATACGGAAACCGAGGCGCAGAACGCCTCGGTTTTGCTTTTGCGGCTCCCGTTATTCGATATTCTTTGCGTTGACGATTGCCAGTTCGTTCCCGTTGTTCGCGTCCACGTACACGAAATACTGTTCCTCTCGATACGAACAGAAAAATTCGTACGCCGGTCGCTCTCCGCCCTTCGCTTGCACGACGGCAAGGCGACTCGCTTCGACGGTCAATCCGTCGTACAAACCGTCTTTCGCTTTTTCCAACGTGAGCTTAACGCTCGGCTCTTTCCTATCGCGATGATGCACCAAATACTTCCTGGCTTCCATACCCGACACCACGCCGCGCGTCCGACAAACCTTTACGTGGATTTCGTCCGGATAATACACCACGCCGTCTTTTTCGTACACAAAGGTGAAATCTGTATTCGAGCCGTTGTTTCGAAACCGAACCACCGACATATCTTCATACCCGAGCTGCTCCAAGAAGCTCTCCGCGATTACTTCCGCGTTGTCCAAGTCGAATTTGTCACCGTCGCAATCTTCGTAATAATCGAATGCGATCAACGCGCCGCTCCGTTTATCGATCTCCGCGAACAACAAACTGCCGTTTTTGTCGTAGCCCTGCACGTTATATGCCGCAAACATACGCGCGTTCGTCTCGCCGACACATTGGAAACCGTCGATGTCATACGCGCCGAAATACCTTTCGCACAACGTTTCCGCCGTCGCGCAATCGATACCTTTTTCCGACTCGCCCTCCGTCGAATTCCTGTCTCGACGCATACCTGCCCTGCCCGTTTCGGGTTTTTCGCCGAATTCTGCATGGTTTTCTTCCAGCGTCATTTTCTCCAAACGCCCGATCGTCTCGCCGAGCATCCCCTCGCCGTCCTTCAAAAAGCTCGTCCACTCGTCGTCCGTCATCTCGTTCATCAATTTATCGAGTTCGACACGCACGGAGTGGTTGACGTTGTACAAATTTTCCAGTATTTCCCTGTCTTTTTCGTCCAATTCCTCACCGTTGCGCAATTTCCCGAGCATCTGCTCGCAGGAAAAAGCCACTCGATTGATAAAGGAGGTGACGTTGGAGCAACGCTCCATGTCGATCGGCATTTTCTCCATGTCCGCCTCCGCGAGCCGCGCCTGCACCAACAAATCGGTCAAAATACGACTCTGTTGTGCCGACGACGCCGACACACGCGCCCGGTCCAAGTCCTCGTCGACATGCTCCATAATGCCCGTCAACTCATACATGGTACCCTTGTTTGAAGAAAGCATCGTCGTCTTCGTGTTCGACATTTCCACCGCGCCGACCGTAACTGCCGCCGTCAAACCGAGCGTCACCGCGCCGAGCGCGATCACCGCCGCAAGCCAACCGCCGTAGCCTTTGGCTCTTTCCTTGCCGTCGTTATGCCGCTTTTCGCCCTGCTTCTTTTTCTCCGATTTCTTCTTCGCCGCCGCGTTCTTGCGGCTTGCCTTTTCCTTCGCGCGCAAACGCCGCTTCTCTTCCTTTTCCGCTTTCTTCTGCTCCGCCTGCGCTTTCTTTTCGGCGAGTGCCTTCGCGCGGCGTTCTTTCTTTTCCGCTTGCGCTTTCTTCTTCGCCAGAGCGCGCTCAACGCGCTCTTTTGCCGCTTCGCTCTCCTTTTCCGCTTTGCTCCCTGCGGACTCCGCATTCACCTTTTTCGCGCTGATACGGGTCGTTTTTCGCGTTTCTCCGCCCATGGCGGCTTCGCCTTTCGCCGTGCGTTGCGTCTTTACTGTCGCCTTCAGCTCCGTGCCGTCGCCCTGCTTCTCCTGCTCGATGATCTCCACTTTCTCCGCCCCGGAAGAGCGATTACTCGCGATCGTCTTGTCCTGTTCCTTTTTCATATTCCCTCCCTATCAAATGGCAAACACGTGCTTGCCGATGACCGTCACGGTCTGCCTGTCAAATATCCACGCGCTCGTCGCGACCGCAGGATTGTAATAGTACATCGCGCCACCCGTCGGATCCCAACCGTTGATAGCGTCCTTCGCCGCTTTCAAAGCCGTGTCGTCGGGCGTCAGATTGATCTGCCCGTCCGTCACCGCCGTGAACGCGTTCTTCTGGTACACCACGCCCGAAATCGTGTTCGGGAACGCCGCGCTCCGCACGCGGTTCAACACGACCGCCGCAATCGCCACTTGCCCGACGTACGGCTCACCCCTGCCCTCGGCGTAGATCGTCCGCGCCAATAAATAGACGTCGGAGCTCGAAAACCCGTTCGTGCCGGTTGTACTGCCTGTCGAAGCCTGCCCTGCAAGAATCTTGTAGGAATCGTTCATACCCAACGCTTTGTAGGTCGATTTCCCTACGACGCCGTCCGCCGTCAAGCCGTTCTTCTTCTGAAAGGCTATCACCGCAGATTTCGTGCCGGCGCCGAACTTGCCGTCCACCGCGCCGTTGTAATATCCCCACAGCTTCAGACGGCGTTGCACCTCTTTCACCTCGCCGCCCGAAGAACCGGTCTTCAAAACCGCCGCGGTAACGACCGCCGTATATTCCGTGTCGACCGTTTCGAAATTTCGGTCGGCGACGAGCGCCGCGGTCGAACATAACGTCAAGCCGGTCAGTGCCGCGGTCAATATCGCTTTTTTCATAGATTTTTTCATTCTCGTTCCTCCTATGTAGCGGACAGGTCAACGGTTCTTCCAACGTTCGATGACCTCGAGGATCTTACTGCGGTAAAGGACGTTTTGCCCCGATTCCGCCGCGAAACATAACGGCGGATAGACTACGCACCACCAATTGTCCCCTGCGCCGCTCCCTAAATAGACGATCACGGCGGCGTATTCTCCGGCAGGCAAGGTGTATGCGCCGTAGATTCGGGTAGGGAAACGCTCCGTCGTCAGTTCGACGCGCGCGCCGTAGGTGAAACCGTTTTGCGTAAGGACTTTTTCGGCGCGACGTTGCAATTCCGAACGGTGCGCCGTGACGCCGCGGATCGCCTCCGCCTTGCTTTCGTAATTTGCCACAAGGGGAGTGAGATAGGACACCAACTCGTCACGGACGAGATATTTCACCGATTGATCGGAATCCGCGTTGGAATCCGCGCGAATGTGAATGCGCAAATAGTCGTCGGCGGAAAAGTCGGACGAGGCGAGCCGTCCGCACGCCGAACCGAATACCGTTACACTTATTATGATTGACAAAAAGAAAATTATGCAAATTTTTTTCATAAACAAAACCTCCGCGTTGTTTTACACGAAGGTTATTGCCGAATTTTTATGAATTTATACGTAGTTACTGTCATTTTCCGAGAACAAAAGCAGAACGCGGCGATTGCTCGCCGCGCTCCGTTTTGTTTCAAGTTGTACTAATTATTTCAATTAGTCTTCTTTCTTTGCTCCGCAACCGGTACAGATGTACGCATAAACAGCATTGCCTTTTTCATCAACCGAACCGGTATCACGCTTTTCATAAGAATGCGACTTTGCCTTAGAAGGATCAGCCATTACGTAATGCTCACCACAAACTTCTGCAACAATAGGTTCACCGTTTTCATCTTTCTTTACTTCGCCGTTCTCATCGGTTTCATAACGAACAACACGTTCACAGTTGAATGCGGTTTGACAAGTTTTACCTTCGTCTGCGTTACAGTGACCAAGCTTAGCAATCGTCTTGATAGAACCTTTTACCGCACCACAGAAACGGCAGATATAGTATTCATTCCAACCGTCTTCCGTGCAGGTAGGAGCTTTTGCATCAATCTTGATGTCGTAAGAATGTGCCTTCTTAGCAATCACTACGTCAGATTTACTCCAGTAGGACTTAACTGTATCCGTATCATTACCGTCCGCATCTTTCTTGTATTCCTTAACCGCAGAACCATCAACCTTGATGCAACCGCAAGCACAAATCGTATAATCCATCGATGCGCCTTCTGCTTCACAGGTAGCAGACTTCTTAGCGACGAAAGCACCCTCTTCATCACACCAACTGGTCAAATAATTCCGTGCATCCAGATCCACCCACTTGGATTGCGTCTTACCGCAAATACCGCAGTATGCCTCTTTTTGACAGGTAGCACGCTTGGAAGAGCTAGACAAAAGTTTGAAGCTATCTTCAATCATATTGCCTTCTTCGTCATATCTCCTGTTAGTCTCTCTGTCACCATCGTGACCAAGTGCAGGAATCACTTCGCTCCTTACGGGAGTATTACAATTCGTACAGGTACCGCCTACCGTACAACCATCTTGTTCACACTTAGCCGCTTGTGGCTTCACATAATCCGCCGCCTTTGTGTTGAACTTATGACCGGTAGCTTTAACAGTCAAAGAAGCAACGGTAGTCTTAGCTCCGACAGTATAATAAGTTACCTTACCATTGTCATCGTAAACTACGTCTTTCGGCTCGACATTAGCCTTTTCCGTTGTCGTCTTTACACTCCAAACAATGCCTTCACAGCAATCGCACATGCAGACATAGTGTGCCTTCATGCCATCTTCTGTACAGCTATTGCTCGTAGCCGCAACGATACCGTAGTCGTGACCCAATGCTTCTTCTTCTACATATTCTCCGAATACGCCACAATCCGTACAACGGAAGTGTGCGTTCCAACCAATTGTAGTACAGGTTGCCTCTTGTGCAGGAATATAACCAAATTTATCCCAAGTAGCACTATCTTCAACATCCAAATCGGTAGTATCGAAAGCAGCTCTCTCGAACGTATGACCGAGTGCCGTTCCTTCCAATTTACCGCAATCCTTACATACGGTATCTTCCGTACAAGTAGCCTTCGTCTTGATGTTGTGACCGGTAGCTTCGATATCTTCCGTACCTTCCTCTGCCGTACACAACACATTCGTACATTTACCATGAGCAAGAGTACCCGTTTCCGTACAAGTAGCAGCTTCAACAACTTTTGTCCATTCCCACTTATGACCGGTTGCCTTTTTCGTAACAGCCGTCGTCTCGTGGCAGAATACGCATTCTTTTGCATAACAATCATAACCGGTGACATTGTCGTCGTCATCTGTGATTGCAACTGTCCATGCATAGAA
This sequence comes from uncultured Clostridia bacterium, assembly GCA_964479935.1. Classification (GTDB taxonomy): domain Bacteria; phylum Bacillota; class Clostridia; order Christensenellales; family Borkfalkiaceae; genus Scatosoma. The sequence continues at coordinate 1,749 of CAYZOF010000049.1, read as the reverse complement.
TCCATCATCTTCACAATTTTCTACAGTATAGGAATAATAACCTTCATCATTCTTGACAATCGAGTACTGATGATTCGCTTCCGCCGTTACGGTTTCGCCACAACGATAACAAACCGCACCGTGCTGACAACTTGCCGCATGTGCCTCATCAACGGTAATCTTACCACTCGAATAAGAATCATCCGTCGTATCTGCATAGAAGTCCGCAGCGATCTTTTGACCTACATACGTGCCATAAAGGTGTCCCGCAAGGATTTTTTTATAGTCAGAAGGCGTCAATTCTTTATCGATTTCGTGACAAACAGGGCATTCATAATAATACGTCGTTGTACCATCCTCTTCACAAGTAGGAACAATTTGAGATTTAAACACACTCTTAGCGTGACCGGTAGCCGCAACTTTTTCGCCACACACCGTACATTCGCCACCTTCCGTACAAGAAGGTGCGATATCGTCCTTCCAAGTATGACCAAGCACATCTACTACTTCGCCCTCATTAACGACTTCGTTACAAACCGAACAAACCGTTTTGCCCGTAAGACCTGCTTCCGTACAAGTAGGTGCTACATCAGCAACTTCTTCCGGAGTATGACCGGTTGCCTCAACTTCCTCGCCGCCTTGCGTAGCTTCGCAACGAGAACATTTTTCAACAGCGGTTTTACCTGCTTCCGTACAAGTAGCTTCTACAGCCGCCTCTACGATTTCCCATTCATGCCCGAGTTTAGGAAGACCTTCCGTAACGGTCAATTCACATCTTGTGCAAAGACCAATCTGCGAACCTTCTTCCGTACAGCTAGCCGCCTTTTCGGTCGTCCAGCTTGCAATACTATGACCGAGCATGGACTGCTCAACAATACCGCATACCGTACATTCACCATTGTTAAGACAAGTAGGTTCTCTCAACCAGGTATGTACATGTTCTGCACTGCCGGAATCTCCAGCCGAGCTGCTTTCTTCAACCTTGCTGCTTTCCTCTACAGAACTAGATTCTTCCTCACTGCCGGATTCCACAACGCTGCTGGATTCTTCCACGCTGCTAGATTCCACAGTGCTTGTCACAGAGCTGCTGCTTGCAGCAGACTTCTGCGTGCTCGAGCTGCTACTATCGTCATCGCCACATGCAGCCAAGCCGGCAACACATGCGAAAGCGGTAAGACAGCTAAGCATAGCCACTAATAATCGCTTCATTTTCTTCATAAAGCTCCTCCGATTTAAAAATTTTTATAAAGTAAAAAAGTAATATTGAAACAAAAAAGACACTACTTTTTTTTAATGACTTTCTTGCCCCGTGAGACAACCGACTGTTTTGAAGAGACCGTTTTCGTCCGTGCGAATGCTACGTTTCCGACAGAGTACACTACTCCCCAACCCATTCAACTGTATCACGGCTTTGATTATATCACCTTTTTTTTATCTTGTCAACATTTTTACGCATATTTTTTGAAAAAGAAAAAAAATATTTTCTTATTCGGAGATTTTTCGGCGAAATCGTGCGTTGCTTCCATATATATTATACTATGCGCGCGAGGACGTTTCCGCGACTGTTTTTGATAATTTTTACTTTTTTTGGGAATTTTTTTCAGAAGTAACGGCAACGTTCCGTTTACCGTTACCGCTGTCGTGGCTTCCTTGTGTAAAGGGAGCCGGCATGAAATGCACGAGGACTTGTTTGTTTTTTCCCGAAATAGTTGCAATCAATCCTCCCCTCCCCCTCCTTTACACAAGGAGGGCAAGTAACGCGGAAATGTC
>CAYZOF010000048.1:0-15545 GCA_964479935.1 uncultured Clostridia bacterium | reverse complement strand
ATGCACAGGCTCACCCTGAAAAGTATCCTCAGCTTACCATCCGTGTTTCCGGTTACGCTGTAAACTTCATCAAGCTTACCAAAGAACAACAGGATGACGTTATTTCCAGAACGATTCACGAATCGATGTAAGTTTCGGGAGCTTTGGAAATAAGGTATATGAAAGTAGCTGCCGTCGAATCGAAACCGACGGCAGTTTTTTTTAGCGAGGTCAAAAATGAATAAAAAATTTAATCGCATTACGGCACTTTGTTGCGCTTTGATGATTATGACGAGCCTTTCGGCTTGCGAACAGATTGACTTCTCGGGGTTTTTGAGCAGCGCTGTTGATTCTTCTTCGGAAAGCGTTTTCGTAATAGAAAGTTCGGGAACGTATGGCTCTTCGTCGAGCGACGGTTCTTCGTCGAGCGACGGTTTTTCGTCGAGCAACAGTTCTTCGTCGAGCGACGGCTCTTCGTCGAGTGACGGTTCTTCGACCGATGCGCCTTACGAATCGCTCAGCATTCACTTTTTGGAGTTCGGAAACAGAGTGTCGGGGGATTGCATTTTAATCGATGTCGGCGATACGGAAGTGTTGATCGACGCAGGTTCGACGACGGGTGCGGCGAAGACGATCGTGCCGTATATACAGCAGTATTGCGAGGACGGCGTTTTGGAATACGTCATCGCGACGCATTACGATTCCGACCATATTTCGGCGTTTGTCGGCTCGGACGGGAGCGGCGTGTTCGATAATTTTTTCTGTCAAACAATCATCGATTCCGCATTGACGACGAAAAAATCACAAACGTATAAGGACTACGTTGCATTGCGCGATAAGGAAGTAGAAGAAGGCGCGAAACATTATACGTCGTTGGAGTGCTGGAATAATGCAAACGGTGCGCAGCGTTCGTATATGCTCGGTGACGGCGTTACGTTGAACATTTTGTATCAAAAGTATTACGAAACCAAGACATCGACGGAGAATAACTATTCCGTTTGCGTCTTGCTTTCGCAAGGAGAAAATCACTTCTTGTTTACGGGCGATTTGGAAGAGAGCGGCGAAGCTTCGTTGGTTGAGCAAAACAATTTGCCGCATTGTAAGCTCTATAAAGCCGGACATCACGGCAGTAATACGGCGAGTTCCCCTGTATTGCTTTCAAAAATTGAGCCGGAAATCGTCGTGTTTTGCTGTTGTTGTGGTGACAGATATGCCTTCCCTCATCAGGAAACGATCGATACGGTTGCAAAATACACCGATAAAGTTTATGTGCTTGCGATGGCAACCGGGAGTAGCGGATTTGCTTCCATGAACGGCAATATCGTCGTTTCGTCGATCGCGGACGAGGTAACGGTGCATTGCTCCAACAACGATACGTTGTTCAAAGATACCGATTGGTTCCAAGAGAATCGAGAAGTGCCTGACGAGTGGTGGCAGGGGTAAGACTATACCATGTATGCGTTGAAACGAAAATAAAGCTACCGTGTACGCGTTGAATGTTTTGCACAGGTAGGTATGCGACGAAATAAAACAGGTAGGGCGTGTGCGGATTGAAGAACGGGTGAACTTATGCAGTTTTCGAGAACGGAATTGCTCCTTGGGAAAGAGAGCATGGAAAAGTTAAAAAAAGCACGTGTGGCGGTGTTCGGAGTCGGCGGCGTGGGCGGTTACGTCGTCGAGGCGTTGGCGCGTGGCGGCGTGGGAGCGTTGGACTTGATCGATAAGGACGTCGTCAGCGAGAGCAATATTAATCGCCAGATTATCGCTCTGCATTCGACGATCGGACGACTAAAAACCGAGGTCGCGGCGGAACGCGTCAAGGACATTAACCCGAATATCGTCGTGCGCACGCATAACGTGTTCTATTTTCCCGAAAACGCCGATTCGTTCGACTTTTCGCAGTACGATTATATCGTGGACGCCATCGACACGGTCAGCGGAAAAATCGCGCTTGTCGAGCGCGCTCGTGCGGCGGATACGCCGATTATCTGCTCTATGGGTACGGGAAATAAGCTTGACCCGACGGCGTTCGAGGTGGCGGATATTTCGAAAACGAGCGTGTGTCCGCTCGCGCGGGTGATGCGTCGGGAGCTAAAAAAACGCGGCATCGAACACGTCAAAGTGGTTTATTCGAAGGAAGAGCCGATTCCGACGGCGAGCAAAGACGAAGAAACGGGAAAGCCTGTTCCCGGCAGTGTGTCTTTCGTGCCGTCCGTTGCCGGCTTGATTATTGCAGGAGAAATAATAAAAGATTTGTTAAAGTGAGGAAAACCCTCTCCAAACGCTTGACAAATGGGGGGGGGGGGGGGGGGGGTATAATATTGTGTATAATATTATACTCAAGGAGATTTATCTATGAAAAAAAAGAACGTGGTGAAGCCGTATTTGAAACAATTTTATAAAGGCAACCGTTTGAACGCGGCACTCGTCGTGTTTGCGTTGCTACTCGGGACGGTTGTAAGCATGTGGATTTCATGGTTGTTGCAGCTCATTATCGATTTGATTTCGGGTGTGGATATCGGCTTTTCCTTTGTGGAAGTCGTGTGGTTATCCGTCGGGCTGTTATTGACGGACGCGGCTTTTGCCACGTTGAAATATTTTTTCCTGCCTCGATTTATGGCGAAGGGGATGGCGCAGTATAAAAATTATGTGTATAAAAAATTGTCCGAAAAGAGCGTATCGGCGTTTTCGGGTGAAAATACTTCCTTGTACATATCCGCGCTTTCTAACGACGTGCAGGTCATCAAAACGGGGTATTTGAATAATATTTTTGCGATGATTTATTCCGTTTTGCTACTGGTTGCCGCAATCGCGTTGATGTGCTATTACAGTGTGATTTTGACCGTACTTTCCGTCTTGTTCGCGATTTTGCCGTTTATCGCCGCGCTCGCAACGGGAAATATGATGGCGACCGCCGAAAAAACTCTCTCCGAAAAAAATCAGTCGTATTTGGAAACGCTCAAAGACAGCCTTATCGGGTTCTCGGTGATCAAGTCTTTCAAGGCAGAGGCGCAAATGTACCGCATATTTTCGCACAAAATTCGTGAGGCGGAAAAGGCGGAAGTTACAACGCAGAAGCGGAAAATTCTCGTGCAAGCGATTGCTTCGGCGAGCGGTAACATTTTACAGATCGGGATTTTTCTCGTCGGGGCGTATTTTGCACTGTCGGGCGGCGCGCTTTCCGCAGGGTCGGTGTTAATCTTCGTGCAGTTGTTGAATTTCGTAATCAATCCCGTACAGCAGATTCCGCAGTCGTTGGCGGAACGAAAAGCGGCAAAGGCTTTGATTGAGAAGCTCGCAACTGCGTTGGAAGAGAACGTGCGCGAGGAAGGTAAGACGCAGAAAACGGAGTTGAAAAATGCAATCGAGTTGCGCAACATAACGTTCGGATATAAGGAAGATAAGACGGTGTTGAACGGTGTTGATTTTCTGTTCGAAAAAGGCAAGAGTTATTGCGTGGTCGGTTCTTCGGGGAGCGGCAAAACGACTTTGTTGAATATGCTCACGGCGGCGAATCCTATCTATAGCGGCGCGGTCTATTACGACGAAACGGATCTTCGCGATATCGCCTGCGAGGCGTTGTACGAGATGGTTTCCGTCATTCAGCAGAACGTGTTTATTTTCGATGCGTCCGTTCGGGAGAATATCACGTTGTTCCGCGAGTTCCCGAAAGAGGAAGTGGAGCGCGCCGTGCGTTTGTCCGGGTTGAGCGAATTGATCGCCGAACGGGGCGAAGAATACCTTTGCGGTGAAAACGGGAAAAACCTGTCGGGCGGTGAAAAACAAAGAATTGCCATTGCGCGGAGCTTGCTGAGGAAATCGCAAGTCCTGCTCGTGGACGAGGCGACGGCGTCGCTGGATAAGGAAACGGCGTTCAACGTGTCGAGTTCCCTTCTTGCGTTGGACGGTGTCACGAAAATCATCGTCACGCACGCTCTGGAAGGCGGCTTGTTGAAGAAATACGATTGTATTCTCTGCATGAAAAACGGATGTATTTGCGAGTACGGCTCGTTTGAAGAACTCATGGAACGGAAAGGTTACTTCTATTCGTTGTATACCGTATCGCAAGAATAAAACAGATAAAAAAACAACTCGTCGCGTAAGTAGCACGCGGCGAGTTATTTTTTTGTACCGATTTCGATGTGTCCGTTGTTGAAAAAATTGTTGAAGCTGTTTTCTATATGCACCTTTGCGCCCGTTTCGTCCTCTAACCCCAGTAAATAGTCCGCGGAAACTTCCAAAATCGAGCATAGCATTCGTATGTCGTTGACGCTCGGCTCGGATAAGCCTTGTTCCCAACTCGCGAAGCCCGTTTCGGATTTGTTGAGTAACACCGCAAGTTGCTTTTGCGTAAAGCCTGCCTCTTTTCGCAACTCTTTAATTTTCTTCCCGATCGCATATTCCATATTAATATTTTACCCCAAAACTACTAAAAATTAGTTGACACTACGAAATTTTAGTAGTATAATAAAACTACAAAATTTTAGTAGTTTTGGAAAAGGAGGCTACGTATGAAGAAAATTTGGCAACAAATCGGTGCGTTACTCTGCGTTGCGGCATGTTCGGGCGTTGCGGCGTGCAACGTGAACATTGACCCGTCCGCGATCCCCGACATCAACATCGGGGTTTCGACGCCGAACGGCGCAAACAGTTCGAATGCGGCAAGCAGTTCGTCGCATGAGGACAGAGAAAGCTCGTCGAGTTCCTCTTCGAGCAGTTCGTTCGACGGGGATAGCAGTTCGTCGGGGGGCGATGAGAAAGAGGAGGACGGGAAAGTCCTCACGCAAGGCGTCGGGGATTCCGTCAATATTTTGACGGGTAGCTATGCGGAATGGGCGATCGGCACGGAGAGCGTGTTCGACAAGGACAAATTGGCGAAGGTCAATCGTGTTCAAACGACAATCGGCAAACAGGAACAATACAGCGTGTATTCCACCGGCTTGGAGGAGTACTTGGAAGAACTCGTCATGAAGACGAATGCAAAATTCAGCAGCGAGTCAAGTGTGAATGCGATCGGCTTGTTGAAAGCAACGCAAAACGTTTCGTATTCTGTAAGTTCGGAATATAATAAATCTACGCGTGAGCAGACGACGAGCGTCTTTTACGATTTGAAATACAGTCGCGAGGCTTATCGAGAATCGTTGGAGGGGTATACCAATACGGATAAGATGAGAAGCCTTTTGTCGGAAAGCTTTTTGGCAGACGCCGATAAGGTAAATTCGGGGGAAATGAAACCCGAAACGTTTATCCGTCGTTACGGTACGCACGTGGTAATGTCGGCGATCTACGGCGCAAGTTGTAATATCCGTTATTCCGTCATCGGGAAAACGGAAGAAGTAAAGACGCAATTCGGTCTCGAAGAAGAAACGGTTACGCAAAGCAAAATCGAGGGAACGATTAGCGACGCTTTGGGATTGTCTGTCGGCGGTGGTTCAACCAAGGGGGTCCATACTTCTTTGCTGAATAATGCCAAGACTGAAAATATGGAAACGACGTTCTCTGCGAGGACGCAGGGCGGTGCTGCGGTGAATTTGGGCGGAACGTATGAAAACGGTACTTCTACGCAGCTTTCCGACTGGGTAAACAGTTTTAATGAGGAAGATAATAACGTGTTCATCGACGTGCCCGATGGCAGTTTGTATTGCGTATGGGATCTTTTGGGTAGCGAATACGGCAACGCGAAGATCTTATTGAATACTTATCTGTTCTCGAAATGCAACGAACAGTACAATACGTTGCTTGCAAAAGTGTTGGACATTTATCTCGATCCTTCCTATTTCGATGAAATAACGGGCACTTTGACGATCGATTTCTCTTCTTTGCTCGGCGATGAAGATTTTGTAATGACGAAAAACGCCGCCGGTGAGAATTTTGAAGATAACGTGTATACGATTATGCCGAAACGGAAGAAAAAGGCGGTCACGAAAGTCGTATTCAAGGGCGGATATTACGCGGAGAATAATAACGGCGAAGTAAAGACGGGCAAATTGAAAGATTTTTCCGTTAAGTTCGATAAAAACTGGAAAAACGACATCGTCGTGCAATTTGAGAACTTCGGCTTCGAGGCGAAGGCAGGGAAAGTTGCCTTGGATTTCAGCGAAGTGCAGAGCGAGAATATCACGATTAACGTTGTCGAGAAGAACTATATCAAAGGCGGCGACGGCGTCAATTCGGACGGCTTCGCAGGTATCAACGCAGACGGGAAAAACGTGACGTTGACGGGTACGGGTTCTTTGGACGTATTCGGCGGAAACGGCGTGGACGGTGTGAGTGGCACAGATGCCTATTGCGGAGGTCACGGGCATGACGCTACAAACGGAGGCGATGCAATTGTAGCCCAAACAGTTAATATTGACTTCAATAACGGATCTTGTGTAGTTTGTGGCGGAAAAGCTGGCAATGGCGGCAATGGCGGCAATGGTGGCGACGGCGGCGAAGGCGCGGCGGTTGGCGTTGGTGACGGCGTTGGCAACTCGAAACCCGGTGGGAACGGCGGGAACGGCGGCAACGGCGGTAACGGCGGCAATAGTGGTAATGCAATTATTGTAACGGATACGGTCAATATTCTTAACGGAAATTGCACGTTAACGGTATGTAACGGCGGTAATGGAGGCAAAGGCGGCAACGGCGGCAACGGCGGACGCGGCGGTAAAAATACTTACTGGGGGGCAACTGGTGGCAAAGGCGGCGACGGCGGAAGCGGTGGCAATGGTGGAAATGCCGGTTTGGCAGGTGTAGTTTGTAATAAAGAGGTTAATGTTTTGGATAATGCAATCATAGTGAAGAATGAAGGGCAAAACGGAGAAATCGGAAAAGGTGGTTACGGCGGTAGCGCCGGTTATGGTGGTTGGGGTAACGGAAAGAACGGAGAGAACGGTTCTTCGGGCGCAAACGGCGCAGACGGAACGATACTCGGGTAAGATCGGTTATCATATTTTATGGGAAATGCTCCCCGAAGGGAGCATTTCCTTTTGCCGTTTATTTCAAAACACGTTTTACCTTTATGGTGGCGATACGATGTACGTCGCCGCGCGCGGAACATACCGCTTTGAGCGCGTCGTAGTAAATCTCGCTCATCAACCGAATACGATCGAACGTGACGTATTCGTTGGCTTGATGAATGGTCGCTTCTTCGCCGCAGAGTTCGGGGCCGAAACCGCAACCGCATTTCAAAGCTCGGGCATACGTGCCGCCGCCGATCGCAATCGGGCGTTCGTCTCGTCCCATGGCTTTGTTATAGACCGACATCAGGGTGGAAATCAGTTTACCGTTCGGGTCGTTGTAGAGAGGTGCTTGATAGTTATCTATCGTATACTCCGCGCCGTATCCGTCGAGCTTTTCGAAGATTTCCTCTTTCTTATGCGTAGAGGGGAAGCGGATATCCGTCTGAACGGTCAACACGCCGTCCTTGAACGAGGCGACGTTTGCGGACATCGTCAGTTTGCCCGTTTCGTCCTCCATTTCGCGTAAACCCGTCACGTCCGCGTACAGCAGGTCGTAGGCTTTTTTGCAGTCCTCGTCGAAAGTCGAAAAGAAACAGAGAAGTGCCTGCAGAGCGTTCGCGCCCATGTCGGGCGTAGAGCCGTGCGCCGATTTGCCGTGTACGCGCAAGATGTTCGTCGTATTGTCGTAGGAGAAGCGCGTGCCTGCGATGGGGTTTTTATAATGCGAGAGTTTGTTGCCGGCTTTTCTGGTCAGGAAAGCTTCCGCTTCGTCGCAGACCATATTTGCTCGTTCGCCGGCTTTTAAGGCGGTGACGGGGGGATCGGTCAGCTTAAACGAGGCGGTGAAATGAAGAATGCCTTTTTCGGCGTAAATCGCAGGGAAGTCCGCGTCGGGCGTGAAACCTTCCTCGGGCATGACGGCGACTTGGTTGTAATGCTCGATGCATTTCCAGCCGCATTCCTCGTTGCAACCGACGATGAGCTTGATTTTACGTTTCGGAACGAAACCTTCGTCTTTGAGTGCTTTCAAGCAATACAGACAGACCATAGCAGGTCCTTTGTCGTCCATTGCTCCGCGCCCCCAGATTTTCATGCCGGTCACGCCGCCGTCGGAAACGTCGTCGTTGATGACGCCGCCGAAGGGGGGATATTTCCAGCCGTTTCCAGCCGGTACGACGTCGAGGTGCGCCAGAACGGCAAACTCCTTGCCGCTGCCGAATACGACTTCTCCGACGTAGTTGTCGTAGTTGTGTGTTTCGAAACCCATTTGTTCCGCGAGGGAAAGGAAGTATTGTAAACAGTCTGCCGTTTCTTTCCCGAACGGGTAGCCGTCTTCGGCCGGTTTTAAGGACGAATCGTATTTCAAAATCTCCGCGACGGAGTTTACGACATCGTCAAAATATTTTTCCATTTCGTGTGCCATGATGTATTGCCTGCCTTATATTTTCTTACGGGGGAGAGTTCCCCCATAATATTATTATACACAATTTGTCGGATTTCGTAAACAAAATATGGGGTGTAGAGCAAAAAAAATATTTTTTTCCGAATTATGCCTTTGACTTTTTTAGAAAAGTGTGTTACAATATTAAAAAAGAGTGGGGGACACTATGTCGGAGCACGGCGGACACAGAGCCAGAATTATGCAAAAACTCGACAGCGGTACGCTGTTGGATCATGAGATTTTGGAGATTTTGTTGTTTAACGCGCTTCCGCGGCGAAACACCAACGACTTGGCTCATAGGCTGTTGGCTCGGTTCGAAACGATCAACGGCGTGTTTGCCGCCTCGATGGAGCAATTGCAAGAGGTGGACGGGATCGGCTCGAGCGCGGCGGCGTACTTGCGCTGTATCGGTATATTCTATCAGAAATATTACACCGTGCAAGAGGAGTTTCCTTTCGAATATGATTCGAATCGTTTTTTGGGGTACGTGAAACGAAAATACGAAACCGTCACTCGGGAAGTGTTGGATTTGTACTTCATGAACGGGAGCGGCGAAATTTACGCCAAGGAGCGTTTCTCCGAGGGAAGTTTGTTTTCCGTAGAGGTATCGGGCGAAGAAGTGGCGGTTTTGCTCGCGAAACAAAACCCGAGCGGCGTCCTGATGGTGCATAATCATCCTTTGGGCAAAGCCGCGCCGTCTAAGGAGGATGATTTCGTCACGACGAAGGTGCAGTTGTTGTGCAGTATGCAAAACATTTTGTTTTGCGACCACTTGATTTACGGACTCGACGGGGTGTACAGTTACGCTTCCAGTGGAAAGTTGCAAAAAATCAGCAGAGAGTATTCCGTGCGGAATATCCTTTCGAAAAAACAAGAGTAAGGGAAACGGGCATACCATGTACGAGTTGATTGTGTTTGATTTGGACGGCACGCTTTTGGATACGCTCGACGATTTGCAGGCGGCGGTCAATGCGGCGTTGGAAAAATTTTCGTTGCCGCGTCGCTCGAAAGAGGAAGTTTGCGCGTTCGTCGGGAACGGTATCGTGAAGCTTATGCAACGCGCGGTCGGTGCGGAAACGCCCGATTTCGAGAAGATTTTAGACGAGTTCAAACAGTATTATGCGGCGCATTGTGCGGATTGCACTCGCCCTTACGCGGGAGTGCTCGCGCTTTTGGCGGACTTAAAAAATTGTGGAAAAAAGCTCGCGTTGCTTTCCAATAAAGCGGATTTCGCGGTGAAAAAGCTCGCGAAAACCTATTTCGGGGACGTCTTTGACAGCGTCGTCGGAGAAAACGAGGCGGCAGGGATTCAAAAAAAACCTGCGCCGGACAGTTTGTTTTTGATCATGGAGCGGCTCGGCGCGTCGAAAGAAAATACGTTGTACGTCGGGGATTCCGAGGTGGATATTCAAACGGCGAAGAACGCGGACGTCGATTGTTTGTCGGTGACGTGGGGATTTCGGAATAAAGCGTTTTTGCGCGAGAACGGTGCGAGAAATTTCGCAGATACGCCGCAAGAGGCGTTGCGGTTTTGCACGGAGGGGAGAGTATGCGAGAAACGGAGCGTTTGATCGGCAATACGCCGTTGGTGGAAATTTCAGCAAAGACTACGAACGGAGCGAGGATTTTCGCGAAACTCGAAGGGAAGAATTTAGGCGGTTCGGTGAAAGACCGCGTTGCACAGGCAATCATTGACGACGCGGAAGAACGCGGACGGCTTCGTCCCGGCGGAACGATCATCGAGGCAACTTCGGGAAACACGGGGATCGGACTGGCTTTGGTGGCGTCTTTACGCGGTTACCGCGCGGTGATCGTCATGCCCGAAACGATGTCGGCGGAGCGGAGAAAGCTTATTGCCGCTTACGGCGCGGAAATCGTGCTGACGGAAGGGCGACTCGGCATGCAAGGCGCAGTGGATAAAGCGAATGCTTTGCTTGCGGCTACGCCGAATGCGATTCTGGCGGATCAATTCAACAATCCTGTTTGCGTAGAAGCGCATTATCATACGACCGCGCCTGAAATTTTCGAGCAGTGCCGGGGGAAAGCGGACGTTTTCGTCGCGTGCGTCGGTACGGGCGGCACGTTGACGGGGGTAGGTAGGTATCTTAAAGAAAAAATTCCTGCGTGCAAGGTGGTTGCGGTCGAACCGCAAAAGTCGCCGTTGTTGTCGGGCGGAAAAGCCGGTGCGCACGGGATTCAGGGCATCGGAGCAAACTTTATTCCGAGCGTTTTGGATAGAACGGTTTACGACGAGGTGTTGACGGTGACGGACGAAGAAGCGTTTGCTACGGCACGCGCGTTGTGTAAGGAAGAGGGACTGTTCGTCGGGATCTCTTCGGGCGCGGCGGTGGCGGCGGCTCGTAAGCTTGCCGCTAAGGCAGAAAACGCAAACAAAATCATCGTCACGGTTTTGCCGGACGACGGGGGCAGGTATTTGTCTACGGAGCTTTTTGCAGAGTCGACAGCGAAAGAATTCGGCCGCAAAAACGTATAAAATCAGCCTCGTTCCTGCGGCTTTCGGGCGCGGATATAGACCTTTCCGTTTTCTAAGACGCAGTCGTGCGCTTTGGCGAGTTGCGATACGCTTACCGCTTGGTAGCCTGCGGCTTTCAAGGCAGGGAGCAAGCGTTTCAACGCGTCCACGGTCGGAAAATATCCGTCGTGCATCAATACGATAGAACCGTCCGCTTTGGCTGAAAAAACGGTTTCGAAGATTTCTTCCGCGCTTTTTCCTGTCCAATCCAAGGTATCGATATTCCAGTCGAGCAAAGGCGCTTGCGCCGCCGCACGTACGTTTCGATTAATTTTCCCGAACGGAGCGCGCAACAGGTGCCGCTCTTTGTGGTCGGCTTTTTGCAACAGTTTGTCCGTTTCGTCTATTTCCCATTGGATCTTTTCGGGCGAGAGCGCGGTCAAGTCCAAGTGCGAATATGTGTGGTTACCCAGTTCCATGCCCAGTGCGAGCGTGCCGTTCAATAAATGCACGGTGGCGTTATCGAATAAGTATCCGTTGAAAAAGAAGGTTGCGGAGGCTTTGCAATCGGGGTTGGCTTCGTTGTAAGCCGCGAACGTCGCCAAAAGATTTTCCATCGTGCGCGAGGGCGCGTCGTCGAATGTCAGCGCGATGTGTTTGCGCGTTTTGTCGATCTCCGAAAGCGATACGTCGGAAAGGTCCCATACGTCGCCGTTTTTCGGCTCCGTTTTGGGTACGGGAGCAGGCGTAACGGGCGATTCTTCGGAAACGGTTTGTTGCGGCGTTTGTATCTGCGTCGCGCCGCTACAGGCGGCAAATGTAATAAAAGGAAGTAAAAAAACGGAAAAATATTTCATACGCATGGCAGAAGTATTTGCATTTTGGTCGGTTTTATGCGGACGTTGCCGTTATGTAGAAGTGTTTTTTCGAAAAAAAAATATATTTTACCGAAAAAAATTGTAAGATCCCCCTTAAAATCGCTTGACAATGGGGGGGGGGGGGGTATAATAATATATGTATCACTCTCTTCCGCACGGCATAACGTCGGCGCAGTTGTCAGCGGTTGTCAAAAGAAAAAAGGAATTCATACAATAAAAGGTCGGGATAAAAAGTCAAGGGGATAAGATTATGAATTTAGAAGAAAAACAGCTCTTAGAAGTATGCAAGCGGTTCCACATCGAAGGGGAATACCACTATTACGAAGTGTTAAACAGCGGTCACATCAATACGACGTATTGCGTGTATTATTTTCGGAATAACGAATTAAAAGATTACATCATACAACGCGTCAATACGTACGTATTCGAAAAACCCATTGAAGTTATGGAAAATATTTCCAATGTCACGGAATATGTCCGGCAAAAGATCAAGCAGGTCAAAGCGTCCGCTAAGCGAGACGTATTGCACTATTCTCGTACGGAGAACGGCGAATATTATACGTTTTTGGACGACGGAAGCTTTTGGCGTTGTTGCCGTTACATCGATGATTCCGTATGTTTTACGGAAACGGATAATTTGAAAGTCATCGAAGAGGCAGGGAAAGCATTCGGAGATTTTCAGGGGTATTTGTCCGATTATCCTGTGGATAGTTTGCATATCGTTATTCCGCACTTCCATAACACGATGCACCGTTATGAACAGCTTCGTACGGCGATAAAACAAGATGAAGCGAAGCGTTTGCACGGGGTGCAGGAAGTTGTCGACGGTTATTTAGAGTTGGAAGACATTGCCACGAAGTTGTATAAGATGCAACGTGAGGGGATTTTGCCGTTGCGTGTTACGCATAACGATACGAAAATCAGTAACGTGATGTTCGACGCGAAAACGCTGACGCATTTGTCTGTGATCGATTTAGATACGGTCATGCCGGGGCTCGTTGCGTTTGATTTCGGCGACGCGATTCGAGTTGTCGGTTCTACGGCGGCAGAAGACGAGCCGGATATGAGCAAGATCGCGCTCGACATGAACAAATACGAGGCGTTTGCCAAAGGGTTCGTGACGGCGGTGAAAGATAGTCTGACCGAGGCGGAAAAGCGTAATCTCGCGCTCGGCGCGGTCGCTATGACGCTGGAATGCGGTTCTCGGTTTTTGACGGATTATCTCAACGGCGATAAGTATTTCAAAGTGCATTATCCGGAACACAATTTGGTTCGCGCGAAAGGGCACCTCGTGTTGGCAAAAGATATGATTTCGCATTTGGACGAAATGCAGAAAGTTGTGGATAAGTATTGTGAAGCATAAAAATAACAGGACGGAATTTCTTGCCCTTTCAAGAAATTCCGTCCTGTTTGTTGATAACGCATCGATTGTCTTAACTTTTGTTGATTTTGAACATTGCCATAAGGCATACGCCTAAATTTCCGCCGAGTACGATGCCAATCGTGAATCCTAACCAAAACATATACGCCTCCTCGTGTTTGTTATTGCCGTTTCTGCGACGGTTTATACTCGCTCGGCTGTACAGAAGGGTTTGTATTCCGATATAGAATATGAAAAAACACTTTTTTTCGTGCCGACGCGTATAATACAAGAAGAACGGAGGGCGGTATATGCGTGTATGTTTTATGAACGACGGAACGTTGCCGAGCGTTTTGCCGTGCGAGGAGGAGAAGATCGACGTCTACCTTTGCGGTTTCGCCGGATCGGCACCCGTCAGTTATGAACGGGAGCTGAAAGGTCAGACGAGTTTTTTTGAGGAAACGGCGGTGTTCTCCAAAAAGCAAAAGAGTTTGGTTTTGCGTGGCTGTATTACCGATACGCGCGGCTATCGTCGGAAATCGGTCGTCGTGGCGGAGAACGGTCGCTTGAAAGGTGTGGCGGATATGTTGAACGTCGTGGACGGAGAATGGAGCAGCGGTGCCGCACTCCGATTGTTCGAAACGGAGCGCGGCCGTGTCGGAGTGATCGTTTCCGAAGATTTGGCATACCCGAATTTAATGCAAGCCTTTGCGCTGTGCGGCGCGGAGATCGTCGTATGCTTATTTCAAGGCATTTCGGGTAGTTTGCAGCGCGCGCTTCTATGCGCGGACGCATATTGTTTCGGCGTGCCGATTTTATTCTGTGCGGACGGATATGCCATGGCGGCAAACGCCGCAGGCGAAATCGAGTTCGCAACGCCGCAGAATCGAGCGGTGTACACCATCGTGCCGAGCAACGAATATCACGTCATAGAAACGCGACGACGCGGCTTGTATCGCGGACAAAAATAACCGTTTTCTTTGCAATACGGTTCGTTCGTCGATTGACAAACGTTGCTCGATATAGTATAATATAGACAAAAAACAACGGGAGTGTACGAATGATGAAAGAAAAAACGAAGAAAATATGCGCTTTGGAAGTCAGCGCGGCGCTTTTGGGGGCGACGCTCGTCGGGTGTCAGCTTTCCGACGATTCGTCGTCGGGCGTTGAGCCGACGAACGGCGAGGTGACGATTTGCTCGAGCGGCATGCAGACGTATTTAGATGCCGAGACGCCGGAAACGCAGTATCTCGCGCTCAAAAATGCGCTGGTCGGCGACGATCGTCAGTCGCTCGATTTGACGTACAAACACGAATCGGGAAAAAATTATCGGATATTTTGTTTCGGCTTGGACGACGAAGCGCAGTTCGTTTTGCGTGGCAATCGCGGAAAAACCGTAGGCGGGTGGTTCACGCCCGGACTTCGGTATCATTATAAAATCATCGGCGCGACCAATGCGGAATTGAATATCTCTACGGTGACGGAGTGGAAGGACGAATACGAGTCGTTCGTCGTGCAGGAAGCGGATATTCGAATTAAAGAAAATTCCGTACGCTGTATCACAATGGAAAGAGGATATAATTACCGCGATTTAGGCGGTTGGGCGACGGAAGACGGGCGACGGATCGAATACGGCAAGATCTATCGCGGCGCAAAAACAAATTCTTTTGCCGAAAAAGACGTCGAGATCTTACGCGATATTTTGCATATTCGGTCGGAGATAGATCTTCGTAATGACAGTGACGACGGCGGACAAAAGGAATGCATTTTGGGCGCGGAGTATACCTATTTGAAGGCTCCTTTAGGGCAATATTCTTATATCATTCCGTCTTTTAAGACGGAAAATCGGACGTTTGACGTCTATTCGCCCGAACAGATTCGACGTATTTTCGAATTTTTGTCGGACGAAAAAAATTATCCGCTGTTTTTCCATTGTAACGCTGGAGCGGATCGAACCGGTACGCTTGCGTTTCTGATTTGCGGCAGCCTCGGTGTTTCGTTGGACGACCTCACGCGCGATTTCGAATTGACAAGCTTTTCGACTGCCGGGAAACGTCTGCGCGGAGTCTTGGAAGAACCGTTCGAGTACGGTATCATGCAGGACGACGCAGGGAATTTCGTCGGTTGGGGCGATATGATAGAGCGGATAAAGACGGACTATTCGAGCGCGGACGGGAAACTTTCTTCCTCGATTCGGTTGTATTTGACGTCCGTGTGCGGCGTAACGGAAGAAACGTTACGGGAAATTGCGGATATCTTGCTCGCATAAGCTATCAAAAAGTATAAGGATAAATCAAACAGTCACGGTTAGAAAATTTTCTGCAGCGGCTGTTTTTTCTACGTTTTTCGTGGAAATGTGGGCAATTCTTGTATTCCAGCCGACTGTTGAGGAGGGTGCACGATAAAAAACTAAGCGGGGCTGTCGCGCTAAGTGACAGTCTTTCAAGACAAAAAAAGACACCCAACCAAG
>CAYZOF010000047.1:0-15716 GCA_964479935.1 uncultured Clostridia bacterium | reverse complement strand
GAGATTTCCGTCGTTTGTGGATCGTAAGAATCAACGCCGCTGCAAGAATCAACAATATTTCTTACAGCAAGCTTATGCACGGTCTTAAAGTTGCGGGCATCAACCTGAACAGAAAGGTGCTTGCCGATTTGGCTGTAAACGACGCGGCGGCATTCGCTCAGCTCGTCGAAAAAGCAAAGGCAGCACTCTAAGAAAAGAAAAGTCTTTTGGCGGCGACGCGAAAAGGCTTTTTCACTGTAAGTAATCATGATGATTTTAACGTCAAAAAATAATCCGCTCGTGAAAGAAACCGCCGCATTGAAAGATAAGAAAAATCGTAAAAATGCAGGTATGTTTTTGGTCGAAGGACGAAAAATGGTTTTCGAGTGTCAAAAAAGCGAATTTGAGATCGATCGAATCTTCGTCGCGGAAAGCTATGGCGGAGAGCCTTTCGCTTCCGCCGATAAAACGGTGACCGTTTCCGACGATGTGTTTCGTTTTTTGTCGGACGAGAAAACGCCGCAGGGCATTTTATGCCGAGTCAAAATTCCGACGAAACGTCTTTTGCCGCCGAGCGGCAAAGCGTTGTTTTTGGACGGCGTAGCCGATCCCGGCAATGTCGGGGCGATTATTCGTACGGCGAATGCGGCAGGTTATCGTGAGGTATATCTCACGCCCGAATGCGCCGATCCGTTTTCGCCCAAAAGCGTTCGGGCGAGCATGAGCGGTTTGTTTTTTACGAAATTGTATTTCGGCTCGCGTGCGGAGATTTTATCCGCAATATGCGATTTACCGCTTGTCGTTGCGGACATGGGTGGGTGCAATGCGTTTACGTTTGAGACTCCGCCGGTATACGTTTTGGCTATCGGGAACGAAGCCAACGGAATTTCCGAGGAGACTTTTGCGGCGGCTTCGCATACGGTGAAGATTCCCATGTCGGATACGCAGGAGAGTTTGAATGCGGCGGTTTCCGCAGGCATCATGATGTACGTTCTATCCAAGGACGAATTTGCGAATATATAAGGAGAAAAGAGATATGTCAGGACATAGCAAATGGCACAACATACAGGCGAAAAAAGGTAAGGCAGACGCAGCGAAAGGTAGAATTTTTACGAAGCTCGGCAGAGAAATCGCCGTCGCGGCAAAGAGTAACCCCAATCCCGAAACCAACAGCAAACTTGCGGATATCATCGCAAAGGCGAAAGCCGCAAATATGCCCAACGACAATATTATGCGTAGCATTAAAAAAGCTTCGGGCGAGTTGAACGGCGCGGATTATAAGGAGTTGACTTACGAGGGGTACGGACCGGCTGGATCGGCAGTAATCGTAAAAACGCTGACGGACAACATCAATCGTACGGCAGGCGACGTACGTGCCGTGTTGGGTAAACACGGCGGTCAGCTCGGACAAAACGGTTGCGTGTCGTACAATTTCGACAATAAGGGATATATCGTCGTGGAAAGAACGGTGGAACTCGACGAAGACACGATGACGGAATACGCGTTGGAAGCAGGCGCGGACGACGTGGTGGTCAGCGACGACGTATACGAAATCTATACTTCTCCGGAGGTGTTTTCCGATGTCCGTAAATATTTGGAAGACAAGAATGCGGAATTGATGGCGGCTGCGCCTAAAGCTCGGAGAAACGATGAAGAAGAACCTAAGATTCGTTTCATTCACGCGGAAGTCGAAATGATTCCGCAAAATAAAATCACGCTTCCCGAAGACAAAGTGGCTACGTTTGAAAAGCTCGTGGACGCGTTGGAGGATCTCGACGACGTGCAAAACGTTTATCACAACGTAGAACTTCCCGATGAGGAATAAAAATATTAAATATAGGATCTGTCGGTTCGGCAGATTCTTTTTTTTGCAAAAATCACGGAAATTTCATAGAAAAGTTCTTGACAAGACTTGAAAAATATGGTATAGTTATTAAAGAAACATTAGAATATCCCGTTGGGGGAGTAGCGAGCGCGAAGAGCGTGGCAAGTCAACAACACCGGTATTTACCTGGCTTGCCTTAAATTGCGAGACTCATCTTATATGTACTATACGTCCATATCGACGAGTCGAAATAAAGAAGAAACATCGAGTATGGCGTAGATATGCGTCATACTTTTTTTGTGTGCCGTCGGGATATCGCCTTTCATTGACAAAAAATAAAATATTTATCAACAGGAGTAAAAATGAAACAGTATTGTCAAGAAAAAGACGCCGTTTTAAGAGAACTCGACGTGACGGACAAAGGGCTTCCCTCTGCCGAAGCGTCGGAACGTTTGCAAAAAAACGGCAGGAACAAGCTCGTCGCGGCGAAGAAAAAATCTATCGTTTGCAGATTTTTGGAACAGCTCGCAGATCCGATGATCATCATTCTGATCGTCGCGGCATTCATCAGCGGCGTTTTAGCGGTTGTGAATAGTGGCAAAGGCGAGGGAGAAGGTTTTGCCGACGTCATTATTATCATGGCGGTGGTTGTCACCAACGCCGTTTTGGGCGTTTTTCAGGAAAGCAAAGCGGAAAAAGCCATTGAAGCGTTGCAGGAAATGTCTGCGGCGACTTCAAAAGTTTTGCGTGACGGAAAGGTCGTGCACGTTCCCAGTGAGGATTTGGTCGTCGGCGATATCGTGTTGTTGGAAGCCGGTGACGCCGTGCCTGCCGACGGCAGAATTATCGATTGTGCCAGCTTGAAGATCGAAGAAGCCGCGCTCACCGGCGAATCCGTTCCGGTAACCAAGATTTCGGAACCGATCGTTTTGAAAGAAGGAGAAAAGGACGTGCCTTTGGGCGATCGGAAAAACATGGTTTACATGGGAAGTACTGTTGCGTACGGCAGAGGCGTCGTTGTAGTGACGGCGACGGGTATGTCGACGGAAATGGGTAAAATCGCGGACGCATTGTCGCAGGCGGAAGAAGGAAAAACGCCTTTGCAGAGAAAACTTTCGCAACTTTCTAAGATTTTGACTTGGTTGGTGTTGGGAATTTGCGTAGTGGTGTTCGCCGTTCAACTGTTGCGCGCAGGGGATTTCGATTTCGAATTCGTCCTCGATTCTTTCATGATTGCCGTTTCCTTGGCTGTTGCGGCGATTCCCGAAGGCTTGGCGGCGGTCGTGACGGTTGTGCTTTCCATCGGTGTTACCAACATGTCCAAGCGTAACGCGATTATCCGTAAGTTGACGGCGGTAGAAACGCTCGGTTGCGCGCAGATTATTTGCTCGGACAAAACGGGTACGCTCACGCAAAATAAAATGACGGTCGTTGATTTTTACGGCGCGGACGAGCAGCGCGCGGCGGCGGCGATGTCCCTTTGTAGCGACGCGGAGCTGAACGACGACGGCACGATCACGGGCGAACCTACGGAAGCTGCGCTTGTCGCGTGGGCGGAAAAAACCGGTCAAAAGAAAGGCGATTTGAAGACGGCGTTTCCGCGCGTCGGCGAAGCTCCGTTTGATTCCAATCGTAAAATGATGTCTACCGTACATGCGACGGGGAACGGGTACGTGCAATATACTAAAGGCGCGCCCGACGTCGTAATTGGTAAATGTACGCATTACTTAAAAGACGGAGAATGTCTGCCGATGACTTCGGCTTATCGGGAATCGATTCTTGCGGCGAATAAAGCCATGGCGGATAAAGCGTTGCGTGTGTTGGCTTGCGCGGAGCGCAATTGGAAAACTCTTCCCGAGCGTTTTGAGGCGGCGGATTTGGAAGAGGAGCTTTGCTTTACGGGCATTTGCGGTATGATCGATCCCGTCCGTCCCGAAGTGAAGGCGGCTATTGCGGAGTGTCGCGAGGCAGGAATTCGTCCGATTATGATCACGGGCGACCATATCGATACCGCGGTTGCAATCGCGAAGGAGCTTGGTATTTTGGAAGAAGGCATTCGCGCGGTTTCCGGTGCACAACTCGACGAAATGGACGAGGAAACGTTCGAACGGGAATTCCGGTCTATCGGCGTATATGCGCGCGTACAGCCCGAGCATAAGACGCGTATCGTCAGCGCGTGGCGGAAACTCGGAAAAGTGACGGCGATGACGGGAGATGGCGTGAACGACGCGCCTTCGATCAAGGAGGCGGATATCGGCGTCGGCATGGGGATCACGGGTACGGACGTAACAAAAAACGTTGCGGATATGGTGCTTGCGGACGATAATTTCGCCACGATCGTGGGCGCGGTGGAGGAAGGCAGAAGAATTTACGATAACATTCGTAAAGCGATTCAATTCCTGCTTGCTTCGAACATGAGCGAAGTAATTTCCATTTTTGTGGCGACGTTGTTAGGATTTACGATTTTGAAACCCGTGCATTTGCTTTGGATCAATCTCGTTACGGACTCTTTGCCGGCATTGGCGTTGGGAATGGAAAGCGCAGAATCCGACGTAATGAAACGGAAACCGCGCGATCCGAACGCAGGGATATTCTCTGACGGCATGGGGGTAGACGTGCTTTATCAAGGACTTTTGGTGTCCGCGTTGGTATTGTTTTCGTATTTTGTAGGTTTGCGTTTAGACGACGTCGATCACGGCATGACGATGGCGTTCTTGACGATGTCTATGGCGGAAATTTTCCATAGCTTTAATATGCGTTCGCAACGCGGCAGTATTTTGCGGTTAAAGACGAGAAACAAAATGTTGTTGTATTCGGCTCTCGGTACGCTCGTGTTGACGACGCTCGTATGCGAAATTCCTTTCTTTGCCAACGCGTTCGGATTTACGGCGGTCGGCTTGCTCGAATACGCTGTTGCGATCACGCTTGGATTCTGCGTCATTCCCGTTGTGGAGATTGTCAAGCTGTTTCAGAGAAAATTTGCGAAACGCAACAAAAAATAAGAGTCGAAGAAGAAAGCCTTTTTGACAAGATAGTACCGTGTTCGTGTTCTCGCTTTTGCGAGGACGCCGACTCGCGGAACTTTTTCAAAAAAAGTGCAAATTTTTTCAATGTTTTTTCGCTAAACTCTTGACGGAACGCTTTAGATGTGGTATAATAATATCTGTTAGAACAGAAAATTCCGTTTTTATAAGAAGAAACGGCGCGGATTGGTATTGTTCGAGACCGTGTTTTCGGAAAAACGAAAAATGGATAAAAAATTAATTTTGTCGATACGGACAAAAAAGACCGAGGTGTAAAATGGCGGACAGAAAACAACAACTGCAACAAACTTCGAAAATTGATGCGTTGTACAGCTGGCTTTCGTACGACCTGCAAAGGATGAAAGGTGAATTGATCAACGAGTTGAAATATTCGTCTGTTCAAATCGGTTCGCTTTATCAGGAAATGAAAGCCGATAAAGCTTCGTCGGCGCAGGCGATTACGCAGGAGATTCGTTTCAGTTACAAGCAGAATCAAAATATTTACGATGGTTTGGCTTCCATGCTCACGCAGGAAGTGGGCGATCGTATGGACTCGATGGACGAAAAACTTTCTTCTATCGAACAGATTCGCGCGCTGAACGAAGAGTTGAATGCGCTCGTCGGCGAAAACGTCTTGCCTCAGGTTGACACCGTTTCGGCGAAGCTCGCATTGCTTGAGAAAATCGAGGAGATGCTCGTTGCCATCAACGAAGCGATTGCCGCGTTGCCGTCCAAAGAGACGATCGACGAGGCAATTTCCGCGATTCCCGTTAATGAAGTGGATTACAACAAAATCATAAATGGTTCGGCAGAAAAAGTAATTGAGGCGATGCCTTATCCCGAGAAAGTCGACTATAATCGTATTTCGGATTTTGCGCAACAAGCGGTCGGCTCTGCCGTCGAAAAAGTGCTTGCCGCATTGAATGCGGATTCGCTGTCCGATGTCGTGGCGGCAAAGGTTGCAGAAGTTGCGCCGCAGATCGATTATGCAAAGGTCGCGGAGGTCGTAACGGAAAAGGTCGCTTCGACCGTACCGCAAATCGACTACGATAAGCTTGCAGACGCATTATCGGAAAGAGTAAAGGCGTTCGTACCGCAAATCGATTACGACAAGCTCGCAGACGTCGTTGTTGCAAAACTTGCCGGAACGGAGCAATCCTGCGAAGTCGTTTTGGATGACGAAGGAATTGAAAAAGTTGCCGCAAAAATATCGGAGAAATTGTCCGTTCGTTTGGATTCGATCGAAACGGCAGAATCGATCGATTACGACAGAGTATGTCAAGCCGCTCAGGCAGGCATCGTAATGCCCGACTCCGTCGATTACGATCGTATTGCTGAAATCGTAGATGAAAAACTCGCAGAGAACGATAAGGAGCCTACATACGATTTGGTTATCGATAAGAGCGGTATCGAGGCAATTGCTACAGGCGTTGCGGAAAAACTCGGTAACGTAAGCGTCGTACAAAAGGAAATACTCGTAACCGACGCGGTTCCCGAAATGGTTGTTGAAACGAAAGAAGAAGAACCGATCGTAGATGAACCGATAGCGGAAGAACCCGTAGAGGAGCTTTCTCAGGAAGAAGAAATCGCGGAAGAACCGATAGCGGAAGAGGAAATCGAATCGGCTTCGGACGTTATCGAAGAAGAGATTGCGGTTGCCGAGCCCGTCGTCGTATACGATCCTGTAGCCGAGATGGAAACCAAGAAAGAGATTGCTT
The DNA here is from genome assembly GCA_964479935.1 of uncultured Clostridia bacterium. Lineage (GTDB taxonomy): Bacteria > Bacillota > Clostridia > Christensenellales > Borkfalkiaceae > Scatosoma. Next base: position 9,171 of record CAYZOF010000047.1, on the reverse strand, counting down.
TCTCCGTCGTTTCGGAATATCAGGAAATCGATAATCAGCTTGTAGACGCCGAGACCGGTTTGGTAATTCGTTTGAAGAGAAGTTTTACGGCAAAGATGCGTCAGAGCGACGAAAAGGTAAAAGGCTATTACAGCGATATCAAAAACGAGCTGACTTCGTATAAGAGAATCAATTCGAATGTCAGTTGGCATGGCGACAGATTCAATTTGGGACGAGATACGATTGCGAAAATCAACATTTGCGGAAAGACGCTTTGTTTCTACCTCGCATTGGATCCCAACGATCCGGAGTTTAAGTCCACCGTATATCATCAGAAAGACGTAGGCGACCAAAAAGCGTACGAACTCACGCCTTTCCTTGTAAAAGTAAAGAGTGATGCCGCCGCGAAAAAAGCTCTTCGTTTGGTAGGTTTCCTTGTCGAAAAGGTAAACGCGGAAAAGGACGAATCTTTTAAACCTGTCGATTACGTAGAAGAATTCAAATATCAATCCACGAAGCAGTTGTTCGAGGACGGCTTCATCAAGGTTACCAAAGAAAAGAAAGTTGACTTGGATTTCTAAGGTGAGAATCACATACGAATAATGAAAGAGAGCTGATAATTCCCATAATTTTCGGCTCTCTATTTTTGAAAAAAATACATAGATGGACGTGCGGCGGTCGGGTGTGAAAAATCCCGATGAAAGATTTGTCGCTGTTGAGGAGCATACAAGAATAGTGAAAGGAAGACAAAATGAACAGAGTTTTCGCGCGGAAAATAATGTAAATTCCGAAAAGCGAAAGCGTTTTACGAAAGAAAAGAATCCCGTAGGAACGGCATTAAACGATTCTGAGTCGTTATATAGTGCGGAGCAAAATACGACGCGCAACCGCGTTGTAAGAAAGAATGTGCAACGCGGAAACGGCGAAATTCGCTCGACGCGTTCTCCGCGTATGGCAAAAAATAATACGGAAAAAACGAGCAGAAATACTCAAAAATCAACTCAAATACAGAACGGTGCCGCTTCGTCGACGCGTAGTTCTCAAACGAGAAAGCGTATGCCGCAGAGCAACTTCGCCACAGAACCTTTGGCAACGGCTTCGTCGCAGCATGCCAAAAGAGCAAGGACAAAAGTTGAATCGACGGCGGAATGGTTGTCCGCTGAGTCGGATAAGCCGAAAACAACGCATAATAAGCGCAAAAAAGCGGTAAAAATTATTTTTCTCGGCGGTGTGGGAGAAATCGGTAAAAATATTACGGCACTCGAGTACGGCAACGATATTATCGTCATCGATGCAGGTATGACTTTCCCGAACGGCGAGGACATGCCCGGGATTGACGCCGTTGTTCCCGATACCACTTATCTGGCGCAAAATAAAGACAAGATCCGCGGTATTTTCCTGACGCACGGGCATGAGGACCATATTGGCGGACTTCCGTATTTGATGAAGGAATTGAATCCGGATACGCCCATTTATGCCACAAAACTGACTTTGATGCTCGTGGACAATAAATTACAGGAACATCGCATTCAAAACACTTCGCAGTGTCTGGTTACGGCAGGAGATCGCATCAAAGCCGGTGTTTTCGAGGTGGAATTTATCAATGTAAACCACTCCATTTGCGGTTCTTGCGCGTTGGCGATTCGTACTCCCGAGGGACTGATTTATCACAGCGGCGATTTCAAAATCGATTTAACGCCTGTCGCAGGGGAGCCTATCGACTTAAAGCGAATCGCGCAGCTCGGTGATGAAGGAGTATTGCTCTATATGAGCGAGTCCACGAACATCGAGCGCCCCGGTTATACGATGGGAGAAGCCGTCGTTGCGGCGACGTTGGATCACTTGTTTGCCGATAACAGTTCGCGAAGATTGATTATCGCGACGTTCGCGTCCAATATCGATCGTTTACAACAAATCATTGATTTAGCGGTCAAATACAATCGTAAAGTCGCTTTTTCCGGACGCAGTATGCTAAAAATCGGTGATGCGGCGGTGCAGATCGGAGAATTGAAAATCCCGGACGGCGTATTGGTAGACGTCGAAAAAGCCAACAACTATGCCGACAAAGAATTGCTGATCGTATCCACGGGGTCGCAAGGCGAGCCTATGAGTGCTTTGACGCGAATGGCAATGGGGGAATTCAACAAGGTCACGATCGACGACAACGACACAATCGTTATTTCCGCACACCCGATTCCCGGTAACGAAAAAATGATTTATCGCGTCATCAATAATCTTTATAAAAAGGGCGCGCGCGTCGTTTACGAAAGTTTGGAAAATATTCACGTTTCGGGCCACGCCTGTCGCGAGGAACATAAGATTTTGCATAAGTTGTTAAAACCGAAGTTCTTTATCCCCGTTCACGGCGAATATCGGCATTTGAAACGTCACGCGCAACTCAGTGAGGAGCTCGGTACGCCCTCTTACAACATTTTGATTCCCGAAATCGGGAATTGCGTGGAATTGACGGCGAATTCGTTGAAACTCGGTGAAAACGTGCAAGCCGGTACAAGGCTGATAGACGGAGAAGGAATCGAGGACTATGGTACGAGCGAGGTCATGAAAGACCGTTTGAAGATGTCTGCGGACGGCGTATGTACCGTGGCGTTGGCTGTTACGGGGAATTATATCATCAATGAACCCGTTATCGAGGCGCACGGTTGCGTGACGACGGTCGCGTCGACGGAAGAAGAACTGAAAGCCGTCGTGCAAAAAGCCGCAGATTCCTATGATTACGAGTACGGCTCGAAAGCGGAACTTTCCGTAATCATTCGGAGAGCTTTGAAAAACTATTTTTACAAAAAGACGAAACAATCCCCCCTTATCGTGGTGTCGATCGTAGAGGTATAAGATGAAATTTACGGCGTCCTTGGTACAACTGAACATTGACGAGCGCATTTTCGCTCGTCGAGCGGACGCTTTGACGCGTGGCATTCCCGTCGCGGACGACGAAACGTTGCAATTTTTACTCGTAATGTTGCAATCGGTACGTCCGAAACATATTTTAGAAATTGGTACTGCGGTCGGACTGTCGGCGACGGCGATGCTTTATGCTTGTCCTGATGCGAAACTCACCACTATAGAGCTGGAGGAAGCTCGCTACTTGGAAGCAAAACACAATTTTTCCGATTTCGGCGTCGCGGAGCGCGTTACGGCGCATCTCGGCAACGCAGGTGAGATTCTTTCCATGATGGACGGACAATTCGATTTTGTGTTTTTGGACGGCCCGAAGGCGCAATACGAAAAGTATCTTTTCGACTTGAAACGGTTAATGAAAGACGGTGCGGTGCTGTTTGCGGACGACGTATTGCTTTATGGTTGGGTTAGCGGAGTAGAACCGACGCCGCCGAAACGGCATTCGATCGTGGATAAACTACACGCCTATTTGTCGGCGGTGACGTCAGATAAAGATTTTACGACTTCGGTGCTCGATGTCGGGGACGGAGTGGCATTGTCCGTATATCGCGGCGGCAAGGAAACGACGGTCGGGAGGTCGAGATGAAAGCGGAACTTTTGGCTCCTGCAGGGAGCTATGCAAAATTTTTGACGGCTTTGCGGTTCGGCGCGGACGCAGTGTATTTAGGCGGAAAGAATTTTTCTTTGCGCACGTTTGCGGATAATTTTACGGCAAAGGAATTGTTCTCTGCGGTTTTGCATGCGCATTCGCAAGGGAAAAAGGTGTACGTCACGGCGAATATTTTTGCCAAGAACGCCGATTTTATACAGTTAAAGGAATATTTTCAATATTTGGAAAACATCGGCGTGGACGCGGCAATCGTCAGCGACCCGGGTGTAATTTATTTGGCACGGCAGGTCGCCCCGAAGCTTTCTCTGCATCTTTCCACGCAAGCGAATACGGTCAATAAGTACGCCGTAAAATTTTGGAAGGAAGAGGGGATCGCTCGCGTGATTCTCGCGAGAGAACTTTCCCTTCGAGAGATATCGGAAATTCACGAATTTGTTCCCGATATCGAATTGGAGGCGTTCGTGCACGGTGCAATGTGCATTTCTTACAGCGGCAGATGTCTTTTGTCCGATTATTTGGACGGACGTTCTTCCAATCGAGGCGCATGTGTACAGTCGTGCAGATGGCGTTACGAAGTGCGAGCGCAGAACGCTACGAACGGAAAATCCGAATGGCTTCCCGTCGAAGAGGACGGAAAAGGCACGTATATTTTTAATAGCAAAGACCTGAATATGTTAAGCTATTTACATGAAATGGAGGGGGCAGGTATTTGTTCATTTAAGATTGAGGGCAGAATGAAGAGCGGTTATTACCTTGCAACCGTCATCAACGCCTATCGTCGAGCCATGAACGGAGAACCGTTATCCGTATTCGAAAGCGAACTTTGCAACGTCGCGCATCGCGCATATACGACGGCGTATGCGTTAGGTGAAAATCATGAAACGGTCAACTATACCGACAGCCAGTCGAAAGGCGAGTACGTCTACGTGGCGGACGTCGCGGAGTATAAAGACGGCTTTGTTTATGCAGAAATGCGCAATCGTTTCAAACAGGGCGAGATTTTGGAGGTGCTTTCTCCGTCCGATATGTTCGGAAAAACGTTTGAGGTCAAGGAGATGTACGACGCCGCAGGCGAAGCCGTGTCGGACGCAAAGCTCGTACAGGGGATTTATAAAATCGCTTGCCCGTATTCGCTGCAAAAGGGTGATTATCTTCGTCGAAAGGTAGAAAAAGCATGAAAAAAATTTTATTGATCGCCACGGGCGGTACGATCGCTTCGCATTCAGGCGAAGAGGGACTCGTCCCCGAAATTCGTGCGGACGGATTGCTCAAATGCGTCCCTGAAGTGTATTCGTTTTGTCAACCCGACGCGATTCAGATTTATAATATCGACAGTACCAACGTGACTCCGGAGCATTGGCTGTTGCTAGCTCGGACAATACGGGAAAATTACGAGAAATACGACGGGTTCGTCATTTGTCACGGTACGGATACCATGTCGTATACGGCGGCGATGCTTTCGTATTTAGTGCAAGGTTCGCCGAAACCGATTGTACTGACAGGTTCGCAAAAGCCCATTGATAGAGAGGACACCGACGGCAGAATTAATTTGCGTGACAGTTTCTTATACGCCGCCTCGGACGTAGCCTCGGACGTCGTCATCGTGTTTCAAGGCAAAGTCATCGCAGGTACGCGTGCGAAAAAAATCCGCACGAAGAGTTATAACGCGTTCACGAGCGTGGATTTTCCAAACTTGGCGGTGATCCGCGAAGGCAGAATTATTCCCTATATTGTTACACCGAAGCGTGAAAAACCGATATTCTATTCGGAATTGAACGATAAAGTGGGATTGCTTACGCTTACGCCGGGGCAACGAGGAAATATTCTCGACGCGTATTTCGGATATTATGACGCGGTGGTGTTGTCCGGCTACGGCACGGGCGGAATTCCCGAAGGCGAGTATTACGGCTTTTACGACGTGATTAAAAAATGGGAGCGTAAAGGCAAAACGCTGGTCGTGACCACGCAGGTGCAACAAGAGGGCAGCGATATGAGCGTTTATCGAGTCGGCAGAGGCTTAAAAAAGCGGTTCGAGCTGTTGGAAAGCTACACGATGACGTATGAGAGCATCATTACGAAGTTGATGTGGATCTTGGCGCAAAGCAAAGACGACGTAACGGTAAAGGCACTTTTTTATAAAAATATAAATTATGATTTGATTGGGTAAACGAATATAAAACGTATTTTCGTCCCGAGGCTGTAAAATCGAAATAGTAACCATACTAATGGAAAGGAGCAAACAAATATGAGAAAAACACAGTTGCAAAAATACGCGAAATTGCTCGCTCGTACGGGTATCAACGTAAAGAAAGGTCAAACGGTATTCATCGAAGCCGGACTCGATCAACCGGAATTCGTCACGATGGTCGTGGAAGAATGCTATAAAGCCGGCGCAAGCGAAGTGTACGTGGATTGGAGCTATCAACCCGTAGACAAGCTTTCTTCGCAGTATCGCTCTTTGGAATCGCTTTCCGAATTGAAACCTTGGGGCAAAGCGAAGTGGGAATTTAAGGCGAAAAATTATTCTTGCCGACTTTGGATTGAATCGGACGATCCCGACGGCATGAACGGCGTCGACCAGCAAAAGATGAGCAAAGCTCGTCAGGCGATCTATCCGCAGGTAAAGCCTTACAGAACTGCGCTCGAAAACAAACACCAGTGGTGTATTGCCGCCGTTCCCGGCAAGGCATGGGCAAAAAAAGTATTCCCAGACCTTCCCGAAAGAAAGGCCGTGGAAGAAATGTGGAAAGTCATTTTGAAGACGGCTCGCGCAGACGGCAGAAGCCCGATTAAGGCTTGGAAAGAGCATAATGCGGATTTGGACGCGCGTTGTCAGTATCTCAACAACTTGGGATTGAAGTATTTGGAATATAAGAGCGCGAACGGCACGGATTTCCGCGTAGAGCTTTTGAAAGACGGCATTTTCGCAGGCGGCAAGGAAAAGACGTTGCAGGGCAGAATTTTCAACCCGAACATTCCTTCCGAAGAAGTGTTCACTTCCCCGAAAGCCGGCGCGTGCGACGGTATCGTATATTCCAGTAAACCGCTTTCCTATATGGGCGAATTGATCGATAACTTCTCTGTGCGTTTCGAAAACGGTAAAGTGGTAGAAGTTAAAGCCGAAAAGGGCGAAGATCTGCTGAAACACATGGTTTCCATGGACGAGGGGGCGAGTATGCTCGGCGAAGTGGCTTTGATTCCTTACGATTCTCCCATCAACCAATCGGGCGTGTTGTTCTACAATACGTTGTTTGACGAAAACGCAAGTTGCCACTTGGCTCTCGGTTATGGTTTCAACGAATGTCTGAAAGGCTTTGAAAAATTGACGGAAGAACAGATTAAAGAACGCGGCATCAACGACAGTATGATTCACGTAGACTTTATGATCGGTACGCGCGATATGTCCATTGTCGGTATTACGCGCGACGGTAAGAAAGTGCAAATTTTCGAAAACGGAAATTGGGCGTTTTGAGTTTGAAATTACCGAAATTGCTTTATAAATAATAATAAAGACAAAACAGTGCGGTCAAGGGGAATTCCCTTGGCTTGCGCCGCATAGAGAGGTATAGATATGACGAAAATAGATATTTTTTCAGGATTTTTGGGCGCGGGGAAAACTACGCTGATCAAGAAACTCGTTAAAGAGGCGTATGCCGGCGAAAAGGTCGTTTTGATCGAAAACGAGTTCGGTGAAATCGGTATCGACGGCGGATTTATGCAAGATGCCGGCATCAACGTGACGGAGATGAATTCCGGTTGTATCTGCTGTTCGCTGGTGGGGGATTTCTCCAAGGCGTTGCAACAGGTTTCCGCGCAGTATGCTCCCGATAGAATTATTATCGAGCCTTCGGGCGTAGGCAAGCTCAGCGACGTTATCAAAGCCGTTCAAAACGCGCATTTGCAAGACGGAAAGTTGAACGCTTTCTGTACGGTTGTCGATGCGACGAAATGCAAAATGTATATGAAAAATTTCGGCGAATTTTTCAACGATCAGGTAGAAAACGCAAGCTGTATTCTTCTTTCGCATACCGATAAAACGTCGGAAGAGAAATTGTCTGCCGCCGTCGAACTTTTGAAAGAAAAGAACCCTTCCGCAACTTTCGTGATTGCTTCTTGGAACGAGTTGGACGGCAAAGCCATTCTTTCGGCTATGGAACAGACGGATTCCTTGCAGGCGGAGCTTGATCGTTTGGAAGCCGAACTTCACGAACATCATCACGAACACCACCACGATCACGAGTGTGACGATCCCGACTGCGATTGTCACGAACATCATCACGGGCATCACCATCATCATGCGGACGAAGTATTTACCAGTTGGGGCGTAGAAACGACGAAGAAGTTTACGAAGGAAGAGCTGACTTCGGCGTTGCAGGCTTTAGAGAACGAGGGAGAGTACGGCGTTGTGTTGCGAGCGAAAGGCATCGTGAACGGTGAAAGTGCTTGGTTACATTTCGACTACGTGCCGTCCGCTCCCGACGTGCGGGAAGGCTCGACGGCGGTCATCGGCAGATTGTGCGTCATAGGTTGCAAACTCAACGAAGACGCGCTGAAGGACTTATTCGGGGTATAAACGGTCATGAAAAATCAACATCCTACGGAAATGCCCGTCTACCTGTTTTTAGGTTTTTTGGAGTCGGGTAAGACGAAATTTATTCAAGAAACATTGGAAGATCCTCGTTTTTCCGACGGGGAAACCACGTTGTTGGTAGTGGCGGAAGAAGGCATAGAAGAATACGACAAAGAAAAATTCGCCAATGCGGAAAGCGTGGAGCTGCTCGTGATTGACGATAAATCGCAGTTGACGGAGCAGACTCTGTCCGAGGCGCAGACGCGGTGCGGAGCGACGCGTGTCGTGGTTGAATACAACGGCATGTGGCTGTTGGAGGATTTTTTTAACGCCATGCCCGAAGGTTGGATGATCAACCAGGTCATGACGTTCTTCGACGCGACTACGTTTATAAATTACAATGCGAACATGCGTCAGCTTGTATTCGATAAAATTCAAAATACGCAGTTGACGGTATTCAACCGTTTCGACGACGCTATGGATAAAACGGAGCTGCATAAAATCGTCCGCGCAATCAGCCGTCGTTGCGATATCGTATACGAACGAGCGGACGGAAAAGCCGATTTCGACGAGATCGAAGATCCGTTGCCCTTTGACGTCAATGCGCCTGTGATCCAAATCGAAGATAGAGATTACGCCTTTTTTTACCGTGATTTAACGGAGAATTTAGAGACGTATATCGGCAAGACGGTGAAGTTCCGCGGACTCGTCGCGCGTGATAAGCGGTTAGAGCCGACAGACATCGTGGTCGGCAGACACGTTATGACTTGTTGCGAAGCGGATATTCAGTATTGCGGTTTGGCTTGCGTTTTGCCGGATGAAACGTTAAAACTGGAAACGCGCGATTGGATTAGCGTTACGGCAAAGGTGGAGTTTACAAAACATCGCATTTATAAAGGGAAAGGGCCGGTATTAAAGGCGGAGAAAGTAGTGGTATGCAATCCGCCCGAAGAACAATTAGCGACCTTTTATTAAAACGGAAAACTTGCAAAAATAGCGTATGCTATGGTTGCGAAGCTTTCTAAAAACAAAAGCATATAAAAGGGGCTGTCGCGCTAAGTGACAGTCTTTCAAGACAAAAAAAAGACACCCAACC
>CAYZOF010000046.1:0-16636 GCA_964479935.1 uncultured Clostridia bacterium | reverse complement strand
GCTTTTTGTGATACAATGTTCATGATAGCGTTAATTTTCCTTTGTTAGTTTTTTGTGGTACTTAAACTTTAACATAAAGAAAAATTTTTTGCTTATCTTTTTTTATATCTTTTGTCTCATATCTATTGTAATCCTACAATAACGAAAGAAACTTGACAAAAAATTGAAAAAAAACGAACCTTTCCGTCATGAAAAGATCCGTTTTTTCTTACTTAACCGTGCTTAAGTTGCCTTAATTGACCGTGCGTTTATTTTTGAGCCACAACACACCGCCGGTAATGAACGGCGAAAGAATCAGCCATAACGCCGCCGTCGCGATCAGCGTATAGACGATAACCGAGCCGACCGATCTCGCACCGTTAAACACGAGGGAAACGAGGTTGAAATCGAACAATCCGAACATCCCCCAGTTCACCGCGCCGACAATGACCAATACATAAGCGATAATATTTACGATCCGCATTTACGTTTCCTCCTGAAAGCAGTATGTTGCGTTTTCGTAAATTTATGCAACGATACTTCCACCCGTTACAAGCGAATTGCCTGTCATCACATCGCAAACTTTATCTCTCATAGAAAGTCATGGTGAAACGGAACGTTGCCTTAAGTTACATCCTCCAAAAAATAATCATACAACGGCGCGTACAGCTCGCCCAAATACTTCGGCGCGATCTTATCAGCCTCGAACGCCTTAAACCGCTTCGTTCCGTCCGCATACGTCGTTTCGTAATATTCTTTCACGATCTTGAATCGTTCGGTCTCCGTCAACGCGTAATTCACCTCGTAAGGAGCCGACTCGTCCTCCTCGCTCGCGGAATACCGCAGATAGAACAACAACCCCTCGCGCAGATTCTCCACCGCCGTCGCATACTCCGCACGCAATTGCGCCTCAATCAATCCCCACTGTGCCGAACGCAAAATCCCGTTTTCGCTCAACCTCGACTTCTCTTCGCGGAGCGACTCCTCGAACGCCGAAGTCAGCTTATTTTTCTTTTCCTGCGCCTCTTTTATCTCCGTAATCTGCGCGGCGGAAAGCGCCGCAAACTGCGCCGCGGTATAATCGATGATATCTATGTTCATGTGCACCTCCGTCAAAAGTTCTCCGTCTCGCAGGAGATTTCCTGCAACGTCGCGCCCTTATACAGGACGATCTCGAAACGGAAATTTTCTCCGAAGAGTCTCGGCTTTGCGACAGCACGCCCGTTCTGTAGATTCGCCCCGACCCCGACATACACGCGCCGTTTGCCGTTCGTGACCCATATATCGAATATTCCGTTCCCTCGCACGCAGAGCGTTTTCAGGAGCTTCGGTCGCTCCGACCCGAAATCGAGCGGCTCCGTATTGAAAAACGCGTTTTCGCCCGAAGCGAACATTCCGTCCTCGACAAATTTGTAGAGCGTTTTCTTATACGCGCAAAAAACTTCGCCGCCCGTTTCGGAAATTGCATTCACGTCGAGAATCCGATAGCCGTTGTCCGTGGCAGGTTGCAGATATATCGTCCGCCATTCCGTCGCCACGTCGTAATACCGCAACAAAAAACCGCCTTTATAGGCGGCAAAGCCGCCCGGCTCCGCCGTTTCGCCGCCGCGCAAACACAACTTCTCGAATTTCCGCTCCGCTCGAATCCCGTCCAACGCGTACACGCCGTCCGTAGCCATGAAATAAAGCTTCCCCATGCACTCCCCGACGGTACCGCGCTGAATCTTTCCGCCGTGATACGGAAAGGGAGTTCTCTTGAAATTCTTCCCCGAGCCGGCAGGCTCGATCTCCGTAATCCCGTACTCGAAAAACACATACAGTTTCCCGTTCAGCGGCTTGATTGCCACCGCTTTACCGGCATAATCGGGGAGCTTAATATTGCCGCCCTCGTGAATACTCTCCGTAAAATCTAACGGATCGAGCAACGCGGAATACAGCAACGCGTTGAACGCCCCGATCGCATACGCTCGATCATTCAAGACGCAACCGCACGACACGTTTTCCGAAACGTTCGAGCTCGCGCACGCTCCCGACGCCACTCTCGTCACGCCGCCTGCCCCGAACAGCAACGTATATAATCCCTGCTCCGCATCGGCATAAGCCGCCACCTCACACGTACTCCCCTTGTTCACGGAAGTCACTTTCGTAAAACTCGTCGCCGTCTCACTGGCGTAATAATAATCGCCGTTTTTCGTCAGAAATGCCGGCGTCGACGTATACGATCCGTCGGACTTTTTATCGTGCTCTAAAAAGATCCGAGCGATCGTCGAAGGATCGATCGTATAGGTCACCGCCTTGTTGTTTGCGTTTTTGTATTGCTTTATCATAACACCCGTACGCATCGCCCCGTCCGAACAATCGCAATATCGACTCTCGAACGCGTAGAGCGTATTCTTATCGCGCTCGCCCGAACACCGCCACGGCACGAACGTGTCAAACGTAAACGTTTTTATCGTAGAATCGATATCGAACGCCTTTTTTCTCTTATACATCGTCACACCCACCTTCTCGACGGCATTTTCCCGCCCGAATGCAATCGATACGCCGCCTCGACCGCCGCCTTATATTTTTCGTCCCAAACCTTCGTTTCCTCGTACCGCCCCGTAGCCATGCAATATTCCGCCGCGACGCCGTAGACAAACAGTCTCGGCGATACGTATAGGCTAAGCTCGCTTTCCGAATTCCAACTCTTCGGCTCCGGCGTGTAGGAATACACGACCTTTACCTTGCCTTTTCGCGTCGTTAAATATTCCGAAAATACTTCATACGGAAGCGACGCGCCGCTTTCGTCCGTCACGCGAATCATACGCACGACGGCGTGTTTAAGATTCGAAAAAACGATTTTTCCCGTAGTCGTATTCAGCTCTTCTTCTGCCACGAGCGGCAGATAGTCCAACGCCAATTCGTTTTCCACCCTGTTGAAACAGTCCAAAAACAACGTCGCCGTCTCCGCGTACTCCTCGTCTTCGTCCTCAAGAAAATACGTCAGATCCGTCTCGCAGCCGACCAATCTCGCCGCCGATAAAATCAAATCTTTTACCATTCATAAGTCTCCTTCTTTTTGATGGAAAAAAGCACCCGAATTTGCATTCAATGCATACACGGGTGCCTCCTTCGCCTAAAAATCTATGTCGTTACGCTTCGGTTATTCCCGTCAATCTTCCTTGTCCGCAAGGACGCTCGCACAGCAATTCCGCATATTTCACGAGCGTCGCCGTGTATACGGGTTTACCGGGAACTTGCTTCAAAATTTTGCCGTCCTCACCCTCCAACCACTGCCAATCGCAAAGCTGATACAGCTTAAAGTCGTCCGTGTTCAAAAGGTACATCGTACCGGAAGGACAGAATCGATCCGTCACTACGGGAATCCCGTTAAAGCTGAGTGCCGTCACCCCGTCCGTCTCGATCGCAGGGAGCGGAATATCGTTCGCACGGCAATATTTCACCAACGCGCGTCTTACCCCCCAAGAACAGAGAATGTAATTGACTTTACTTCCGGAACGCGCCTCGATCTGGTCGATGGCTTTTTGAATAATCTCTTCGGTAATCTCTCCGACTTTCGTCTGTTCGTGCGGTTTCATCACCGACTTCGTTTTATCCACGCCGTACAACGTTTCCTCGCTGGAGAACAACGCCGCGATCCCCGTAATCTCCTGGTCTTTGGAATTATGAATATACGCGCCGCTCCCGACCGGCAACACGACGTCGTTCACTTCGCCGCCGCTCACCGTAATCGTGTTGGAATCTCTGTCTACCGCGCTGACAACACGTCCGAGACACATATCGTCCGCCGTACCGAGCGGCGAATAGAAATCGAGCAACATTCCCTCCACGATACCGTTCACGTCCTGTACGACGATTCGATTATTCGACTTCACCGCGGTCACTTCCGTGATTTTTCCCGTGCCGTCACCAAAAAGCATACGTCCGAAATTAAACGACGCGCTCTTGATCATGGACTGCATTTCGTCGTCGAGCAAATTCACGAACGCACCCTCGTCGTTCGCCGCCGCGCGAATGGCTTTGTCCGAAATCTCGATCGTACCGTAAAGATTCTTTAATGCCGCGGTAAATTGCACGTAATCGCTCGCCGACGCTTTCGGCAAATCGCCCTCCTCGCTTCCTGCACCAATACCGCCGTTAAAACCGACCTTCACCGCTTTTCTAATATCCTTGCCCGTAACGCCGGAAGCGGTATGCGCGACCCTCGCCAAGAACGGATTGACTTTCATGTCCAAAGCGTCCGTCACCGCGTCTAAATAAAAAGATTTTAATGCATTGTCTGCCGTTTGAATCGTAACCATAATAAAATTCTCCTTTTTTTGTGTTTTTCGCGCCGTCCCGAAGGGGGATCACCGTTCCCCCCTCGAGCCGTTGGACGAAATATCGTAGCCTATTCGTCCGATTGTTCGCTATTCGCGTCGCCAATTTTTTATAACAACGTCACACGTTATTCGCGCGTCATTGCCTTATAACAACGCAGCATTATTCCTGCGTCGTTGTCTTAAAATACTGCAACGCCATAGCGTTCGCCGTTCCGATCGTGCGCGCCCGTTTCGGCGGCGTCAGCGGAGTCATCGCTCCGCCGAGCGTCAGCGGCGCTTCGCTTTTTCTTATCGAAGAAAGATATTCCCCGATAATCCGCAATCGCAACGCTTCGTCCTGACAGACTTTCTCGTAGAGTTCATCGGAAGAAAGGCTCTCCCCTCCAAGTGCAACGGACGATATTTCCTTCGCGCCCACCGTGCTCGCGCCATGTAAAATACTTTCCTTCTCGCCTACGCTTCCGACGTTCTCTGCCTTGTCTGTCACCGCTTCGTTTTCTCCGGAAGAAACTTTGCCCGTCTCTTCGGGAGTCGTTTCGGCGTCCGTCACGGTCACGGAACTCGGTTCAAACGCACCTGTCGTTTCTTCGCCGATCTCGGCGAGCGGTTGTCCGACGTCGGATAAAAACTCGTCGAACTCCCTCGCCGCGGCGCGATGTGCCCGTGCGTTTTTACGGAGTTTTTCCACCCTTTCTTCGCACGCGTCCTCGACGCGCTTCCGTTTTTCCGCTTCCCGTTCCAATTCTTTTAACCGCTGGCTTCGTCTGGTAAACTCCGCCTGCAAAGAACCGTACGCCCTCGCAAGGGCGTCTACGTCCTTAAACTTCCCCAAAACCGTCGAGGCTTCCTCTTTTTTTGCCGCTGCAACGTCCTCCGTAGGGGTAGTTTCCTCGTAAACGTTCTCCTCTGCTATTTGTTTCATATTTCGTTACTCCTTGTCATTTTTTTTCTATATTGCTTATGCTTTTCTATGTGCGCCGAAAAATTCTTTTTCCACGCGTCGCGCTTGTCGGAGTTTCTAAACTCCGCCGACAACAGAAACCGCGTATGTTCCGCAATGTGCAATTCATGCTCGTCGAAGTCGTCCGGTTCGACGGCTCGTTCGCGCAATTCCAAATTCTCATCCGTCGCCTTCGCTCGATGCAACGCGGAAATATCCTTCGCGTTTTCGTAACTGCCGAATCCGAACGCCTCCAAAATGCGATTTTTGTTCTCCGAACTGAGCTTTCCCTCCTCGTCCGTGAGCAATCCGGCTTCGTACAATTTCAGGAGCGTCGTCCGCTTCTCTTCGGGCGAAGACGAATCCTGCGATTCGAATTGCAGATCGTTGACCGCCAGATTCGACGCGTTAAAATAATACGTCTGCGTTTTCTTGTTCTCGCCCGTCAACGTCATCAACCGCGCCGTCCCGGCAAACTGTCGATACAGCCGCAAAATATGCCTGCCGACTTCCTTCATCGCGCGTTCCATGCTCCCCAACGTCGCCGAAAGCCTCGTTTCGTCTTGTGTCAGCAACAATTGCAATCCCGTCGCGCTCGTCACGCTGATCGGCGTGGAGTTTTGCGACAGATCGCTGACGCCGCTGATCAACGCGAACTCTTTTTCCAACCATTCTTCCTCGTCCTTAAACGCCGTCGGCACGTCGCCGCAATCGAGCATTTCGGGAGTCTTCCCCCCTTGCCTGTACACGAGTATTTTCCCGGGGAGCAACCCTTCCGTTTCCAACGCGTCGGTATCCACCGAACCGTCCTCCACCGTCAAAACGCCCATCGAAAGTCGGTTAAGGAATTCGTGTTTCCGATTTCGCACGGCGTTATAGGCGCGCTGTACGGGAATCAACCGATCGATGACGCTCTCCGCGAAAAACGCTCCGGGCAAACGCAAACAATCCTGCTTGACGAACGGGAATCCCCGTTCCCCCTTCTCACGATTTTGATAGGGCAAAGGTCCGACATAGAGCAATTTTCCGCCTGCTACGATCTCCAGTTTCCCGTCCGGTTTCTCGCTGTTCGGCTTGGTATACCGCTCGATCAAAACCACCCCGTCGCGCACTTTCGTCGTATGCATTCCGCTAAATACGCTCCGCCTGCCCGAAGACGGCTCGCTGTATTCCGCCGTCTCGATATCGTCTCCCTCAATCGTCACCCCGAATTTCTCATAGATGTACCGAGCCGTCACCGTCTGCGCGTGAATCAAACTCGCCGCGCTGTCTATGTCCTCCGCGTCCAAACGGTCGGGAAAAACTTCGAACGGCGACACGACGCTCACCTGCGCCTCCCCTTCGTAAACGGAACGCCCGTCTTCCGTCACTGCGACCTGCCGTCCGCCCTGTTCCGCCCAGACGATCTTGTAAAACGCGCTGCCACAGATTTCCGACCAAACGATCCCTTTATAGATCGTCTCCGACAACCCGATTCGGTCGTGTACGTACCGCAATACACCTGTGGCGAGCTTCGCCGCCTGCACGTCGCCGTCCTCGTCCGAAAACGCGCGAACACGCAATTCTGGCTTCAGTTTTTCCAGTTTTGCCACGCGCGAGTCTATCGTCGGCGCGATATGGTTGAACACCCTACGCGATTGCCAATAAAATCTCGAATCCTCCTCCACGATCTCCCCCGACGGCGAAACGTCGCAATATTGATTACCGCTGAAAAAATTAAGATTCAACAGCCAACCGCTCTCTATGCGCCTGCGTTCCTCTCGGCGTCGCAAAAAATCCTCCGTCACGTCTTGCGCGATCCGCAATTCCTCTTTCTCGCGTTCCGTCATCTCTCGCGTCGCCTCGTCCTGTTTGAAAATGTCCATTCTGCCTCCTTTTATCGTTCCGTTTCGCAAACGTTCCGATTACTTTTTCTTTGTCGTCGAAACCTTTTTTCGTCGAGAAACTTTCCGTTTCGGTTTCGCACTTTCTTTCACGACTGCGGTTTTTACCGACTTCTTAGGTTTCGTTTCCTCCGCCGTCTGCAATTCCGCCAATAACCGCGTTTTTTCCTTTTCCAGATCTTCGTCCGTCCAAGCGGCAAACGCCGCCCCCTCCCCGTCCGATGAAAGTAGCATTTGCACCGCCTTCAAATCGGGCGGAATGTCCTTTTTCGTCTTTTTGCGTTTCGTCAGTTTCAACGCGCCGTCCACCTCCGCATACTCCTCCGTGACCTCCGACACCTGATACCCGAGTGCGACCTTCAACAACGCGTCCCCGATCTTATCCTCTTTCGTCATTTCCGTCTTTTTCTTCTCTTCCATACTCTGTCCCTCTCGCTGTTTTTATAACTCAACGCATACCTGCCCACCCCGTTTTCACTTTTCCGTCGGTTTTTTTGCCAATTTCCGCAATCTCCTTTCCTTGTCTTTTTGAATCGCCGTTTTCTGAATTCCCGACGGTGTTTTTTTCGGACGCGTCATCAAATAGTAACGCATTTCGTCCAAAGCGTGGTCGTCCGCCTTTCTCGGAGTATCGCCGCTTCCCCAATAATACCCTTTCAATTCCCGAATTAAATGCGGACAGCAATTAAAGATGTACAAGTTCGGCAATCCGTTTTTCGAATTTAAATAGCTTTTCACGCGCGCAATCCCCGAAAATAAATCTTTTTCCACGTCCGGATTCACCAATATTCCGCGCTCGTAAAACAATTCCGCCACGCTTTTCACTCCCGAGAGCGTCCTCTGCTTTGCCGCGCTGTCGATCAACGCGCATATCCTCCCCCGACTATCCCGTTTCCACCCCAGCGTATCGCAAATTTGCGCGATTCGCTTCGCGTGATGATCCACGTCTTTCCCTGCCTCGTAATGCTCGAACATCACGTACACGTTATCGTCGAAATCCACCGCGTACCAATGCGCCGACAACGGATTGTTCAATCCGGGATCGATAGAGATCGTGTCTTGCCACTCTTTCGGAATCGGGAACGGCTCAATGACGTGAATTTGCTCGTCGAATTCCGGATACACCAACCCCTCCGACGCACTCGCGAACCGTCCGAATTGTCGGGATTGCAACGTCCGCTCGTCCAAGCTCGCCTCCATCAACGCAATTTCGTTCCGATCCAAATACGGATTGTCCGCCCATTCCATGAACTCATACCACACCTCTGGGTCGTTTTGCCGATTCAGGAAAATATCTCGATACACAAACGTCAACCCTTTGAGCGGCGTCATCGTGCCGAACACGTCGCCCTGCCTGTCCATGACGCGCATGCGGCATTCCCGATAGACGTCTTCGGGCGGCTCCTCGTCAAACCAAACGAAATCGAGCGATGCCCCTTGAAATTTTTCCCTGCCTTGGTCGCAACTCTTGAACCCGATGACCGAACTCCCTCCGAACACGTTTTTCACGCGGATGAAATCAATGATCCCGTCCTCCGGAGCGTCCCGTCTGCCGCTAAGCATCACGACGTCCTCTATCCAATCCTTGCGTAAATAATGCAAAATTTTCTTTTGCGCCACGTCGCGTTGCACTTGCGCCGAAACCGAAACCACCCAGCCGCAAACGTTCGATCGATTTTGTCGATACGGATGCGTTCCGCGCGCCATATATACGCATTCCGCCGCGCCGCATTCCGTCTTTCCCGAGCGATTTCCGCCAAACACCCATCGATTCCTTTTCGAACAGCGGTGGAACGCCAACTGTTTTTCGTGTTTTTTCTCACCTACGTTATAAGCCGCCAGATGATCCGTTTCCTTTCTGCGCCGCTGTTCCGCCTCGATTTCGCATAGCTTTTCTACAATATTTCTCATAATCCCTTTCGATTTGTCAAAACCGCCCTCCTCTTTTCGCGTATAATACGTCTTGTTCTATCTTTAGGCAATTCGTCGTATGTCGTTATGCGACGTTGCCGTTACTCTATCGTAAGCGAGTCGCTCTATGAAAAAACTATTTATTTTGCTGAATTCCGTTCTGCTCCTTTTTCTCTTTTGTCTGCAAACCGCTTTTCCGACGCCGAAGCGCGCCCTTGCCGAAGCGGAACTTCGCGCAGGTACTTACGCCTGCATCCTGACGGACGCATACTTTTACGACGCGCCCGACGCGCCGCGCGGCTTGTTCCTGTTGCCGCGTACGTATTACGTTAAAATTCTGGAGTACGACGAAACGTATTGCAAAATCGAATATCTGTACGACGCGTCTGACGTCGAGAAACTGATCGGTTACGCACGCACCGAATTGCTCACTCCTGTCGCATACACGCCGAAACGCCCCTATCTCTACTACATATTAGACGTCCGTTACCGCATCGACGATACGATAGACGATTCCGCATTTCTCAACCAAATCACGGTCTCTTGCGCCTATTACGGCGATTACGTCGTCGGTGCGGAAACTTATTGTTACGTTCTCCGCGGCGACACGTTCGGGTATATCCCCAAACCGACCGATCTAAAACTCCCCGTCAACACCGAGTACGACGAATACCTCGCCACCCTGTTGCCGCAGACGTCCTCCGACGAAACCGAAGCGCAGGCGGACTCCTCTCCGGCGCAGATCGCCGTCCTGATCGCACTCTGTCTGCTCGTTCCCGTTCTCGCGGCATTGCTCCTGAAACCGCCCAAAAACAATCCCTACGACACGGACGAGCTATACGACGGCTGAGCCTCCTCCATCTTTTTCGCCTCCTGTTTTTCCAAAAAACGCTCGATGCGCCGAAAGGTTTCCGATTCCGCAAAGAACTCCCGATACGTACTTTCGTCGAGTCCTGCCTGCAAGAGCATCGCCGCTGCCTTTTCGCCCGCGCGATTTTGCTTACGAAAATACACTCGCTCGCTGGAGATCCGCACCGTTTTTTTCTTTTTACCGAAATACCGAATGGCAACCAACGCTCTGTCCTCCTCGTTCAACCTTTCGCAAACCTGCTCGACAACCGATTTCAGCCACAACAAGCGATTCTTTCGTATGATTTCTTCTGCCAAATACTCCGCCAATTCTTCCGTCGTCTTGTTGCTGTTATAGGACAACAATGCCTTGTTTCGAATGTGGTCGGCATAATCCGTCCCCACGGTTTTCAACAACGGATACGCATACAAGACCACCTTGAGATACGTTTTCAAAAAACTTCACCTCTCTTTTTGCAATTCGTTTTTTCTCACCGACCTCTTTATGAATTTTAGCGTTCTTTTGAACGACCGTCGCCGCCCACCGAAAACGCGCAACGCCTCCCGGCGTAAAGACAATGCCGCAAAATCTTTCTCTTCTCCCGTCGTAGGTTATTTTGCGATCTTACCTAAAGTTTCGGTTTTTTGCAACCGCGATTTTGTCGCCGTTGACGAGATTTATTATGTCACTTTTTCTGTTTTTTGCAATACCTTTCTGCCTATTTTTTGTTTGAAAACATGAACATTTGTTCGTATTTGCTGTTATACCCATGATAAAATATGCCATATATACGCCTGTTTTATTTTTTCGGAGCAAAATCAATGCCGCCGAACGCATATACACTATATATGCGAAAAAAATGCGTCCAATCTCTTGCTTTTTTCAATAAAGCGTGCTATAATGGTTTATATGAGAAAAATTATCGCGACAATTTTATCTTTGTGTGCGTTGTGCGCTTTCGGTTTATCGAACGCGTCGCGGCATTTCGCGCCCGTTTCCGCTGCGGCGGAAACCGCTACTCACGCCCGTTCGTCGGAAACGGAGCTTCTCGCGCCAAGCTCTTACGAGCAGTACCTCGCTTTACAAACGCCGTCCGACGTAACGATTTCCGAACGATATACGGCAATCGCCGACGGCAACAAATTGTACGTTTACGATCGAGACGACGACGTCTATCGGCAGTACACGCATACGAATCAAATTACAAAATTGCAATTCGACGACAACGCTCGCTTGTACTTCTTGGATCAAAACGGCGCGCTGTACATACTTGCGCCCGACGCGTTTCAGACCGCCGACGCGCAGGCAACTTCCCTATCGCTCACTTGCGCGACGTTCGCCATCGTCGGTTCGACGATGTACTATTCCACGACCTCGGGAACGCTTTCCTACATTTACAAAGCGTCTTTGAACAACCTTTCCGCGGCGACAATGCTTTGGAGGAGCTATTCGCTCCCCCCCACCCTCGCCTATTACGACCGTGAATTGTATTACACCGAGAGCGGCAAACACCTTTATAAACTCGATCCCGACGACAATGCCAATCCCGTATTCGTGGCGGTATTTTCCACGACGTTATTATCCATGACGGTTGCCGACGGCGTGTTTGCCTGCGTTACGGGCGACAACGATTTCTTCGCCTACGACTTAAACGAATTGACGGAAAGCAAAGACAACAAAGACGTCACGCCGCTATTGAAAGAATCAGACGGCTACGTCGCGCTTACGGCAAAAGGCGATTTTATATACGCCGTCCGCAATAAGACCGTCCAACAGTACTCCGTCGAAACTTCTCGGTTCACCAATTACGAAATCAGCGGAGCTTCTTCCGCCTCCAACCGTCTGAACGGCGCGACGGACGTCTGCCTTTCGGGGAATAAACTCTTCCTGTCCGATGCAGGCAATCGCCGCATTTCCGTTTTCGACGCTAAAACCAAAACGTTTGAAAACACCGTTTCAGTTTCCCTGTCGGCAAAATACGTCGCCTCTAACGGCGAAACGTTTCTCGCCGCAGGTACAGCCAAGGCGGAATTATACGACATAAGCTCGAGCGGCAAAGCCGAAAAACGCATGGAAAAGAGCAATTTCGACGGTAACGTCGTCGGCGCGACGTGCGTATACGGCAATTATTACCTCGTGACCGATCTCGGCTATTTCTATTCCCTGACGGAAGAAAACGACGAATACGTTTGGCGTTTCGCACAGAAATCGTCCGAACGTTCCCCCTCGTTACTGACGTCGGACGCCTACGGAAACTTGTACGTGGCGTACCAAAACTCCGTCTATACCTATACGGAACAGGACTTCGCCACGGCGACTCTGTCCAAAAAATCGCTCACCGAGGCTCTTCCCGAAGGTACGGAAAAACTCTGTGCGGACTACGATAGAAACCTCTACGCGCTGAAAGGCAACGTTTTATACAAATTCGTCGCGTCCGCCGACAAAACAACGTATACGGAGAGCGGATCGTTTTCCTTATCGAATGCCCCCGTGTACGACGCCTCGGCGAAAGCGACTTCTTTCGCTCTTTCCGTAGAGGAAAATCAAACCTATATTCTCTATAACGGAACTTACCTCGTCCGAACGACCTCGTTGCAACTTCCGACGGTAAAAAATATCCCCGTCGGCGAAGCGGCAACGCAGATCTTCAGCGGTAAAAACGATTTTTCCGTCGTCTTAACCACCGACGACGCGCTGGTCGTGGAATACGATTTTACTAAATTACCGAGCGCGAGCGTATTCCCCTATCTTTCCTACGTGCGGCTCGAGGACGAAATGCTCGCCTTAAAAATCGGACAAACGGGCGCATACGATTTACTCGTCGTCTACGACGAAACCGCGCGCGAATACAAAACGTACCTTGCATACGCTTCTTCCTGCCGACCGGTTCTGCGCTCGCAGTACGAAACCCTATACGACCAACCGCAAACCGGTTACCTTACCGGGAGCGCGTCGTTGTATCGATATCCTTTCCTTTCCGAGCTCTTAACGGACGGAACGCTCGAACGCGGCGCGGAGCTTATGTTGCTCGGCGAAATCACCCTGTTGGAACGGGAATACTATGCCGTGTCGTATTCGGACGCAGACGGGAACGCGAAAACGGGATATCTTCCCAAAGTCTGCGTCACCCCACTCGACGGAAAAACCGACGCGTCGTTATTGACGGTCGGCGAAACGGCAAGCCGTACGGACGCGTACGGACGGTTGATCTATCTATTGCTCGGTTGCGCGGCGATTTGCGTCTTGACCGATTTCTTGATTCTGCGACGTTTCAAGAGCAACGAAAACGAAAACAAATCGTAACGGCGATATCGATTAAAAAAAACAAGGAGGAACGATCTATGTCGGATTATAACCCGGGCGCAGACCCGCTAAGCGCGACGGCAAACGGTCGTCTTCGCCTTGACCGCGCCGACTAACACGCAAACGAGTCTGCCTCACAAAAAGACAAGCATGGCAACACCGCACTATCCTGTACATTCGGCGGCGTTACCCTAAAATTTTTCGGAGGTAGTATATGAAAAAAGAATTTTTGGCATTATTGAAACGAGAAGATTACGAAGCCGCGGCAGCAATCGCCAACAAACTTTCCGCGGCGGAATTGGCAGAATTATTGAAAAACCTGCCCGACGCTCGACTGACCGCGCTCTGCGGCAAACTCGAAAGCGACTCGCTGGCGGAAGTTTTATTGCTTTTGGACAGCGAATCGAAGAAAAAAATCATCGACAATCTGCACGATGACGAACTGGAAAAAGTTTTAGACGAAATGTCGGTAGACGATACCGTCGATATCATCGAAGAAATGCCGCAGAAGATCGTCCGCAGAATTGCGGAAACGGAAGAGATCATCAAGTTGTTGGAAGAACGCAATTTCGGCGTGTTAAAGCCGTTGGTGTCCTCCATGAACGCCATTGACCTTGCGGAAGTATTCGAAAACATCGAAAACGACGGCGAAACGTTGCTCCTGTTTCGGATTTTACCCAAGGACCTTGCCGCGGACACGTTTGTGGAAATGGACAGCGACGTCAAGGAATGCCTCATCAATCGTTTGAACGACCGAGAACTTCGCGACGTCATGAACGAACTGTTCCTCGACGATACCGTAGACTTGATCGAAGAAATGCCGGCAAGCGTCGTCAAACGTGTTTTGGCGCAAAGCGACAACGAAACGCGCGCCTATATCAACGAGCTTTTGAAATATCCCAAAGACAGCGCGGGAAGCATCATGACGATCGAATTCGTTGCATTGCATCCCATGATGACGGTAGACGAAGCGTTTGACCACATTCGCAAAACCGCCATTCATAAAGAAACGATCTATACCTGTTACGTCGTCGACCCGACCAACAAATTGCTGGGATTGGTCACGGCGAAAGATCTGATGTTGGCGCAAAAGACGGATTCCATTGCCGATATCATGAATGAAAACGTCATCTACGCCCATACCGAAGACGATAAGGAATACGTCGCCAGGACGATTTCCGATTACGGGTTTCTCGCCCTGCCGATCGTAGACCGCGAATCGCGCTTGGTCGGTATCGTTACGGTAGACGACGCCATGACCGTCTTGCAAGAAGAAAACACCGAAGATATCGCGAAAATGGCGGCTATGCAACCGACGAACAAACCTTATCTCAAAACAAAGGTTTTCAGTCTTTGGAAAAACCGCGTGGTTTGGTTGCTCATCCTTATGATCAGCGCAACGTTCACGGGTATGATTTTAAACACCTACGAGGCGCAACTTTCCGCGTGCGTCGTCGCCTGCGTGCCGTTACTCATGGACTCCGGCGGAAATGCCGGCTCGCAAGCCTCCGTCACTGTAATCCGCGCCCTCGCTCTCGGCGAAATCCGCCCGAAAGATATCGGAAAAGTGGTTTGGAAAGAATTCCGCACCGCCTTGCTCTTAGGCGTTACGCTGGCTACGGTTTGTTTCTTGAAACTGATCTTCTTGGACGGTATGTTACTCGGTTTCGACGGCTACACTTGGCAAGTCGCCCTCGTCGTATCTCTGTCGCTCTTCTGCGCAATCGTCGTGGCGAAATTGATCGGCTCGATATTGCCGATTCTGGCTAAAGCCTGTCGGCTCGACCCTGCCGTCGTTGCCAATCCGTTCATTACGACAATCGTGGACGCCGTAACCGTCATCTTACTCTGCACCCTTTCCATGCATATCCTTTAAATAAATATCCACTGGCATAGCCAGTGGTTTTTACTTTTCGGGTATAGCCCTAATACTACCGGCTGGGCAAAAGTGCCCTTTCGGGGGACCCGGCAGCGTGCTTTCATTGCTGCCACCCTTGAAAGGGTCATTTGGGTCAAAAATACTCAGTTGGTCGGCTTCTTTACCTGCCTTCAACTGTTTTTCGATGTATTCCTTTATCTCCTGAGTATTTTTACCCACCGTTGTGACACATTTTTATGGACACTTTTTATTGTTATGTATGCCCCGATTGCGTTGCCTTTTCGGTGGTCGGAAGTAGCATAAAGAAAATCGGAAGTAAACGGAAAAAACTTTTACAGAAAATTTGAATATAAAAAAATAACGTTTAAGATATACCGTCAGCCTTGACGCTTTAACGCCCGTAAGCGAGCCGTATTGCGAAATTCAAGACGAAGTCGAGCAAGATTATACCGAATACGATAAAATCGTAAATAGTCTTAATTTGACGGACAATATGCGTGTTGCTTTGGAATGTCGAATAAAAGGACTTAGCTATCCAGAAATCGGACGAGTTTTAGCACGAACGCAATCCACCGTATACGAGTATTTTATTAAAATGCGACAGAGATATACGGCGATTTACGGATAAAATTCAATCCCGTTAAAACGAAAGCCCCTCGCTCCGATTATGGATTGAGGGACTGTTGTCTTATTAAATTATCGAAAAATTTTATTCTTCAGCAAATTTGATTTCCTTGAATATGTAACCGCAGAAGGATTTGCCGTCGCCGGCCTCAACGTCTGTGTCGGTGAGCGTCGAGCCGTTGAAGTCCTTTTGCCCCTTTGCAAGCGTTAAGGTTAAGTTGCTCGTTGTAACACCATTAAAAACGGATTCGCCAAGCCCGATTATAACTCCTTCGAACGTAAGATCTGTAAGTGCTTTACAATTTGAAAATGCATACATACCTACACTATTTACGCTTGCGGGAAGAGTTATACTTTTTAATGCCCAGCAGTTCTCGAACGCCTAACCTTCCAATGTCGTAATAGCACTGTTTTTGCCGAAGTCTACGCTTTCGAGCGCCGTACAACCCACAAACACATTCGAAAGACTCGTAACGGCGCAGTTATCTGCAAAAGTTACGCTTTTAAGCGCAGAACAACATGCAAACGCCAACTCTCCGAGAGATTTAACGCTTGCGGGGATCTTTATTTCGGTAAGAGCCTTGCAATAAGCAAAGGCATTCTTGCCGATGCTTTCGAGCTTGGAATTTTCGCCGAAGCTTACCGATTTAAGAGCTGAACAATAAGCGAACGCATATTCGCCGATGCTTTCGAGCTTGGAATTTTCGCCGAAAGTTAAGTTATGAAGTTTTTCACATTGATAGAATGCATAATTATTAATCGACTTCACGCTATCGGGGATAGCTAAACTCTCGATGGCGCAATCGCGGAACGCATATTCGCCAATACTTTCGAGCTTAGAATTTTCGCCGAAGCTTACCGATTTAAGGGCTGAACAATAAGCGAACGCACCTTTATTTAACCCCGTTAGAACACCGTATTAGATTACCGACAATAAATATT
>CAYZOF010000045.1:0-16645 GCA_964479935.1 uncultured Clostridia bacterium | reverse complement strand
CCCATCATTGTATACCCCTTTTCGTCACGGCGTGGTTTCATACTTTTTTCCACGATAACGATTTTTTTAAACGAATCCGCCGTCTTATCAAACGGCAAAATTTCCTGTACGTATTTTTCTTGATTCGGAATTGCATATGCCGATTGTATATAATATTTTTTACTTCCGAGCGTAGCGATAAAATCTATTTCGCGTTGCATGCGTATTTCTTTTCCTGTAACGTCACGCTCTCTCGATTCCACCATGCCGACATCTACTTGATATCCTCTATATCGAAGTTCGTTATAAATTATATTTTCCATAATATGCGTACCCTCGATTTGCCTAAAATTCAATCGCGCATTACGAAGTCCTACGTCTTCAAAATATATTTTATAAGGTGTTCCAATATATTTTCTTCCTTTTACGTTATATCTTTTTACTCGATTTAAAATAAACGCGTCTTCCATATGTTCGATATACTTATCTACGGTATAATCGCTGATACTTGCTTGTTTTACGGATACAAACGTATCTGCGATTTTTTTCGGATTGGTCAAAGTCGAAATGCCGGACGCTATAACGTCTAATACTTCGCCTATTAAACTATTTTCGGACAAATTGTAGCGATGAATAACGTCTTTTAGATAAACGCCTTTCATTTGAGAAATAAGATAAGTAGATTTTTGTTCTTCCGTCGACATAAGAGCAACTGCCGGAAGACCTCCGTAAACGGAATATTCATCGAAAATTTCGCTTTTATCACCTTGTTTAAAATTATAATACTCAGAAAAAGAAAGTGGCAAAACGTGAATCTCGTCGCCGCGCCCCGCAAATTCGGTTAAAATGTCCTTGGAAAGAAATTTCGAATTACTCCCCGTGACGTAGACGTCCAAATTGCTTTTGCGTAGAAAACCGTTTAATACCGATTCAAACGCCCCAAGTTTTTGAACCTCGTCTAAAAGTATAAAATGTATTTCATTATCATTGATTTGCGGCATTAGCCAATTCAAAAATTTAGTAGGATCGACCTTTCTGTCTTCTTTTTCATTATCTAAAATAATAGGATCTTCCCCTATTTTAATCAAATCCTCCGCAGAATCAAAAGCAAACTTGATAATATTATCGGTAGAAACCCCTTCTTCTATCAAATGATTATAAAACAGCGTGTTCAATAAATAAGACTTTCCGCATCTACGAATTCCAGTGATTACCTTTATAAAACCATTCTGTTTTCTAACAATAAGCCTATTCAAATAAACGTTTCTTTTAATCTCCATATCGCCGCCAATTTAATTTTTTTGCCGCAAACGGCATTTTTTATAAATATATTATAGCAAATAGTCAAATGGAGGTCAAGCGTTTATTTATCCTTTCTTGCCGTTATTTGAAAAAAGAAAATAATTTTTTGTCACATAAAAAAATAACAATCATTATCTCACAGTTGAAAGATTTGCATTAGAAAAAAACAAACCCTACAAAAAAAGTCGAATATTTTTCACAAATACTCGGCTTTTATTTGTCATTTGAAGGCTATTTTCTATTTTTTTGTTGTATTTTATATTGTTTTCTAAAAATCCCATACCCTATTGATTGCATAATGACCGATACTCGTCACGCTGTTGCCTATTGTTACGCTCGTCAAACTGCTACAATAGTAGAACGCAGCATGACCGATACTCGTCACGCTGTCGGGAATTACCACGCTCATCAAACTCCTACATCCATAGAACGCAGCATCACCGATACTCGTCACGCTGTTGGGAATGGTTACGCTCGTCAAACTGCTACATCCAGAGAACGCATCTTTACCGATACTCGTCACGCTGTCGCCAATGGTTACGCTCGTCAAACTGCTACATTCTCTGAACGCATATTTACCGATACTCGTCACGCTGTCGCCAATGGTTACACTCGTCAAACCGCTACAATCCTGGAACGCAAAACCACCGATACCGATAACAGGTAAACCATTATAAGTAGATGGAATGACAATATCGGTATCCGTACAAGAGCCAATCCCCGTCACCGAATAATATGTGCTGTCGTTAGACAACGTAAAATCCAACCCTTCGCTCGGCGTTTTCTCCGTTTCATCAGAACCGCTCGACGAGCTTTCCGCAGGCGAACTCGTTTCCTTGGAACTGTCGACGGAATTACTCTCTACCTCAGACGAGCTTTCTGCGTCTGAAATACTCACTTGAACCGACGAGCTGTCCGACGGCGAACTCGTTTCTAAAGCCGAACCGCCCGACGAAGTTCCGCCGAAGCCCCCAAAACTACACGCCGTTGCTACGCACGCGAGCGACAAAATCGTCAACATGCCGAGCTTTAGCTCTTTTGTCTTTTTCATTCTTTTATCCTCCACTCGTTAAATTTCTAACTGTTTTTATTTTAGCACCTTTGCGTCCGATTGTCAACGTTTTTCGAACGCGTGGCAAAAAATCCGTTTTTACGACGCCGATAGGAGCAAAACCAGCAAAAACGCCGAAAAACACGCCAACACCAATCGGCGTTTGGTTTTTGCGGAAATATTCCATTTATCCGTCGCGAAACACCAACCGAGATAGTACGCGACGACCGCGCCCGACGACACCGGCTTCGTCCAAGCGAACGCGCTGAAATCGAATATTTCAAAAACAAGCAACAATGCCTGCCATAGCACGGACGGCACTCCGAGTAAGACCACGCTGCAAGCGGTCGGCGACACGCACGCGAAAAGCGTCAGAATCAGCAACAGCGCAAACGCGCCGCTGACGATCGGTACGAACAAGACGTTGAGCAATAACGACCAACCGGAAACATAACCGAAACGTTGCAACAAAACGGGAGCCGTCGCGATCTGCGCCGACAAGGAGACACAAAACGCGGAAAGCGTTCGGCGGAAGATCCGCTCCGATACGCTCGGCGGCGAGTCGGAACGGACGGGTTTTCGACAGCGTTTTCGCGCGAGTGCAAGCACGCGTAAACCCACGCGCCGCAACGGCGAAGCGAGAAACTCTAAGCCCAAGCAGGCGGCGAAAGAGAGTTGGAAACCGACCTCGAACAACGCAACGGGCGAAATCGATAAAATCGTGAGCGCGGAAACGCCCAAAGCTTGTAGGAAATCGTTTTTTACGCCAATGAGCTTTGCGGCGTACCCGACGAGGCAAATCACCGCCGCGCGCATGGACGATGAAGTAAATCCGCATACGCCGACGTAAAGCCAAATCATCGCCGCCGTCAACGCGAAACGGAAGATTTTCAAGCGTTTTCGCACGCGAGTTTTTTCGATCAACAGCATACAAGCCGCAAACAGCGAGCCGATATGCAACCCCGAAACCGCAAAGACGTGCGCGATTCCGCCCGCGCGAACGTTCTCCAACAAGTCTGCGTCTATTCCCGAACTGTCGCCCGTCAGCAACGCAAAAGTAATCGACGCGGCGTCCTCCGACATGCCGGCATACAGAACGTCGTGCATACGTGAGCGTATCTCCGCGAACAAATCGAACGAATGCCCTATCACGAGCAGGCTCTTTACGGACGAAAGTCGATAGCATCGCCGAGCGCGAATATCGTTCGCTCGGAAACCGTAATCGTCGAAAAGCGACGTGTCGGTTTTCAAAATTCCACGCACCAAAACGGTGTCCGAAAGACGCAGATTTTCGCAAAATGAGGCAGGCAGGTATGCGTTGAGTTTTCCTTGCGTCGCATTTTCCCCGATCGTTAAATCGTCCAATTCCAACAAGTAATACCCGTCGCGTTCGATCAATTTCACGACTCTGCCTTGGACGCTCGTTTCGGAATCGTAAGTCGGCGCGGCTTGGAAATCGCTCACGCGAGCGGCGAAGGAAAAAGCTCCTGCCACAAACAACACGAGCAGGACGCACCACGCGACAACCGCTTTTCGACGCGTCGTTTTCTCGACGAGCAAAACTGACAGAACGGCAATCGGCAACAGGAGCAACGCCCACAACGAGGAGACTCCGAAACAGAAATTTCCGTACGAAAACAGGATTCCGAGACAAAGAAAAATCGCCGCAAAGAACAAGGGGCGAAAGTTGAAAAGCTTATCTTTCGTCCTTTTTTCCGTGTTCTTTACCGCGATTTTCGTTTCCATTTCCGTTTAAGCCAGAGAAATTCGGTCGGATACCGAGCGCACGAATACGCCCCGATCCTCACCGAGCGCAATGCACTCGTTCACGAACAGAATGAATTTCTCCGACGGCTTCGCTATGCGGAATATCGACGCCACGATGGTCTGCACTTCATCCGTATACAATGCGACCTTGTCCTCCAGCGCACTGCGGATCACCGCGATCACCTCGTACGGCGTGAAATCGCTTTCGCTCTTTCGGAGCAACGTATCTCCCGTCTCCACGCGATATTTATCGAATGCAGTGCATTTGTCCGTCTTGCGGTAATACTGCGTGCCCAAAAGCCGCTCGTATTTGAATCCGCAAAGTCCGATGAGAGCCTGCATGCGAGACTCCGCCTTCGCACCGTATTTCACGATACCGAGCGAAGAAAGACAGCGTTTTACAAGGAAGTCGAAGGAAATCGGTTCTTCCGTCGCAACAATCGTCTTTAACCGCGCAATGATTTCTTTGTCGTTCTCTCCGGACGTGAGATAGGTGGCGTTCTCGTAACGAGGCTCTAAAGTCGCCGCTTTATACGCCTTTTTACAACGATTTAATTCGCTTCCGCCGTGTTTTCCGACTCCGGTCAATTTATCCAAAACGTCCTTGATCTTTTTAATCTCGCGTTTCGGATTGTTATAATAATTCACCGCGTACAGCCGCATCACGTTCCAATTGTTACGTTTGAGCGTCTGCAACTGCAAAATATTTCTGTCCTTGATCGAGAAATTATTGGGCGTATCGCACATAATGGCAAGAATGAAACTGTGCTTGTTTTTGGGATCGACGACCGCCACGTCGATTTTGAATCCAGACACGCCGACGTCGTAACGACATTCGTAACCGTACGCAGCGAGCTCCTCGGCGATATATTTCCCGAGTCCGGGCTTTTTCGCCACCAAATTGTTGGACGAAATCGCCAAATTTGTCCTGCCTTTTTCCGCAAAGTCGAGGAATGCCTTTAATCCCGCGACCCCCTTGGAATTCGTCTTGGACAAATCGATCATCGCGCCGCGCATGGAGGTGAATACGACCATTTCTTCACGCGCACGGGAAACGGCGACGTTGAGTCGTCTCCATCCGCCGACTTGATTCAACGGTCCGAAATTCAAAGAGATTCGCCCCGTTTTGTCCGGTCCGTAACAAACGGAGAACAAAATCACGTCACGTTCGTCGCCTTGCACGTTCTCCAAATTCTTAACGAATAAGGGTTCTTCTCTGTCGTACGCCGCGCCGTCCAATTTCCGTTCGGCAATCGCCGCCGTCAGTTTACGCTCGATATATTCCTTTTGTACCGTACTGAACGTCACAACGCCCATACTTGATTTCGTGAGTACCGGATCGGCAAGTCGACGCAAGACCTCTTCCACGAGCGCATCGCCCTCGACCTTATTGCGCTTGCTGAAGCCGCGATCGTATACGCCGTCCTCCATGAATCGGAAATCGATTTTGCTGCCCAACGCGTCCGGAGACGGGAACGTGCAAAGCCGATTTTCGTAATACATGACGTTGGAGAACGCAATCAAACTCTCGTGTTTGCTTCTGTAATGCCACGTCAAATGTCTTTGCTGCATATTGATGGCAAGACAATCGTCCAACACGCTCTCCATATCCTCGTTTTCGAGATTGTCCTCGTCCACGTAATTGGTATTAAAGAAGGTCGTCGGAGGAAGCTGTTTCGGGTCACCGACCACGATTGCCGCCTTACCGCGCGCAAGCGAACAAATTGCCTCCGCCGTCGGAATCTGCGACGCTTCGTCAAAAATAACCATATCGAACATACCTTGTACCGGTTGCAAATATTGCGAAACGGTGATCGGGCTCATCAACAGACAGGGAGCAATCGTCCGAAGCAATTCGGGAACTTCTTCAAACAGCTTTCGTATCCCCATGCCGCGCAAATTGGACTTTGCGAAGCGTTGGAAATTTGCGAGTTCCAAGCTCAAACTGCCTTCCGTCGAAGGAGTGGGCAATGCGGAAACGAGCTTCGCGCGAACCGCGTCTTTGGTGAGCTTGGAAAACTCCTCCATCGCCGTGCGCAAACTCTCCGTCTTTTCCTCGCAAATCGCCGCGGAAAATCTCGACAAAACGGGATCGAGCGGAATATTCGTCTGTAAGAAATTCTTATAAATATTCTTTTCGAAACTATCTACGATCGTTTCGCCCGTCACCGTGCCGTTTTCCAAAGCGTCGGTGATAAACGTCAAGCCTGCCTCGTTGAGCGAAACCGCCGTCTTTTTATACATACACCAGCTTGCCAGCATATCGATATTCTCGATTAACGCGCCTGCTTTCGCCGTATAAGCATCCAAAATTTCCTCTTCGGGAATCTTCCGCCTATCCGCCGCCGTTGCGTCCAAGAAACTGTTTTCCGCCGCGCGGAAGCTGTCTACCGAGCGCATCAACCCGTCCAAAACAGGCGCGGAATATCCGCTCGCCGCGCGCACGCACATGCTGTTAAAACTGTCGGCGTTATAATCCATAAACGTTGCCGCGCAAAGCTCATGCAAACGGTACAACTCTTTTAAGAAGTTCTTTCTCGCGTCGAAAAAATCTACCCTGCCGAACGCAAACGTGAAATACTGAGAAAGCGTAGTATTCGAACGAATCCGCGCCATCGCCTCGTAAATTTCGAATACGTTCGAAAGCTGTTGTAAAATCACCTCTTTGCTCAGCGGCACATTTGCGACTTTCGTTAATTTTTTAACAATTCCGCTCACCGTACGATTGTTCTCAAAATCTTCGTTTCCTGCGTCCAACCATGCGCCGAGCTCCTGATACTCTTTCCCGATATCGACGAGTTTTTTACAATGCGCGTAATATTTTTCCAAGCCTGCGTCCAAATGCCGATTGGCGTTGAAAAACGTATAAAATTCCTCTTCGTTTTCCTTGTAGTACTTGTTCAAGACGCCGCCTTGCAACAACCGTGCGATCTCATACAGATTCTCCAGTTTCGTTCTGGTCAGAGTACTGATCTTCTGGCGATACAGCTCCAAGAACAACGCGATATAACTGCGCAAATGCTTGATTTCCGCGATGATTACTTCAGCAGAGCAATATACCGAATCGCGTGCGAGCAAGCTGTATTCCGTCAAATTCACGTTCGCAAAAGGCGAATTGTACACACCGCCGCATTCCTTCGCCGCCGCAGCCGCCTGCAACATCATCTGTTCGTACGATTCGATCTTCTCTTTCGTCAAGCCGTCGTAAAACGTACTCTCGATGTTCATGATATCGGGCGCGTTTTTGTTCTTCAGACAAATCAACAACGCCTCATAAACGGATACGCCCAACCTGCGTTTTTTATGCAACGCGGTGAACGTTGCCCCCAATTCGCCTCGAATTTTTTCAATCGAATCGGAACGCCGCGTCAAATCTATCTGCTCCTGCGCCCCTGCAAGCGATAACGTGCTCGTCAGTTTTTGCAAAACGTCCGCTTTATTGGCTTTATTGGAATGCAATTCCAAACAGAAATCCCCGATCCCGAGCGAATCCAAACGCTTTTTAACAACCGAAAGTGCCGCCTGTTTTTCCGCAACGAACAATACGCGTTTCCCGTCGTTCAGCGCGTTGACGATGATATTGGTGATTGTCTGCGATTTACCCGTTCCCGGAGGTCCGTGCAAAACGAAACTCTTGCCCGTTTGCGACATGGCAATTGCCGCCCATTGCGACGCATCGGCAGGCAACGGCGTCAACGTCGCTTCGGGTTTCTCGTCGTCCTCTCGCAGCTCGGGATCCGCTCCGCCGCCCACGATGACGGAATTATCGAGCATGGCTTGAATAATGGGATTTTTCGAGAACTCGTCGATGTTTTGGCGCAAATCGTTCCACATTTGATACCGAGCGAACGAGAACGCCGCCACGAACACGTCGTCGAACACTTCCCAATTTTTCATTCCTACGACTTCCATACGCACCATGGCGAGTATTTCGGAAATTTTCAGTCCCTGAATCGCGCCTTGCAAACCGCGAATATCGATATTGAATTCTTGTTTCAAAAATTCCAACAACGTAGAATTGACGGACGGTTCTTCGTCGGTCAATGCCAACGAATAACCGTTTCCGCCCTTGCTTTTTTTCAACTGAACGGGTTGCAAAACAAGCGGCGCAAACTTTTCCTTGCCGTCTTCTTTGGAATACCACTTCAAAAATCCCATTGCCAAGTACAAAATTTTCGTACCGGACTCTTCGTTGGCTTCCTTATTCTTTTTAATTAAACGAATGATAATTTCGTTCAACATTTTCTCATCCGTATATGTACGAAGCATGCCGGCTTCGTTTTCCAATCGAATGAGTTGTTTCATGCTTTTTGCCTTGGACGAAGCCCCGAAATGCACGCCGCTTTTCGCAATCTCCAACACGTCGGGAGTTCCGCCTGCAAGATACATCTCGCCTTTCAGCGTCAACGCATCCAACGTATCGTCCACCGACGACGACAGCACCTGCGCGACCATTTTGACGGGCGAAAAATTCAGCAAGGTATTTTTCATCGATAAATCGAGCAAACGTCTTTCCCATTGCTTATCCTTGGTCTGCGTACCGTCCAAGCTCAATTTTTGCGAAAGCTTCAATTCCTGCGGCGCAACGTCGGGCGACATGTCCTCTTCGGACAATATTTCGAATCCCTTTAAGTTGCGTGCACGGAGCGGCAGCGGCAAAATATGCGAAATGCGGCAACGATGCACGTCCACGTAGCGGTCGTACCGATCTCCCGTTGCGATCTTTTGTCGGAAATGCGTTTCCGAAGTGGAATATGCCACGTTTCTGTCCGAGAACAGATCCTCCACGTCAAAGCAACTGACGTTGTTGATGCCGTCCGAGACGTATGCGCTGAGCCTTCCGACGTCATCGGACACCGTATCGATAAAGCATCCGTCGTATAACCAAGCACCGCAGGTAATCTCTTGCTCCCCGAAAACGAGAACGGGATGCAACCCGATACTCTCCATGCAAGAACATGCGAAAATCGCCATTTCCAAAGGTGTCGCCGTACCGTCTGCGAGGATCTTTACCCCCGAACCTGCCTCGACGGGTTTTGAAATGTTGCAATCTTTCCGCTTAATCGAAAAATGCCGAATTGCCGCAAACAGTGCCGCCAAAATACTGCGAATCGCGTTCTTGTCGTTACCGGAATAACCGCCGAGTTCGCAGGAAACGTTCCACTTTTTCAGTTGCGCGGACATTTCGTTTTGAATACGCGCACAATCTGCCAAACGCGACCGCACGAACGCGGACAACAGCTCCGGATCGCCCTCTGTTCCCTGCCAATAATCGAACGGCAAAACGATCACGGAATAAGACGTCGCGGCAAGTACCGTTTTTTCTTTTTTTAAAATGACGTCGATCTTCTCTTCGCGCACCTCTTCGAGGCTCGCAAAAAAGACGGGAGATAAAACGTTCCCGAGGTCCACTTCCACACTGCTCTCGAACGGGATCTCTTCCAAAGTCTTTTGGCATTCGATCAGCATGCCGTGCCCATTCTCGACAGATAACACCAAATCGTTGATCGCCTCTTCTCCGGCGTTTTTTATCTGCAACGAAGAAAATAACGGTCGCCGAGAAAAATAATCCGCATAAGAAACGACCTTAGCCGTTTCTCCGGAAAGGGTGATAAGCTCTTCTAATTTTTTCGTTTTTACTGCCATATTTTTATCCCTAACGCGAGGCGGCACTCGTCCCGCGTCTCCCTCAAAACGTATTAAGGGAATACCGCATAAAGCCATCGCAAAAACGTCGTTTCCAAGCAACGTTGCCTTTCCTCTACAGCGTATTGCGACGTATGCTATCGTGCGGTGTTGCCTTTCCATTATTATACACGGAAACGAACAAAAAATCAACCCCCTATACGAAATTTTTTCGATTTCCTTATATTTTTGTTTTTATCGACCGTTTCGACTACGCAAATTCGCCGTCTGTTTTCGAAAAACGGGATCGCCGCATGAAGCGGCAACCCCGTAAAACTCCCTATAACGATATATCATGCGTTCGGCTCCATTTTTACGCCCAACTTTGCATACAAACAAGTACGCTCCGCATTCGAATACGTGAACGTTTTATACAGCACGAATGCCCCGACAAGCAGGCTCACGATAATCATCGTCATTCCCGTCCCGAAATCGAGCGGCAACGGCGTGCCCAAACCTTGCTCCGAAAACAACAAACCGCAAAAATTATACAACCCGTGCACGAACGCACAACAAAAAATATTCTTGGTCTTGATCAGGCAAAATCCGAACAATCCTCCCGTCAAAAAGGTGTATCCGACCTGCATAAGAACCGCAACAGGACTTGCTCCGCCGAACAAATTCAGCAAATGTGCCGCGGCGAATACCGCCGCCGATAAAACGTATGTTTTCAAAAAGCCGCGTCGATCTTTCGAAAAACAGTTCGCCAATACGGCAAAAATAATTCCGCGGAATATGCATTCTTCGAACATCCCGACCGACAGGCATTGCAAAGCGAACAACGCAAAATCCCATACGTCGCCGCGCAACGTCGGCGTCGTTTCCGACGTAAAGTACGCCCAAAAACGAAAATTGTCCACGGCAACGATCAAACACGGAATTAAATACAACCAACCTTGCGGTTTTCCGAACAATCGTATTCCGGCTCGCTTCATGAGCAAGACCGCCGCAACCGCTCCGCAACTCCGTTGCATGATATCTCCCAGCATTCGATTTTTGAAATCGTCGGATAAAAATTCTATTTTTACGTAATCCGAAACGACGGCGATCGCGCAGAAAACAACGATAACGCTCATCGTTAACACGTCCGCAAAACGTTTTTTCTCTTTTCCTTCCATATCGAGCCTCTCGAACGATTCTTATCGATCGTTATGGTGACGATAACGACGATACACCTCCGTGTTCGTACGGAGTGCCGACAACGGCGTTATCGTAATGTAGCCTGCCACGATTGCCACGGTATCGCGGTCCAAATCTTCGGGGCATTCGTCGGGAATCGGCTCGCCTTCCTGACGGAAGAAATCTTCGTCTTCCTTGATGCGAACGAAGTCGTCCGAATAGTACTGCGTTCCCTCATACGTCATGCGGATTCCCTTAGATTTCGGCGGAATATTCACGTTGAATATGGGATTTTCGTCCAACAACGCGTGTTTTGACAAATACGCGTAGACTTCGTCGAAATAGGTTGCCGCCGCTTCCATACCGTCGGGGAACGCCGAAAAACCGATCGCCTTCAACCCCAAACGCGCCGCCTCGAACGTCGCGCCGAGCGTCCCCGAATAGACCATATCCGCGCCGACGTTAATACCGCGATTCATGCCCGATAATACCAAATCGTAACGCTGTTTTAACCCGATGACGCCAAACCGCACGCAATCCGCCGGCGTGGAATCCACGGAATACGCCGTAATTCCGTCCGAATACGGCACTTGCTTGATTTCGATAGGACGGACCAACTCAATGGCATGACTCTTCGCGCTCTGTTCCGTCTTCGGCGCAACGACCGTCACTTCTCCGAGTTGCTTTGCCCATTCCGCTAACAGACGCAAACCGAGCGCGTCGATACCGTCATCGTTCGTAATTAAAATTTTCATAACCAACCTTCGTTATTTTCCTTATATTCTTTCAACAAAGCGTCCGCCTCGCGAAGCAACACCTTCATTTCCGCTTTGGAATACACCGTCGCGCCGCTCGCGCAGGCATGTCCGCCGCCGTGATAACGCTCCGCCAACTCGCTCACCGTAACGAAACGAGAACGCAACCGAACGCGGATCGTTCCGTCTCCGCTGTCGATAAACGCGATCCAGATCAACGAGCCTTTTATGGAATCCATATACGAAACGGACGCGCTCGCAGCTTCGTTGGTCAGGCGGAACTTCTTTTTCATCGCCTTGTCGACGAACAACGACGCTACGCCGTTTTCGCTGATTTTCATTTTCTTATGCGCGTACGCCTCGAATTTCAATTCTTCGAACTCGCGCAAATACAAATGCGCGTACACGGTATCGACGTCCACACCTTGTTCGAGCATGCTCCCGGCGAGCCGCATCGTTTCGCCCGAAACGTCGCGGAAACGGAACCGTCCAGAGTCCGTCACCATACCTGTATAAATATACGTCGCCGCTTCCTTATCGATTTTCAACTCGTCTCGAAACGCCTCATAAAAAGCCGCAATCATCTCGCACGCGGACGAACGTTCTTCTTCCACCCACTCGTAATCTCCGTATGACTCCACGGGAATGTGATGATCGATCTTCACAAGCTCCTTGCAAAGCGCGAATTTTTGATTGGAAATTCTGTCTTTCGTCGCAGTATCGATAACGATGCCGAGAGCGTCCGCATACGCTTCATCGGGCAAAAGCTCGTCCTCCTCCCCCAAAAAGCTCATATAGTCGCAAAAATCAGCATTCTGCAAATACACCTTCTTTTCGGGATAGGTAAGTTTCAATATCGCCGCCAAACCTTTGGTCGAACCAACCGCGTCGCCGTCCGGTCTGAAATGCCGAAAAACAAGAATTTTATCGTATTCTTTGATCTTTTCCAAAATCTTTTTCATGTTCTCGTTCATACGTTTTGCTCCTCTTTATAAAACGCGTTTAAGTCCTCCAACAACGCCATCGCCTCCGCGCGATCCTTTACCGTCGCGCCGCAAGCCTTGGCGTGTCCGCCGCCGCCGTATTTCGCCGCCACGGGTTGCACCGTATATTTACCGGAACGAATTTCTACCAGTACGCCGTTTTCCGTTTCCGTAAAATTCACCCAAATATCCACGCCTCGAATATCCGCCATCGTGTTCACCATTCCGCGCGAAATCGTGAACGCGTCAACCCCGTACGTCGGCAACTCCTCTTTCGTCGTATAAATATATGCCACCCGATACTCGGTAAATTGTATCTTTAAGACGAATTGTGCGCGCAACTTGACCGACGCGTATTCGTCGGCATATAATTGGGCGTAAATATCCGTCGTAGAAAATTTCTGTTTCATGAGTTCCGACGCGAGTCGGAACGTATTCGACGTCGTGGAATCGTAACGAAATCTTCCGGAATCGGTGACCATGCCGGTGAACAACGCTTTGGCGGAAGCCGCCGACAAACGCAAACCGCTCTCCAAAGCGAATTCGGTAATCAAACCGCAACAACTCTCATAGGATGTGTCCACCGCCTCGATGTCGGCGATTTTTTCGCAATAAATGTGGTGATCGAAACGAACGGTAGCCGCCGCCGTTTTGTAACGCCCGTCGCTGATCAACGAGCTTGCTCCGCAATCCAACACGATCGCCAACGCGCCGATGTACGTTTCGTCGGAAATTTCGTCCATGACGGAATCGTCCATGAACGAGTACCGCTTTGCATCGTCTCCGACGACATATATCTTCTTTTCGGGGAAATTGTCCCGCAAAAGGTGTTTCAAGCCGATCTGGCTACCCATAGCGTCCCCGTCAGGCGAGGAATGCCTGTGAATGACGATTGTATCGTACTCTTTGACAGTCTGTAAAATTTGTTCAAACATACTTCTCTCCGTTAATCAAAATACCCTTTATAAATCAATCGATGCGGCGAATTCGGGAACAGGTATTGGTGCAACTCCACGAAATAATCATCCGTCATGCTGGCGATATAATCGACGACGAGCCGATTCGCCTCGCTACGTTCGTATTCCGCCGCCGTTTCGGGCGCGGTGAGCCGCACTTGCCGAATATGATGCGTAAAAATCGGCGAAGTCCGACAATTTTCCTGCACGTCCTCCAACAGCTGTTCGTAAATTTCTTCCATCATCGGCGCGACCGACCTATCCAACCCCGTCAACGTCGTCGCGCTGTTATAAATTTTTCGATAATTTTCTTCCTTGGCGCGTTTCAACTCCGAAAAGTGCGCCGAATCCAACTTTATATATGGTTTTCCGTAACTATTCTCGATAACGTTGGCAATCAAATTTTGCACGATTTCTTCGTTTGTCGAACCCAACGTCGTCTTTTCGAAATCCGTTTCCGTCACGCCGCCTGCCAAAATTGCGTCCTGACGATCTTTGCCTACGTACGCGATAATGTCCGACAGGCGCACCACCGCCCCCTCCAAAGTGGAAGGCATTATTTTGTCTGCGTAATTCTTATCCAACGCGCATTTTTCCATAATCTCGTCGAACTCGGCAAAATCCTTCACGGGAACGGCTCGATACTCCTCCAACTCGAGCTCGCCGTTGTGACTTGCGATGCCGTGCAAAGTCTGCAACGACAGATTATAGCCGTGTATCTTA
Organism: uncultured Clostridia bacterium; assembly: GCA_964479935.1. GTDB lineage: Bacteria > Bacillota > Clostridia > Christensenellales > Borkfalkiaceae > Scatosoma. The sequence continues at coordinate 2,325 of CAYZOF010000045.1, read as the reverse complement.
TCCAACACGCGCACGGACTGAATATTATGCAAAAAACGTCTACCCGTATGCCGATAGTACAGCCGATCCAACAACCGCTCCCCCGTATGTGCGAACGCAGGGTGTCCGATGTCGTGTCCCAAAGCGATCGCCTCGATCAATTCCGAATTCAAACGCAAAGCTTTCCCGATTGTACGCGCAATACGCGATACGTACTGCACGTGCAAACTCCGCCGCGTCATATCGTCGTTTTTGAACAACGAATACACCTGCGTTTTGTCGGCGTAACGGCTGAAATACGGACAATGCATGATCTTATCGATATCCCGTCCAAGACAATCGCTATATGACGTTTTCGGCGCGTTTTCTGCCCTACGATACGTAGCGTTGCTCGCGTCGAACGCGAAACCGAAAGACTCGCTCGCGTTCGGTTGTATTCCGTTTTTTAATGTCCGCGTTTCTTCCATAACTCTCCTATTCGGCAAAACCGCCTGCCTCAATATATTCCGCCAACAGATCCCTCGCGTACGTTGTCGCGTCGTACGTCGCAATTTTTGTTAAATTATTAGATTTGTATTGGGAAGTGTATGTATCCGTAACAATATAATACGTCGCATTCAAATCAATGGAATTTTTTACGTCCGCTCCGTATTCTCCGTAAGCGATATGATACCGATTGTTGGTTGTTTCAAAGAATTTATATTTCAAATTATACCCCGAAATCGAGCAAAGCACGATTTCGTTGTCAAACGGGAATAACGACTGCAGATTCCTATAAGTGACATTGCCGATTTGCAAGTAGTACGGATCGCGCGCTTGCAAAAAGCCGCCGCCCAAAACGATTTCGTATTGCTCTCCCCACTTCTCTAAACCCGTCTCGTAATACAACTTTGCAACCGTATTGCAAAGCTCGTAGCTTTGACGATATTTCGCATTGTAGCCGAGCGGCTTGTTCGCCAAAGCGATTTCTTCCTTGTACTTTTCCAAAAGCTCGTCGACGATCGGATCGGGTTGCAACGACGCGTAACGGCTCGTCGAAACGAATTCCGCCGTATGGACGGTGGACGTATCGTTGACGTAATTGATCGTAACCTCTGCGTGCGAAACGCCTTTATTCTCGCCGCCGCCTTGCAAATGGTATACGCCCTTGCCGTCGCGAAGCACGTAATGTTTGTGTGTGTGCCCCTCGAATACCAAATCAACGTAGCCGTCGGACAACGCAACGTCGTAATAGTCCAACGTCGTCACGTCTTGCTGCGTGTTTTCGGAGCTCCCGTATCCGTCGTGCAGGGAATACACGATGCAATCCGCCCCCAGCGCGCGCAATTTTTGCGACTCCGCTTTCACGAGCGCGGTAAGGTCTTTGCCCGTTTTGAACGTTACGTCTTGCACTTTATCCGAGGAAATCGACGAATAGCAATCCCCGATTGCCCCGATGATGCCGATTTTTACGCCGTTCTGCTCCACCATTACGGAGGACTGACAATATTCCGCGAGCTTGTTCGTTTTTTTATTGTATACGTTCAACGCAAGGAAAGGAAAATTCGCCTGCGAGGCGTTGCTTTCGATGACGCTTTCGCCCCAATCGTACTCGTGATTGCCGAGCGTCATGGACGCAAAACCGACTTCGTTCATCCAATCGGTCATCAGCATGCCTTTCGTGAGGTTAGATTCGGAACTGCCCTGCCACATATCCCCCGAAGATAAAATCACGGTATTCTCGTTTTGCGCCTTTGCCGACCGCAAATACGTCGTCAGTTCGTCCACACCGATTTGTTCGTCCGTATCGTCAAATTTTCCGTGTAAATCGTTTACCGCGAAAAAATCAAACGTTACCGTCACGCTTTCTCGACAAATATCGCAAATTCCGTCGTTGTCTTCGTCTTTATGCCCCTGTGAAATATCTGCCGAATCCGATACGTTCGACGAAACGGACTCGGACGAAGTAACTCCCGAAGAGTCATTCGGAACTTCGCACGCGCAAAATAATACAGCACAACATAACAACGCGACTATCGGACTTTTTTTCATTCTTCTATTCTTCCTTTGTTCAATCTGTTTCAGTATACCATAAATCTCTTTTCTTTTCAAGCACTTTTGCCGCATTTCGCGTGATTCGCCAAGCGTTTTTCCGTAGCTTTTGAAAATTTCTCGATTTTTTCCCGAAAAATGCGTTAAACTACAATCTATCGCGACGTATGGTATTGAGCGATTTTGCCTTAAAAGCAAATCTATTATACCGCTTTTCTTAAAAAAAGTCAATACGATTACGTATCGCTCGCCTTCTCGCCTGTAGGATTACAATAGATATGAGACAAAAGATATAAAAAAAGATAGCAAAAAATT
>CAYZOF010000044.1:0-17114 GCA_964479935.1 uncultured Clostridia bacterium | reverse complement strand
CCGAACACAGAAGTTAAGCTCTTTTACGCCGAAAGTACTTACGGTTAACCGTTGGAAGGATAGGTAATCGCCGCTTTTCATTTAAAGACTCTGCTAATAACAGAGTCTTTTTTCTTGCTGTTTTTTTGTGTTTTTCCTATTTTCGCGGCGGTTGGGGGATATTTTGTTGCCCGGAGAGGGGATTTTATCATAAAATAGTTGACAGATATGTTGAAAAGTGGTAAAATAAAATCGCGAAACCAAATTTAATAAGCTTATGCGTACGTATACTTTGAGGAAGTGTACCTTATTCGCGTTACATAAAAATCTTACGTATAGGTTTATTATTTAAATTTGGTGTCGCAACTAAGCGATAAAGGCACTCTCCGTGGTGTCGTTTTATCGTGAGGTAGGCGGCACTTTTTTTGTACCTAATTACGGAAAAACCGTAAAAATATATAACTTTAAGGAGGTTAGGTAAAGATGAAAAGGGTAAAAAAGATTTTACTCGGACTTTTGGCGGTTTGCGCCATTGCATGCGGCGCAACGGCGTGTGGTGGTGGCGGAGGATGGAGTGCTTCTTCTGCGAGGCATGACCACTATTATACGGAAACAATCACGAAAGAGCCGATCTGTACCGAAGACGGCGTAATGACGTTTACATGTACTTGCGGCGATCGTTTTACGGAAACGATAGATGCACTCGGGCATGATGTTGTACGTGTCGAAGGACGAATTTCTACTTGCGTTTCGCAAGGTTGGGACGATTACGTATATTGCACTCGTTGCGATTATACGACGAAAGCGTTGTTGCCGTTGGACGAAAACAACCACGATTTGGTGCAGTGCGAGGGCAAAGAAGCCACCTGTGCGGAATTCGGTTGGAATGCTTACGAATATTGTAAATCGTGTAGCTATACGACGTATAAGGAAATTCCTGCGACGGGCAATCATACCTTTATAAAAGGCGAGTGTACCGTCTGCGGTTCAAAAGACCATACCCATACGTGGGATGAAGGCGTCGTGACGACGAAACCGACTTGTACTTTGCCCGGCGTAAAAACATATACTTGCACTTGTACGGGTATGAAAACGGAATCCGTTGAGCCGCTCGGGCACGATAAGGTACAACATACGGCGCAAGCTCCCACTTGTACGCAAATCGGTTGGAATGCTTATGAAACGTGTAGCCGTTGTGATTATACGACGTATAAGGAAATAAGTGCGCTCGGACATAATAAGGTACAACATACGGCACAAGCTCCCACTTGTACGGAAATCGGTTGGGATGCTTATGAAACGTGTAGTCGTTGTGATTATACCACATATCAGGAAATAAGCGCGCTCGGGCATGATTGGAATGGTAATTCTTGCAGTAGATGTGAGGAGCGCAAAAACAGCGAAGGTTTGACATATACCTTATCCGCCGATGGCACATATTATTCGGTGACGGGTATCGGCACTTGTACGGATACAGATATTGTCATTCCGTCTACTTATAATGATTTACCTGTGGCGAGAATCGATTATGGTGCGTTCTCTGGATGTAGCAGTTTGACGAGTGTAACCATCGGTGACAGCGTGACGAGTATCGGTTCTTCTGCGTTCGAGGGATGTACCGGTTTGACGAACGTTGTAATCGGCGACAGTGTGACGAGTATCGGTTCTTATGCGTTCTATAAGTGTAGCAGTTTGACGAGCGTAAATATCCCCGACAGTGTGACGAGTATCGGTTCTTCTGCGTTCCGTGAATGTAGCAGTCTGACGAGCGTGGTAATTCCCGACAGCGTGACGAGTATCGGTGAGAATGCGTTTCTGCATTGTAGCAGTTTGGAATATAACAAATATGACAACGCAATGTATTTGGGAAATGAAAACAATCCTTACTTGGCATTGATAGAGGCATCGTCTACGAATATCACTTCCTGCGATATATATAATGATACGGAAGTTATTGCTGATTATGCGTTCTATAAGTGTAGCAGTTTGACGAGCATAGAAATTCCCGACAGAGTGACGGGTATCGGTGAGAGGGCGTTCGAGAGATGTAACAGTTTGACGAGCGTAACCATCGGCAACAGCGTGATGAGTATCGGTGATGAGGCGTTCTCTTGCGTCCGTTTGACGAGCATAGAAGCATCTGCAGATAATAGCGAATATAAATCGATAGGCGGAAATTTGTACAGTAAAGACGGAACTACTTTGATTCAATATGCAATCGGTAAAACGGCAACGTCGTTTACCGTGCCCGACGGCGTGATGAGTATCGGTAAATATGCATTCTGTACTTGTTGGAATTTAGTGAGCATCGTTATTCCCGATAGCGTGACATGGATTGGTTCTTCTGCGTTCGAGAATTGTAACTATTTGACGAGCGTAATCATTCCCGATAGCGTGACGAGTATCGGTGATAGGGCGTTCGAGAATTGTACCAATTTGACGAGCGTAACCATAGGCAACAGCGTGACGTGGATTGGTTTTTGTGCGTTCTATAATTGTTGGAATTTAGTGAGCATCGTTATTCCCGATAGCGTGACGAGTATCGGTGGTAATGCGTTCGCTTATTGTAGAAGTTTGACGAGCGTAACCATTGGCAACAGCGTGACGCGTATCGGTTCTTCTGCGTTCGAAGATTGTAGCAGTTTGACGAGTATTGTCTTTGAAGATACGACTACATGGTATCGTACGAAAAGTTTCAGTTATTCGAGCGGCACGCAAACTTCCGTTACAAATAGCTCTACCAATGCAACCTATTTCACGTCAACATATTATAATTATTATTGGTATAAAAAGTGATTGTTAAGAGCAACAGTGTTGTTTGTACCGACGGCGAAGTGGCATTGTAAGGCAACGTTCCGGCAACGTTCCGTTGCATCATGACCTTAAATAAAGTCAATAAAGCTGCGGCAAGGCTCTGCAAGAAAAAAATTTCGGAAAAATTATGAAAAGTTCAAAAAAATGCCGCTGAAATCTTTACGAATACGAAAAAATATGGTATAATGGTAACAGAGAAAATCGAAATAATTCGGAGGTGACGATTATGGCACATGTAATTACGGATGAATGTTTGGCTTGCGGCGCGTGCGCGGATACTTGCCCCGTCGGCGCGATTGCGTTGGACGACGCAAAGGGAATCTACGTGATCAATGACGAATGCGTGGATTGTGGCGCTTGCGAAGACGGTTGCCCTGTGAACGCGATCAAGGCGGAATAAGCTCCCTAAGACAAAAGAAACGGCGAAACGCCGACCTATGCGGTCGGCGTTTTTCTGTATAGAAAACTTCTCGGACGGAGTGGGAGTGATTCGTCCGAGAAGTACGATTGTGAAGTTATCCGAAAACTTCGTCGTTGACGGTTAGCACTTCATTCAGCAGATTGCGCACGTTGTCCGACCACGCGGTCAATTTCTTGATGAGATGAAGCGCAAGTTTTTCAAACAGCCCCAAAAGGAGTCCGTCCAAACCCAACAGATGTAACAGCAATACAACTTTGACTTTCATGAGAAACCTCCTTTTCGACTTCGATTTAGAAAGGCGGAAAGTCGCAATGCGTATCGGCGCGCGTCCGTGGCTTGCGAAAGGGCGAAAACTTGTTTTTTGTCCGTTGCGGTTCTATTATAACGCGTTTTTCGGGTTTGTCAAGCGGGTACTGCCGTCTTTTTTTGTAAAAATTCGTACTTAACCCGAGTTAACCTTGACTTTTGTCTCCGTTTCTGTTACAATAATAAAAAACGCAGGAAGAAAAATGATTATTTTAGGAATCGACCCGGGCATTGCCACGTCCGGGTACGGTATTATCGAAAAAGACGCGCGCGGCGTTTGTCGTGCGGTGGATTGCGGCGTGGTCGTCACGCCGAAAGAGGAGACGCTCCCCGTACGATTGGCGATGTTGGAAGAGGGAATTCAAAAAATTCTGGAAAAATTTCGCCCCGACGAGATCGCCATGGAGGAGCTGTTTTTCTCCAAGAACATCACGACGGGTATTGCCGTTGCGCAGGCGCGCGGCGTTGCGTTGCTGACCTGTGTGAAGGCTTGCGGCAGATTATATGAATACACGCCGATGCAGATCAAGCAGGCGTTGACGGGGTACGGCAGGGCAGATAAAAAGCAGATGCAGGCGGTCGTGACGTCGTTGTTGCATTTGAAGACCGTTCCGAAACCGGACGACGCGGCAGACGCGTTAGCAATCGCGCTTTGTCATGCTTCGGCGAGCAGATTCGGGGAGTTGTTCGCGGTCGGGAATATGACGCGTGCGAAAGGGCAAAATGCTGCCACGCCGCAGACGGCGTATCAAGAACTGATGGCGGCAGGCGCGCGGCGTTCGAGCCGCGGCAAGACGAGCGGCGGTTTTTCTTCAGCCGCCAACGCGAGCGCATTGCAAAAAGCGACGGGAATCGCAGGCGTTACGGGCGTGGGCAGGGCTTCGCTCGGAAAAGGGGTGAGCGTAGCTCCGAAACAACGAAAAATGAGCGTAACGCGGACGAAAAAGGACGACGGAGAGATGAAAAAATGATAGCGTATTTGAGAGGAAGAGTGTTGACAATCGCGCAGGAAACGGCAATTTTGGACGTGAACGGCGTGGGGTATGAAGTGTATTGTTCGAGCGGAGCTTTTGCGAAATTGACGCAGGGCGAAGTCGGGGAGTTGTACACGTACTTACAGATAAAAGAAGACGGTGCGACGTTGTTCGGGTTCGCTTCGCCGCGGGAAAAGGAATTGTTTTTGAAGGTGATTTCCGTTTCGGGTGTCGGGCCGAAAATGGGGATTTCCATTTTGGCGTCGTTGAGTGCGGACGACTTTGCGCAAGCGGTTGCGACGGCGGACGTGAAGCGGCTCAGCGCGGTGAAAGGCTTGGGTAAAAAGACGGCGGAAAAAATCGTTTTGGAATTGCACGGAAAAATTTCTGCGGCGGAAATTCTCACGGCGAGCGGTGACGCGCTTTCGGCGGCGACGGATAATGCCGCGACGGTCAAACTTTCGCCGCAGGACGAGGACGCCGTTTCGGCGTTGATGGGACTTGGGTTCACTCGTGCAGAAAGCGCGCAAGCGGTGAAGAAAGCACACGACTTGGGCGCAACGACGGTCGAAGAGATTATCATGAAAGCGTTGCAGGGCGGCGTTTAAGCGATTTTTTCGGATATTTACTTTTAATTAGATCCAATCTTATTTATAAACGATATAAAATCTCGATAATAGGATGAGAATATGTTTGAAGATGATTTTGACTACGGCGAAGACAATTTATTAGTCGGGACAAAAACGGAATACGACGCGGAAGAGAACGTTCTTCGACCGAAAACGATGTCGGATTATATCGGGCAACGTAAGGTGAAAGAGAATCTCAGCGTTTATATAGCTGCGGCAAAAGCGCGCGGCGAGGCACTCGATCACGTGCTTTTATACGGACCTCCCGGATTGGGGAAAACCACGCTTTCGCACATTATTGCGAACGAAATGGGCGTATCGATCAAGTTGACGAGCGGTCCGGCGATAGAACGCTCCGGGGATTTGGCGGCAATTTTGACGAATTTGAACGACGGGGACGTGTTGTTTATCGATGAAATCCATCGATTGAATCGTTCCGTGGAGGAGATTTTGTATTCCGCCATGGAGGATTACGCGCTCGATATCATCGTGGGAAAAGGACCGTCGGCGCGAAACATTCGTTTTTCGTTGAAAAAATTTACGTTGATCGGCGCGACAACGCGCGTGGGAATGTTGGCTGCGCCCTTGCGCGACCGTTTCGGCATTATCAACCGATTGGAAATGTATACGCCGCAGGAATTGCAGGAGATCGTTACTCGTTCCGCGAAAGCATTGGAAATCGAGATAGACGACGACGCGGCGGCAGAGATCGCGCGGCGTAGCCGCGGTACGCCGCGTATTGCGAATCGTTTGTTGAAACGAGTGCGAGATTTTTCGCTCGTAAAAGGGAACGACCACGTCGTGCGCGAGGACGCTCGATTTGCATTGTCGAAGCTGGAAATCGATGAGTTGGGGCTGGACGAAACGGACAGAGGCTTGCTTCGCGCGCTGATCGAGAAGTTTGGCGGTGGCCCGACCGGACTGGAAACATTGGCGGCGACGATCAACGAGGACGCGAATACCATCGAGGACGTTTACGAGCCGTATTTGTTGCAGTTGGGTTTTATCGCGCGTACGCCGCGAGGGCGTATTTGTCTGAAAGACGGTTATGCGCATATGGGATTACAGCCGAGCGTAAAAGCGCGTCGGCAGATTTCGATTTTCGAATCGGAGGAGTAGCGGTTTGAACGGACTCGGAGCCCCTGAGCTTACGGAGAGATATGGAAGAGAAAATACAATACAAAAAAAGTGATTTTTATTATGATTTACCTGAATCGTTGATAGCGCAAACGCCGGCGGAGCCGCGCGATTCTTCGCGATTGTTGGTGTATGACAGGCAGACGAAAACGATAACGGATAAAATTTTTCGCGACGTGGTCGATTATTTGCACGAAGGTGATGTGTTGGTCGTAAATAATACGAAAGTCATTCCGGCGCGTATGTATGCGCGGACCGAGCACGGCGGTTCGGTCGAGGTGCTCCTTTTGAAACGTCTCGAGCTCGATACATGGGAAGTATTGATGCGCCCCGGGAAAAAGGGAAAAATCGGTACGAAAATGACGATCGGGGACGAGCTGTCGTTTGTTGTTCGGGATATCACCGATTCCGGAGAACGGATTATTGAATTTTCCTATGAGGGTGCGTTCGAAGACGTGCTGTCGCGTGTGGGGACGATGCCTTTGCCGCCTTACATCAAAGAAAAACTGGAGGATCAAGCTCGCTATAATACCGTGTATAGTCGAGTAGACGGTTCGGCAGCCGCTCCGACGGCAGGATTGCATTTCACGCAAGAGCTTTTGGAGAAAATTAAGGCAAAGGGCATAGAAATCGTTGACGTCTTGTTGCACGTGGGCTTGGGGACGTTCCGTCCCGTGAACGAGGAGATTATCACCGACCACAAAATGCATTCCGAATATTATCAAATCGGAGAACGGTCGGCGGAGATAATCAACCGAGCAAAGCGCGAAGGTCGCCGCGTGATAGCAGTGGGAACGACTTCGGTGCGGACGTTGGAGAGCGTTGCCGACGAAAACGGCATGGTGCGCGCTTGCCACGGAAATACGGAAATCTTTTTGTATCCGCCCTATAAAATGAAGTGCGTGGACGGTTTGATTACGAATTTCCATTTGCCCGAGAGTACGCTCATCATGTTGGTGGCGTGTCTGACGGGGCGAGAGGAAATTCTGAACGTCTACAAATATGCGGTGGAGAAAAAGTATAGGTTCTTTTCCTTCGGCGACGCTACGCTCGTCTTATAACCGTCGAAATACGGTGTTATATGCGTAAAAACCTATACCATGGTTGCGTTGAATAAAAAATTAGCATACCATGTACGAAATGAATTGTGAACAGATTAAATGACATACCCATGGTTGCGTTGAGTCGGAAGGCGCCTATCATGTGCGGAATGAAAGAGAAGGGAGGTGAACGATGAGTACTTATACCAAAAACCATCAATCGGAAGAAGATTATTTGGAAAGTATTTTGACGCTCGGTCAGGAATTGCCTATCGTGCACCGTATAGACGTGGCAAAGCGTATGGGGGTTTCGCAGGCGGCGGTGAACAAAGCGATGAAATTGCTTTTCGAAAAAGGGTACATATATGAAGAGGGCAAGCATCTGTATCTTACCGAAACGGGCAAGGCGTATGCGGAAGTCGTTTACGAAAAGCATTGCATTATTCGGGATTATTTGATTAAAAACGGCGTTTCCGCCGCTACGGCGGAAGAAGACGCTTGTCGAATGGAACATTTGATTTCCGAAGAAACGTTTTCGATGATGAAGACTGCAGTAAAAATGGATAGTTGATTAAGGAATCGATTGGATGGAAGAAAAACAAAAAGTTCAAGAAGACGTGATTCGTTCCGTTCTGAAATTATATGGAATGGACGAGACTTTCAGCGAGTCAAAGGAATACATTAACTACCACGGGAATAATCTTGTCAAGATTATTTTATCCGTTCGGCTCGAAAACGGGAAACGCGTTGTCGTTAAGTTTTTGCGCGAAGAGGAGAAGCTGCTCGAAGCGCGCGATAAAATCGAAAAGCAAAGTGCGTTTTCGGAATTTATGCGACAAAACGGAATAAAAACGCCGAGACGATATATGGCGAACGGAGCTTACTGTAACGAGTATGTCTATAACGGTCTTCCGTGCAACGTCACCGTGGAGGATTGGTGCGGCGAAGAAATCAAAGAAATCAATACCGATATTTCTTATAAAATCGGTGCGTTGATGGCGCGTATGCATACGCTCTCCATCGAAAACCGATGTACGATCGGTTGCGGAACGCTATTTTCCGCCGCGTATGGGAACGATGTGGATTCCTTTGAGAGTTTTTGTAAAATCGGGGCAAACGAAAAGCTTGACCAAACGATCGTGGAGCAAATCAAGACGTTGCACGACGAAAAAATAGCGGCACTCCGTGCGGTGTGGAACAGACTCCCGAAGGCTGCCGTGCAAGGCGATATATCCATTAACAATCTCGTTTGTGACGCGGATGTGCTTACTATTTTTGACTACAATAACGCCGGGGACGAAGTGTTGATTTCCGACCTTGTAATGGAAGGATTGTTGACGGCTTATGAAATGGATCTTCCCGAAGGCGCGGAGCGAAGCTATTGCGAGGAGCTCTTTCCGACGTTTTTGAACGGGTATCTTTCCGTCCGAAAATTGAGCGAAAAAGAATCGAAGGCGGCTTGGATTATCTACACGCTTTACCATGCGTTGTGGTTTACGAGAATTGTGTATAGGGAAGATTCGCTCGAAAAATTAGTAGAAAAAAAGGACTACGACGCGGCAAATCGATTATTGACGCAAATGCTTGCCGATATAACGGAAAGCGACGACGGCAGATTCGGGAAGTAATTTCCTGAATCTCGCTCGAGCAAATTGCTTGTAATGGGAATCGGAAATGCGCAAACAGCCGTCGAAGCATTGAGGTCGGCGAAAAATAGGACATATTCGTATATTTTTTATAATATAATAATGTATAGGGGAAAAAATTAGAAAATTTTTCAAGATTTTTTTAACCAAGGTTTATTTTTTGTTGACAACGGCATTGAATAGTGCTATAATATACTTACAAAACGGTTTGTTCCGCTTTTTCTTTTAAATAAAAACTTAACCATGGTTAAAAAATAAATTTCAATGGAGGCAACAATGAAACTTTTATCGCAACTCTCGATAGGCGAGAAGAGAAAAGTGAAGGCAGTCAGGGGCGAGGGCGTTGTTCGCAGACGTTTGTTCGATATGGGTATCACCCCGGGGGCGGAGATTTATCTTCGCAAAAAAGCACCGCTCGGCGATCCGATCGAGATTTCTATTCGAGGATATGAATTGACTTTGCGTAAGGCGGAAGCCGCGCAGGTGGAAATGGAATAAATGGTAAAAAAATAAGGAGTACATAATTTATGTTAAAATTTGCATTAGCAGGGAACCCTAACTCGGGGAAGACTACGTTGTTTAATGCGTTGACGGGCAGTACGGCGCATGTAGGCAACTGGCCCGGCGTAACCGTTGACAAACGTGTCGGTACGTATAAAAAAGGCAGTCATCCCGTGGAAATCGTGGACTTGCCGGGGATTTATTCGCTCTCCCCGTATACGCCCGAAGAAGTTATCGCAAGAAATTTCCTGTTGGAGGAAGATCCTGCCTGTATCATCAATATTGTAGACGTTACGAATTTGGAGCGTAACCTCTATCTCACGACGCAACTTATGGAATTGGACGTTCCGTTGGTCGTGGCTTTGAACATGACGGACGTATTGGAAAAAGACGGAGACAAAATCGACGTCAAGACGCTGGAAAAGCGTATCGGATTCCCCGTAGTGGAAATTTCCGCGCTTCGCGGCACGAACGTGGACGAGTTGATGAAACGAGCGTTGGAAGCGGTTGCGCTCAAACGCTCGGGAGAAAGTGTCTTGCGGCACTCGGTATTGGGTTCGGCGATTGCGAATGCGGAAATCGCATTGAAACTGAAAGAGGTCAGCGCGCCTTTGTTCCACGCGGTGAAGTTGGTGGAAAAGGACGAGATCGAGATCAAGAACCATCCGGCAGAAGCGCGCGCAGTGCAGGCGTTTATCGATGAGAACGTAACCAAGAAGGACGGTTACGACGGAGATGCGGAGGCGGCGATTGCCGACGCGCGGTATAAGTACATCACGGCGCATTTTTCGACGACGTTGACGAGGGCGAGAGCGCATACGCACGGAACGCTTTCCGCGTCCGATAAGGCGGACAGAGTCTTGACGAATAAATGGGCAGGAATACCCATTTTCCTTGTGATTATGTTCTTTATCTTCCACTTCACGTTCTCTGAAAACTTATTCTACTTGGGGAATATCATTCCTTCTTTCGGGGAATGGTGCGGAGCGGAAGGCTCGGCGGCGAAAGGCGTGTTCTTTAGCGGTGGCTTGAATTCTCCGGGCGTGATCTTAAGCAATGCGCTTGCTTTGCTGACGGATAAGATCGGGGAATGGCTCGGTTTGGGCATGGAAGCGCTCGGCGCGAGCGAAGCGATTTCCGGCTTTGTTTGTGACGGTATTTGGGGCGGCTTGGCTGCTGTGCTTTCTTTCTTGCCTCAGATTCTCGTATTGTTCCTTTTCTTCTCCATTTTGGAGGACAGCGGTTACATGGCGCGTGTAGCGTTCATGTTGGATAGAATTTTTCGTCGTTTCGGCGTTTCGGGCAGAGCGTTTATGCCCATGATCATGGGATTCGGTTGCTCCGTGCCTGCAATGATCAATACCCGTACGATGGCGGACGAGAGAGAGCGTCAGGCGACGGTTCGAGTGATTCCTTTCTTCTCCTGCGGAGCAAAATTGCCCATTTTGACGGCGATTTCCGGCGGTATCGTACAGCAATTCGGTGTCGGAAATGCGGACGTTATTACGTACGGTATGTATATACTCGGAATCGTGACGGCACTCGTGGCGTTGTTGATTATGAGAAATACCACGATGCGAGGCGAAGCATCTCCGTTCATTATGGAACTTCCTTTGTATCATATGCCGGGCGCAAAGAACTTGTTGTTGCACCTTTGGGATAAAGCGAAGCACTTCATTCAGAAAGCGTTTACCATCATTTTTGCTTCGACGATCGTGATCTGGTTCTTGTCGAATTTTGCTTGGGATTGGACGTACGTCGGCGTTGAGGGAATGGATAGTTCCATTCTTGCGTCGATCGGTAAATTGATTCTTCCGATCTTCACGCCGCTCGGGTTCGGCTCGCAGCTCAGCTCCTACGGATGGATGTTCGCGGTTGCGGCAATCACGGGTTTGATCGCGAAAGAGAACGTTATCGCAACGTTCAGTGCGTTGGCGGCTTGTATCGTTTCGGGGTTCGAAGGAACGGAAGAAGGCGTCGCGGAAGTCGTGCTTATGATTCAAGAAACGGGCATCACCGTACCGGCTTTGATCTCTTTCATAGCGTTCAATATGTTGACGATTCCTTGTTTTGCGGCGGTGGCTACGGCAAGGGCAGAAATCGGGAAAGAAAAGTTCAAGTGGACGCTTTTGTTCTGGATCGTGGTTTCCTATCTGGTTGCGACGATCGTCTACACCGTCGGGGAGTTTACGTGGACTTTGGCGATTTGGGTCGTCGTGGCGGTTCTCGTTACCGTTGGTATCGTCTTGTACAATAAAGCGATGAATAAAAAGGAAAAACCGCTTTATAAAACGAAATAATTCTTGCTTACAGTGATTTCGATTTTTTCAATAACCTCATACCTGCCTGTCTCGTTGACGAAAATGAGACGGGCAGGTATTGAACAAAATAAGGAGTAACTATGAAACCTATTGATTATGTGATTATCGGGTTAGCCGTAGCGTTTGTTGCCGGCGTCATCGCGTACACGGTACGCCGAAAAAAGAGTGGGAAGGGCGGTTGCGGCTGTGGCTGTAGCGGTTGTACGAACGCTGCGTGTCCTTCCAAGCAAGCGTCGGACGGCGAGCAAAATAGAGCGCGGAATGCCGATTGACGGATAACGACCGCCCGAAAAACGAAACTTTTCGGACGGTCGTTTGGTATTTTTCGTTAGATATTCCATATCGTATCTTCATCGTCCTCGAAGGCTTCTTCGGGGACGTTTTCTTGTGTGTTTTTGTGGAAGAGTCGTGTGATAGAGGAGAGCGGCGCGAAGTCGGCTTCCAGCGTTTTGACGAAGCGTTTTGCTTTGCGTTTGATGAGATGAAACAGGAATTCGAATAGAATTTGCACCAGCAAACCGACCGCCATGAGCGTCGTAAAAAATAGGGACAGGGGGCGGAGTTCATATGCGGTGACGACGATTCCGTAAGCCAGTATGCCGAGGGAGAGAATTTTTACGATTTGTTTGCTCCGTCTGAAAATTCGTTTTACGCGTTTTCGAATGGTTCGTTTGGCGGTACGCAGGTACGCGATGACGTAAAAGAGAAGATACGCCGCGGCGAGCGGCAACAGGATCGCGTTCGCGATGACGTTTCCCACGTCGGCGATCAAGGCATAGGCAAGATAGGTTATGTAAATACTCTGCGTGATGACGCTACGATAAAAATCCAAACGTTTGAAACGTTCCGCAATTTGTTGAAATGCGGCTTTTGTGTAGTCTAACATATCGGCTCCTTAATTGTCTTTGGGTTTTTTGCGTTGAAATTTGCGCAACAGAGAAATCGTCCGTTCTTTACGGCGGAGCTTTCTCCGTAATACATTTTTTTGTTTGTTTTCGAGCTTTTTCGCGTTCCACTCGTCTTTATGCTCGGCGATGATTTGCTCCAGTTCCGAAATCTCTCGGGATTTCGCGTCGCCGTAAGCAAATTCTCGATTCAAACCGTTGGCGACGAAATTATTGAGAAACGGTACGTCTTTTACGTCCTCCATAAAGCCTTGCAAGAAGTATTCCGCGCGCTTTTCTACGGCGTCGATGAGGAGCGACAACAACAGTTCCGCGCTCCAAGCGATGGCGTTAAATAGCGAGAAAACGGCGGATACGTCGAACGTTTTTCCGTGCGATATCGCAAAACCGTAGAAAATGAAAGCAAGATTGACGCCGCGCAAAGCGCGCCGAATCCATTGGAGCGTTCGCTTTGCTTTTTTCGTCGTTTGTTTATTTTCTTTTTTGCGCGTGCAAATAGTCACGACGGCAAAAACAATCGATAAAACGAGCAATGCGATATGTACGGACAGAACGGGACGTTTTTGCAAAACGGCGATAAGCGGCGCGGCGATTGCAAGGATATGACTGCAAACGCAAAGGAGCGTTTCGATTTTTCGAATGTCTTTTATGGTTTTCTGCAAGGCCGCGCGCGTGTATAAAAATGCCATAATGGTCAGCCTCCCGTTATTTTTCGTTATTTTCTTTCGGCGGTCGTCCGAAATACTCGTACAGACCGCAGGAGAGGTTTGCGTTGAAGATTTTTTTCTTTTTGTCCGCGCGTTTTCCGAAATATCGCTCGAATTCGGGCAAGGACGAAAGCAAATAGGCGTTCCAATCGGGGAGCCGTCGGAACGTTTTTCCGAAGTCTGCCATCAGGACGCGCACTTCCTTTTCGTCGGACAGGCGTTCTCCGTAAGGCGGATTGGAAATTAATACGCCGTAGGGTATCTCGCTCGCAAAATTTTTGGCGTCCGCGACGGAAAATCGAATATTTTTTTCCACGCCGGCGCGTTTTGCGTGATATTCGGCGATCGAAATCGCTTTCGAATTGACGTCGGAGGCGAAAATCACGGGTTTTGCCGTTCGTTTTTCTAAATCGCGAGCTTCTTCTCGCGCTCGCGAGAGTACGCCGCTCGGCGTGCATGTCCAGTGCTCGAAATCGAATTCTCTTCGCGCGCCCGGTGCCAGATTTAACGCTTTCATTGCCGCTTCGATCGGTAACGTGCCGCTACCGCAAAACGGGTCGGCGAACGGCTTTTCGATATCGCGTTCCGGGTTGTAAAATGAGGCATCGATCATTGCCGCGGCGAGGGTTTCCTTTAGCGGCGCGGAGTACGCCAGCGAGCGGTAGCCGCGTTTATGTAATCCGTCTCCCGACGTGTCGAGGGTTACGGTGACTCCGTCTTTGAAAATCGCGACGCCGATTACGGAACGCGCTCCCGTTTCCGAAAACGTCGCTCTGCCTTTAGGAAGTTTGTCGCCCAAGCGGCGAATGACGGCTTTTTTGGCGACGCCGCCGATGGCTTTCACGGCGGCGAGGACGCTTTGTACGCTCTTACCGTCCATGAGAATGCGCGAATCCGTTTGCAGATAGCTTTCCCATGGGATATTGTAAACGCCGTCGTATAATTCGTCGAAAGTCGTCGCGGTAAAACGAGCGAGGGAGATCAGCACGCGTTCTCCGCAACGGAGCCGAACGTTTAGTCGCGCAATATCTTGCCAATCGCCGCAAAGTTCGATTCTGCCGTTTTGCGCAGGAGCTTTTTCGTACCCTAACGCGGCGAGTTGTCTTTTGGTAATTTGTTCGAGGCCGAATGCCACGGGAATCAGTATATTCATAACGCTTTTATTATACCTCATTTCTGCGTTCTGGTCAACTCATATCATGAAAATTTCACACAAAAAGATTGACAAAACTTTCGCGGACGCGTATAATGTAGGTATGAAACGAAATTACGACCTTTTAATGACGGAACAATTGAAAAGTTTTTCGAGCGACGCCACCATATTGCTGCATAGTTGTTGCGCGCCTTGCTCGTCTGCGTGTTTGGAACGCTTAAAAAACGACGCTAAAATCACTTTATTGTATTATAATCCTAATATTGATGATGAGATTGAATATCAAAAAAGAAAAAACGAGCAAATACGCTTTCTGCGAGAAACCGGCTGGGGGGAGTTTTTGGATTGCGACCACGATAAGGCGGCTTTTTTGAATATGGCAAAAGGACTGGAGCTCGAACCCGAGCGAGGGAAGCGTTGTTATGCGTGTTACGAGCTTCGTTTGCGAAAAACGGCGGAAACGGCAAGGGCGGAAGGTTTTGACTTTTTCGGGACGACCTTGACGCTCAGTCCTTACAAAAATGCGGAATGGCTCAATGAAATAGGGGAACGTCTGTCCGAGGAATACGATATTCCGTACTTATATTCGGATTTTAAGAAACGGGGCGGATATCATCGTTCGATCGAGTTGTCACGCGAGTACGATTTGTATCGACAAGATTTTTGCGGATGTAAATTTTCTCGTTATTAAAAGATATCGAGTATCAATAAAAGCCGCAAGGGAGCATTCGCCTGCGGCTTTTGGTTTATAGTTCGATGAAAAGGGTAAGACTTATAAAGTCAGGCAATCGAAAATACCGTTCGTTTCCAAATCTTTCCAATATAGCGTACCGTCGTCGTATACGATGTAGGAATGGGGCGCGTCCGCTTTCGGCAATGCGACCGAACCGCAATTTGCGTATAACAAACCGTTGTTCGTTCGTTTGTTTTCGGGAAGGTGGAAATGCCCGTTCAAAAGTACGGTGTTCAGCGTTGCGACGGGGGGCATGTCTGCGTTGAACAGATGACCGTGGGTGGCAAACAAGACATGAGCTCCGTCATTGATCAACGCATAATCCGCCAGAATCGGGAAGTCGAGCATCATTTGATCGACTTCGCTGTCGCAGTTTCCGCGTACGCAGGTAATTTTTTCCTTGACGGCATTCAGCATCTCAAAAACTTTTTTGGGTGCATATTCGTCGGGAAAATCGTTGCGCGGTCCGTGATAGAGCAGATCGCCGAGCAACAATAATCGATCCGCCGACTCGGATTCGAACGCTTCCAAAAGCAATTTGCACCAATATGCCGAGCCGTGAATATCCGAAGCGATTACGATTTTCATGGTAGTTTCTCCTTGTAGGCGCAGCCTTAGAAAATGAATTTAATGATGTCGAGCTGTTCGGGCAAATTCGCGCCGCTGGCGTATAGAGCGGCATATTTTTCCAACAAGTCGGGTAATTCTTCTTCGCGATAGCTTTTAATGGAAAATTCCGAGAAGTTGACCGCTTTGTTTGCCAATAAGTTAATGGCGGTGGAAACGAATTCGCGGCTTTCGGTGATGCCTTTAATCGTGACGTTATTTTTGAGCGCGTATTCGAGGTTGACGGGCAAGCTCTTTCCCGTCAGCGAGCAGAACGCCACGTATGCGTCGCGCTTGACGAGGGGGAACAGCACGGAGGGTTCGCAACGATTGGCGAATGCCAGATATACCGCCACGTCGGCGAGTTTGCCGCCGGTAATCTCCAATACCTTATTTTTCAGCGTGTCGTCGTTGGGGAAAGTGTAATAAATGCCGCATTTTCTCGCACGAGCCAAGCGTTCCGCGTTGTTGTCTGCCAAAATCGGTACGGCGCGGTGATAAATGAGGATCTGACAAAGAATATTTCCGTATAATCCTCCGCCCAAAACCAAAACGTGTTGCCCGACGTCTACGTGCAATTCGTCTACGACGTGTTCTGCGAGCGCGATAGCGTCTATGAGGAATGCCGCTTCGTCCGAGACGGACGCCGGGAGCGAATACACGTCGTCTACCCCGGCAAGCACGAAATCGCGGTAGAATCCGTCGGCGGTTTCGCCTGCGACGCGCAATCCGTCGGGGGCACATTCGTCTTCGGTGACGCCGGCAAGGTAAACGCGTTCGCCTTTTTTGACGAAGGAGTCTTCGTTCGCTTCGGTGACTTGCCCGATTGCAAATCTGCCGGGAATAAAGGGTGCCTGCACCTTAATGGAGCCGGAATAGACCCCGACGTCCGATTCGGAGAGGAGTGCTTTCGTTACTTTTACCTTTACTTTATCCGACGTGAGCTTCAGATCCGAAGCGGTGACGTGTTGTATATTGTGTGGATAAGCCAATTGCCAAACTTTCATAAAGTCCGTTTTCCTTTATCGTTCACGGCGGAATTTAACGCGCGAAAAGGACGCGTCATGTCGTGAACGAAATAAGTATAACGCATTTTTAATAAATTTGCAACTATTTTTTACAAATTCGCGCTAAAAACAGTTGACGAGGATAAAAAAAAGCGTTATAATTGAAAAGTAAAGTAAAACAAAAACAAACAGCGAGGTGTAAAAATGAAAGCTGATATTCATCCCAAATATCACG
>CAYZOF010000043.1:0-17326 GCA_964479935.1 uncultured Clostridia bacterium | reverse complement strand
GGGGCTTCCTTCGTCAATTTTTCCCACCAAACGGTGTTGTCTGCAGGATTCAAAGCTACGTTCGTGAAGATCGTGCCCTCTCTCGTCGAAGCGAGTGCGTTGGGGTTGGATTTTTCATTCGTACCGGGCGCAACGCCGAAGAAACCGTTCTCGGGGTTGCATGCCCACAATCTGCCGTCTTCGCCCACGCGAATCCACGCGATATCGTCACCTACGCATTGTACCTGATATCCTGCATCGAGATACTGCTTGGGAGGGATCAACATTGCAAGGTTTGTCTTACCGCAAGCGGAAGGGAATGCCGCCGCTACGTACTTCATTTCCTTATCCTGAGGACGCTTTACGCCGAGGATAAGCATATGCTCTGCCATCCAGCCTTCTTTCTTACCGAGGTTGGTAGCGATACGAAGCGCGAAACATTTTTTACCGAGCAATACGTTGCCGCCGTAAGCCGAGTTCACGGAAATGATCGTATTGTCTTCGGGGAAATGCATGATGTATCTCTTTTCGGGATCCACGTTGCACTTTGCATGGAAACCTTTTACGAAGTCTCCGTTTTCGCCGAGTTGGTCAAGGCACATAGTACCGACTCTCGTCATGATCATCATGTTGAGCACGACGTAAATAGAATCGGTGATTTCGATACCGATTTTCGAGAAAGGCGAACCTACAACACCCATCGAATAAGGAATAACGTACATCGTTCTACCCTTGTACGCGCCTTTCGCGATTTCGTTTACCATCGCGTAAGCTTCTTTGGGCGCTTTCCATTTTACAATG
Organism: uncultured Clostridia bacterium; assembly: GCA_964479935.1. Lineage (GTDB taxonomy): Bacteria > Bacillota > Clostridia > Christensenellales > Borkfalkiaceae > Scatosoma. The sequence goes on along the minus strand of CAYZOF010000043.1, from coordinate 16,546 downwards.
GAATGAGGAAGCGCGTCCTCTTCGTTCTCGCAACAGATAAACGTTCTGTCTTCCACACGCGCCACGTCGTTTTCAGCCGTTCTGTGATAATAACAACCGGGCAATTTTTCCTGGTTGAGCTTGATCATCTCGCCGGTAGCGCAAGCTTCTTCTCTCAACGCGTCTCTCTGCACGTCACTGCCGTCAATCCAAACCACTTTATCGGGTTGCGCGAATGCCTGCACATCGCCAACGAATTGAAGCACTTTCTTGTTGTTCGTCATAATGATATCTCCTTAAAATGTTATTATTTTTTCTTGTTTTATACTACGGATAAGTTTCCGTTATTCGGGGAAAGAACGCCCTCGCGACGCCTTTCTCCACCAAATATATTATACCATAAACAAAACGGAATGTAAACAGTTTTTCCGAATTTTTTTCCAATAATTTAAAAATTCACGCAATTCCCACAAAACCTAAAAATTTATCCCCAGATTTCTTCGGCAATGTCTAAAATCTTCTCCGTCGTTTGCGCGCGGAACAACCTCTCCTTAAATGCCGCCGCTCCTCGTTCGCCCTTGACGTAAAACGCCGCCATCTTGCGCAAAAAGACCACCGTAAATCGCTCGTCGCAGGTTTGCCGCGTCCACTCCGTTTGCTTTTTGAACATTTCCAAACGACTCTCCGTCGGCACCCCCGTCAACGCGCAGAAAATCTGCGGATCGAACAACGCCGCCCTCGCCACCATAACGCCGTCCGCACCCGTTTCCGACAACAATTTTTCCGCGTCTTCGTCCGAAAAAACACCACCGTTCGCCACGACGGGTATGGACACGGCATTTTTCGCCGCCGCTATCTCCTTATAATTCACCTCGCCCGAATAAATTTTGTCCTTCGTTCTGCCGTGGACGGTGATTAAACTCGCGCCGGCTCCCTCCATTCGCTTGGCAAACTCCGCCGCAATTAATTTTTCCGCCGTAATTCCGATACGAAATTTTACCGTCACGATTTTGCCGCTCTTCACGCATTCCGAAACGATTTTCTCTGCGAGCGCAGGGTTCTCGAGCAACGCGCTCCCCTCGCCGTTTTTGTAAATCTTCGGCATGGGACACCCCATGTTGATATCCACGATCGGGAAAGGCGACAATTCCTCGCGCTCGCAAGCAGCGCGTAAAATATCGGGTTCACTCCCGAACAACTGCACGGCGCAAAGTCCCTCATTTTCGTCCGTGTACAGCAAGTCTTTCGTATTTGCACTGTCGTACTTCAAGCCTTTCGCACTGACCATTTCGGTATAGCAAAGTCCTGCCCCGTAGGACTTACAAAGCCTGCGGAACGCGTAATTCGTGTACCCTGCGAGCGGCGCAAGCAACACGTTGTTTTTTATCGTAACATTTCCTACTTTCAATGTATGTAAACGCATACCTGCCCCTACCGTTTTACTCGCGCGACCGTAACGCCGCCTTCGCTTTTACGTAATATTCGTCCCACTCCGATTCGGAAAGTTTCGTCACGATCTTTCCGTCGGCGAGTGCCAACGACTCCGCTTCAGTGAATCGCGCCGCAAAGCGTTCCGCGCTCTCTTTCAACGCTTTTTCGCAATCGCAACCTGCCTTTCTGCCCACGTTGACCGCCGCGAACAGCACGTCGCCGAGCTCCTTTTCCGTTTCCGTCGAATTACCGCTCCCATAAGCTTCCGAAAATTCTTCCAATTCCGATACCACGCGAGCCGCCGCCGATGAAACGTCGGCAAAATCCATGCCGGCTTTCGCAGCGCGCTTTCCGATTTTTTGCGCTCGCATGGCGGCAGGGAAACATTTCGGCACGTCGTTGACGGAATCCGCATACGTGACCTGATGTTTTTCCGTCATTTTATTTTTTTCCCAAACGGACAGCGCGCTCGTTTCATCCTTTGCCTTATCCTCGCCGAATACGTGCGAATGGCGGAAAATAAGTTTTTGACAAATTCCCGTCACGACGTCCGTCAGATTGAACGCCCCCGTTTCCTCTTTCATCACGGCATGAAACACCACCTGCAGCAATAAATCGCCCGTTTCTTCCAAAATCTTATCGTCGTCCGCCTGATCGATGGCGTCTACCAGCTCATACGCCTCTTCCACCGCCGACATTTTTATGCTTTCGCACGTCTGGACCTTATCCCACGGGCAGCCGTCGGGGGCGCGAAGTCTCGTAACGATCCCCTGCAAATCCGTCAACCCGAAACGTTTTTTATCGAGCAGATCGATCGCTTCGATCGCAACGGCAGAAGTATAGTCGTACGACTTTTGTCTATCCAATTCATACAGAGGTATTTTCTTGGCTTTGCCGTCGCAAAGATATTTCACCGTCGTTTCCTCCCCGAACAAATCGCCGAGCAAGAGCTTCACGTCGCTCGCAAATACGCCGTCGTCCAAGTCATACACAACCAACGGAAGTCCGATATCGCCTTTTCGGGCAACCTCTTCCAATTCATAGGCGGACACCGCCGTGTAGGAACAAGACGCAAACCCTGCCGCCCGTACGAGCGCGGTCACTTTCGACACGCCGTCGATAATTTCCAGTTTTCCGCGCAAACGCTTGCTCAACGCTTTCACGGAATTATCCTCCGTCACGGCTCCGTCCACAAGGTAGACGGTATTTTCACCGAACGACATCACGGCTTTGGCGAGATTCTTCGCAAGTGTGGCGAAGTTTCGGCTATTTTCATAAACGAAATCCAAACAGGTATGCTCCACGCCGAGCTCCGTCACCGTTTGATAGGAACGTGTTTTTGCCGTACGCACGACGATGGCGTCTCCGCGCCTCACCGCTTCCGCAATACGCGATTCTCCGCGTTTCGACAAATCGCCTTTCTCCACACCTAAACCGATTACCGTAATCATACTTCTTCCTTCTGCTCCTTTCGTTGCGTTCTTTTTTTATTTACCGCTAAATTATACAATAAATCGAAAAAAAATGCAACCAAATAACAGGCGTTGACGGCATACGCCATGCCGAAAACGGAAATTTCCGGTTTTCGCAAAAGCCACACGTACGCGCCCGTCTTTACCGTCACCGCAATCAACATGGACAATGCGGCATATTGCGGTGTTCCCTGCGCCGTCAAGCACGCTGACAACGTCTGCACGCAGGAAAGCGTTAATGCGCTCAACGCCAACGTTTTCACAAGCCGAACCAAAATTTCCGATTCTCGCTCCGACAGACTCCCAAATAAAATACGCACGGCAGGTGCGGCAAGAACGTATAATGCGAGCATACTCGCCGCGCCGACCGCCAGCGTCACGCCGAGCGCAAATCCAATCTGTTTTTTCCGTTTTTCGGGTTCTTTCAAGCGCGCCACCGCAGGAATGCTCGCCGCCGCCACTCCATAGCACACCGAAACGGGCAGATTGACGATGGTCGTCGCGCCGCCCGAAAACAAGCCGTACAACGTCAACGCGTCCGCTTCGTATTTCCCGAGCAACCACGGCACAAGAATGCTGTCCAACAACCCCGAGAGTGGCAACAACAGCGCGTTGAACGTCACCGGAACGCTCAATCGAAGGATCGCCTTCGTCGCAACCCTGCCTGTTTGTTTTCCAGATTCCTCACAAGCAGGTACGCGATGAAAAAACAATAACATCAAAAACAGCGTAACCAGTTCCGAAATCGACACCGCAAGCAACAGAAACACCACCGTTTTTTGTACATTCCCCCTATACAGGTATACAAACACCAACCCAACCGACGCTTTGACAATCTGTTCCGTCATCTCGCTCGCCGCCGTCGGGAACATGTCGTTGCGCCCTTGAAACCAGCCTCGAAACACGGAGATCCCGGACACCAAAAATACGGACGGAGCCAGCGCGAAATACCCGACGAGCACCTCTTGCGTTCCCTGCAAACGCGACAACAACGGCGAAATCGCCGCCATTACGAGCGTTCCCGCCGCCCCGATTCCCAAAAACAGCCGCATCGCACTCCGAAACACAACCCTGTCCGACTGTCCCTGCGCGAGACGTTCTGCCGTCAATTTCGCGATTGCCGACGGAATTCCCGTCGCCGAAATCGTCAACAACATGCAATATACGGGATAAACGAGTTGATACAATCCCAATCCCCGTCCGCCGAGCAGATTCGTCAGCGGAACTCGATATGCCGCCCCGATGAGTTTCGCCGCGAATCCACCGAAGGCGATCCAAGCCGCTCCCTTAAAAAAGCCTTTTCGTTCCCCTTTACGCACGCTCGCCTCCGCAACTTTCCGTAACGATGCAAGACGTCGTTTTTTTAAGTTCGATTTTTTCTGCCATACGGACAGTGTGTGTATTCCACGTCGTTTTAATCAAAAAAAGAACGCTCGATTGCACGTCGAACGCTCTTTTCCGATTATAAATTATTGAATTGATCTTGCAGAATTCTGTTGATCCGCGCCATTTTCTCCACGGGAATCTTTACCGTCTTTCGGTCATATGTGCGAAGTCCGTTCAACTCGTCCTCCACGTCCGAAACTTGCGTATAGATACAACCGCTCAAACCCTTTTTCAGTAATTTGGAGATTTTTTTCAAATACAACTTTTGCAAAGCCGCAACGTATTTTTCCTGCGTCTTGAACTTCTTGTATCCGAAATTCTTCTTTTCTTGGAACGTCCGTCCGTCTATCTTCAAAGAATATCCGCCGAACTCACTCAAAATCACGGGGCGAGGATCTCTTTTCGAAACGCGCATACCTTTATAGTAAGCGTGTATACTCTTCACTTCCGTGCAATGTTGCCCTTGATCGTACCAACCGCTGTTCGCGTCAACGATACGCGTCGGATCCTTTTCCCGAACGCACTCTGCCAACGTTACCGAATCGAACTGTCCCCAGCCTTCGTTGAACAACGTCCACATTCCTACGCAAACGCTGTTATACAGCGCGTCCACCGTGTCGTCGGCGGCTTGCAAAAACTCCTCTCTGCCGGCGACGTTCGCTCTGCCGAAATATTTGTAGTCCGTGTCGTCGTGTTTGAAGCCGAAGAACGGCAACAACGCCGTCCGCGTGAACTTATACGCGTCGCCGCCGTTCACGAAATCCTGCCACACGACCAACCCCAGTCGATCGCAATGATAATACCACCGCATAGGTTCTATCTTCACGTGTTTACGAACAGTGTTAAATCCCATGCTTTTGAGCAACTTCAACTCTTCGACGATCGCTTTGTCGCAAGGCGCGGTCAACATGCCGTCCGACCAATATCCTTGATCCAACACGCCGTTGAAAAAATACGGTTTCCCGTTCAGCGTCAAACGCATTCTCCCGTTCGAGTCCTCCGCTTTCCCGAACGAGCGTACCCCGAAATAGGAGCGCAAAACGTCCCCTGCTTCGTTCTGTAAAATGAAATAATACAACTTTGGATTTTCGGGCGACCAATGCTCGAAATCGTAACGCAACGTCGCTTGACTTTGGAACTTTCCGCGAATAATCGCCTTTCCCCCATCCACGACGATGATTTCCATAGATCCGCCGTCTGCCTCGATACAAACGGTGTTCTCTTCCGCGTTCGGCGTGATCCGCAGATTGGAAATGTACGTCTTCGGCATGCTCTCTATCCAAACCGTCTGCCAAATGCCGCTCTGCGGCGTGTACCAAATGCCGCCGCGCTTGTCCTTCTGCTTACCGCGCGCGCCGCACATCCGCGTCGCGTCGTCGTAACATACGACCTCAATCTCATTCTCGCCGAGCTTCGCCACTGCGGAAATATCCGCCTCGAACGGCGTATAACCGCCTCTATGTACGCCGACCTTCACTCCGTTCCAGTATACGGCGCACTCGCTGTCCACCGCGCCGAAATGCACGACGGTACGTCCGCGAAGCAAATTTTCCGACAACACCGTCTTGCGTTTATATACTAAACTCTCGCCGTGTCCCAAGACAAAGTTCTCCGCGACGCCGCTGCAAAGCGATTCCGGAGAAAACGGCACGACAATCTTTCCCTCGTACACGACGGTCTTATCCACAGAGCGTTTACAAAACTCCCAATCGCCATTGAGGCATAACCAATCGCTGCGCTCTGCCTGAGGGCGCGGATGCTCCGCATGCGGGATTAACTCCGCTTCATAACGAGTCTTTAACCGAATCATTCTATGTTCTCCTTATGCTGCATTTTAGAAATTCTTCTTTCGATTCTCGAAAAAACGAGCATTCTACATTCTCACTATTTTATTATACCACACATTTTCCGAGATGTACAGTTTTTTTGCGAAAAAACTTTGTATCTTTTTTACAAAAACCGTCAAAAAAACGAAAAAATTCGAATTTTTTTAAAAATTGTATTGCTTTTCCGAAAAAAGTATGCTATAATGCATATTGTCAAGAGTATATGCAGTGCTACGGAGCATGTGCCAACGACATAATTTTTTGTAAAGGGAGGGCACAACTATGTGTCAAGGTACGGTAAAATGGTTCAATGCGGAAAAAGGATACGGATTCATTGCCAACGATGAGGGCGGCGATGACGTATTCGTACATTTTTCGGCAATTATCGCAGACGGTTACAGGCGATTGAAGGAAGGGCAAAAGGTTTCGTTCGAAACCGAACCCGATCCGAAAAACCCCGAAAAACTCCGCGCAATCAACGTTCAGGCGCAGTAATGCCGAGCAAAACAAAAGGGTTGTCGCAAGTCCGAAAACTTGCCGACAACCCCTTTTTTTATGTTTTTACTCTAAATCAATCGTGCCGTCGGTGCAAACGACTGTCTTAATGGCAGAATTTTCTTTCCAGTTGCTACCTTTTTCCATTGCTTCCCATTGTCCTTTTGTGCCGTTGAACGTAATACTCGTCAAACTGCTACAGACAGCAAACGCCATATCCCCGATACCGGTGACACCGTTGCCGATTGTCACGCTCGTCAAACCATCGCAGGCACAGAACGCATACCTACCGATATCGGTGACACTGTCCGGAACGGTAAACGACGTTGCCGTTTTACCGATTGCATATTGTATCAAAGTCGTTCCGTCTTTGCTGTATAAGTTTCCGTCTATTGATTTATATTTCTTGTTATTTTCAGATACTTCTATACTCGTCAAACTGCTACACCCGGCAAACGCATCATCACCGATGGCGGTGACACTGTCGGGAATCGCAACATTCGTCAAACTGCTACATTCAACAAACGCAGAATCACCAATCTCGGTGACACTGTCGGGAATCACCACGCTCGTCAAACTGCTACAACAAGCAAACGCAAATCTACCGATACTTTTGACACTATCGGGAATCACCACCATTGTCAAACCACAGTTATTGAACGCAGACTCATCGATAACGATGACACTGTCGGGGATCACCACGCTAGTCAAACCGCTACAGTGCACAAAGGCATTCCCGCCAATCTCGGTAACACTATCGGGAATCACCACGCGCGTCAAACTACTACACCTACTGAATGCCCTATTACCGATCCGAGTAACAGGCAACTCATTATAAATAGAAGGAATAACAATTTCGGTATCTTTACAAGAGCCTATCCCCAACACCTCATAAGACTTTCCGTCGACGGATAACTCAAATGCCAAGCCTTCACTAATACAATCGGGATCTATAGCCTGACAACGAGAACAAATTGCTCCCTGATAATCATGTCCGAGCGCGGCAATTTCCACATATGTAGTATAATCGCATCGAGAACAAGTTTTATAAGCTTCCCAACCGATTGCCGTACAAGTCGCTTTTTGCGCTTCATGTTGAACCTTATCGTGCCCGAGCGCGTCAACGGCCTCCGTTTTTGTTCCCGTACACCAACAAGTATAGGTCTTTACCCCAGGCAATAAACATGTCGGCGCGGTCGTCACAATGCCCTCGTCCCATTCGTGCTCATGATCTTTCGAACCGCAATCTGTACAAACGCCCTTGATGAACGTATGTCCCGTCGCGGGGAGTTCCTTATACGTCGTATAGTCGCATCGCGAGCAATACTCGTAAGCATCCCAACCGGGCGACAAGCAAGTGGAAGCTTTGGCGTCATGTTCCATAAAGTCGTGATTGTTGACCGCCAAGGGGAGCAATTCTTTCGTCGAATAGTCACACCGCGTACAATACTCGTAAGCGTCCCAACCTCGAGAAACGCAAGTAGAAGCTTTAGCGACTGCTTGCACCCTGTCGTGTCCGAGCGCGACAATTGCTTCCGTATAGTTGTCACCGCAACCGCACCTAAACGTCCTAATGCCCGTTTCCGTGCAAGTTGCCTGTTTCGTCACGCTCGATTCGTAACTGTGTTCATGCGCCGACGAACTACCGACACTGCATGCCGAAGCTACGCACGCGAGTGACATTACTGTCAACGCGCCAAGCAAAAGTTTCTTGAGTTTTTTCATAAAAAGCCACCTCCAAAATTTTTATTTTCAATTTTAATTCCAACAGATTCCGCACGCACGCGCGAAAATATGTTAAACACACGATTTCCCCTTCCTCGTGTAAAGGGAGCTATCTGTTCACAGACTGAAGAATTGTTTGTTTATCACAAGCAAATCGCTCGTCACCGACAGGCAAAATTTATCTCTCAATGAACGATAGAAAGTCACGATGCAACGGAACGTTGCCATTAGTCCTCGTCGGCTCCGTCCAAAGCCATCGCTTCCTCACTGTTTTCGTACTCCTCATACTGGTGACAGAATTCCGCAAATACCTCATCCATGAGCTGTTCGTCCTCCAACGGCAAAAGCACCGCTTCGTCACCCTCGCCCTGCAATGCGAACAGAACTACCTCGTCCTCTTCTTCTTCCGTTTCCGGCTCGGCTTTTTGGAAACAGCAATACATCGCCCCTTTATACTCGATCGTGGCGATATGATAAAGCCTTTCTATCGTGCCGTCATCTGCCTCCAATTCAAAAATCCGAGATTCCTCGTCTTCGTAAACTTCGTCCAATTCGTTATTCATAACAGACTCCTCCGTCTTTTTATTTCTTTCCCTTTCGAGATAGCTTTCCAAAATATACGACGCCGCAATCGAATCGATCGTCTTTTTCCGATCGCCGCGCTTCACGCCGCCCATAATCTGCGTTTCCCGCGCCTGCATCGTCGTAAAACGCTCGTCCTCCAACTCGACTGGGAGCGACGTTGCTCCGCGCAAAGCCTCGATAAATTCACGCGTTTTTACCGTTTGAATACTCTCCGAGCCGTCGAAATTGTACGGAATACCGCACACGATGACTCCGACACCGCGCTCCTCCGCGAGTTTCGCCACAGCGGCTACGTCCGCGCGAAAATTCCCGATACGATTATACGTTTCGCAGGGCATAGCGTACTCGTTAAACGGATCGCTGGTTGCGACGCCGATCCTTTTGTTGCCTATGTCGAAGGCAATCGCTCTCTTGTTTATCATGGGTATATTATAACACAAAAATACGCCTTTGTCTATCGTTTCCGTACATTTCGAACAGAAAAACTTTTCCGCCGCGCGTATATTTTCCGACTTTTGTCACATGCTGTTACAAAGGAGGATCTTATGGAAAAATTTGCAATCGGAGTCCTGCTCGGCATGGTTGGCGGCGCAGTACTCACCGCCAACAATTACAAAATGCGTACCTTGGTAAAAAAAAGTCAACAAGAAGTGCAGGCGAAATTGGACAAGCTCATGGACGAAAAAATTCAAGACTTGGAAGAGGATGCCGCAACGATTTCGGAAACACTTCAAGAACAAAACGAACCGAAACCCAAAACAAAAACCGCTTCCAAAAAAGCAAAATCATAACGGAACGAGCCGACCGTGTACGCGCACACGGTCGGCTCGTTTTTATTCATCTCATACACGGTGTCACGTTTTATATTCAACGCATACATGGTAGCTCCGTTTTATTTTCCCCTTACGTAATCTCAACTCTGCCTTGCGCGAATCAACAACGCTTCAAACGCTCGTTTTCTTCCCGAAGATGTAAATTTTCCAAGCGCAAACGCTCGTTCTCTGTCTTCAACGCCTGCGTTAAACGATCATAAAGTGCATTGATTTCGTTTTCCAATTTCTGCCTCAATTTATCCCGATCGGGGAGCTTTGGCATACTCCCTGTGGAACGCTCGTCGATTCGCGCCGTTTGTGATTCCAACCCGAGCTCCGCCGCGAGCGCGGCTATCTTCTGCGGTTGCTTTTTCAACGTATTCCGATACTTATTTTGCAAGCGCAACATCAGCTTGTCGTCTCCGTCCGACAAATTAAAAATCGCTCGCCGCACGGACAAGCCCTTGCTCTTCTCTGCCAAAATACTCTTAATCGCCTCGTCCGCCTCCTCGTCGGTGAATTCCCGAATTTTCTCTACGGAAAGCGAGCTCCCGTCCAACAGCCTGTCAATCCGCTCGTCCCGTTTTTCGTTTTTCATAAGCGCGTAATAGTAATTTCGCACGCTTCCCTTCGCGCGTCCGTGTTGCAAACCGTAGTTTTCAAACAAATACGTCAACGTCTTGCCTTTCTGTTTGCCGTTTTTGATATACTCCACCAAATCCTTCGCCTCTTCTTCCGTATAACCGTTGATTTTATTCATAATTACCTCCGACCAAAAATTTTCATCGTAATTATTAACGAATTTTTTATATTTTATACCGCTTTTATACATTTATTTTTTCGAACGGAATATAGTAAATTATGAAAATCTATTTCTTGTCTTCTACGCCTTGCGCGCTCAGTTTCAACAACGTCTATTTCGGCGTCACCGATACGTTCGAACGTTTCGCCGAGCTTTCTTTAACCGACCGAGTCTACGTCCGCTTCAATCCGGAGCACGCCCTGCCCGTCGGCTTCTTTCTCACCGAGGAAATACGCTTTCAGCCACCGCACGGTTGCTCCGTCTATCTATTGCCCGACGCAATCGCCGTGTACGCCCATGATTTTCCGCCCGACGATTTCACCATCCGCGTCATCGCGCAGGAACGTTTCCCCGACGCGCTCGTCACCGTCTATCGCCAAGGCGCGTACCAGCTCTCCGTGGAATCGTCAAAAGGTTTCTTCACCGCAACCCTGCCCCCTTGTTTTTCCGAATGCAGCATATCCGAACACGCAGGTCTCCTTTTTTTGCGTTCCAAAAAGCACATAGCCGTGTACGCGTTGAACGCGCAATGCCTGCTTTTCGAAGAAATTCTCGAGTGCACCGTGTCCGAGAACACGCTCAACGCAACCTTGCCCCTATCGGACAGTCGCAAACGCGTCGCCGACTGCATTTGGTCGCTCGCGAACGGTGAATGCGTTCAAACCCGATTTTCGCTCCGAGAAGAGCGCGCCGACGACATTGACGAGTTGCTCCCCTACGCCTTTTTCGAGAGCGTTTTAATCGGAGCAAATTTCAAAGTATTGCTCGCCGACGAATTGCAACCCGATGCCGATAAAATTCGCGCGTTTTTGGGCGATTACGAGTCTGTAACTCTAACGGACGATCCAAACGTTTGCGGACTCGTCAAACGCAAAGCGGAGCGTCTTTACGAGGTGGAATATTACACGGCAAAATGTGAAAACGGAAAAATCACGGATATTCAACGTTAAGACAACGACACGCAGCAATATGCGCCAAAGTTTTTTGACAACGAGCGCAAGCTACGAAAAAAGCCTCTTTGCCGATAAATTATGCGCTATCACCATAAAAACGACATATTTTCTATAATTTCCCGAAAAAAATTTTTCAAAATGAGGTTTTTATAATTGACAAATCGCACACACTTATCGTAAAATTGTTGTATCATCAAACAGGAGAGATTGTATGCAAAAAATTATTTGCAAAAAAATGTACGACACGGAAACTTCCACACTCATCAAAAAATTCGTTTACGGTAATTTCGGCGACAGCAGCGGTTACGAAGAAAGCCTTTATCGCACGGAAAGCGGAAACTTTTTCTTATACACGAACGGCGGCGCGGATTCCAAATATCCGCAGGAAAACATCGCACGCATCGGCGCAGAAAAGAAAGACGCTTGGTTAAAAGCACACGAATAACACAAAAACGCAGCTCCGACGAGCTGCGTTTTTCCTATGCTTTCGTTTAATATTTTTCCACAGTGGCTTTTTTAATAACGATTGCCTCGCTCGGCACGTCGTAAGTCGCCTTCAAACCATGATCCCCCACGAACGCGTCGTCGCGATCCGTCTCCAACGTAAATTCGGATGTGAACGTATCGCCAAAGTCCTCGATTGCGTCTTTCAAATCCTGCAACACGTCCACGCTGTCCTCCGCCAACGTCGCAAACGTGCAATATGCGGAACTCGTCGTCGCCGATTCGCTGAGCGCGATGGTAAACATCGAAGTCGCGCTGTTGTACTTGTATTGCTTGTTGGAATATCCGTTCCCGTCCGCGCGCTTTACACTCACCTTGTCTTCGGAGGTACTCTTCGAGGTGTAATACATGGAAAGCGAACCGAACAAATCTCCCGAAATACCGTTTTTGACCGTCAAGCCGTTATCGGAAAATTCCCCGTAAAGCGTATAGGTAGGCGTCGTACGAGCCTCGTCCGCCCAAACGGTATGCGGGAATTCGTCATAATTTTTCACGATGTCGTAGTAGCGTTTGTATACCAAACCGCCGTTATCCGCATTCTGCGTATACGTATACGCGCCCGTATAGAGTTTCTCCGCCGAAGCGTCGTAATCGTGCACGCAAACGCCGTCGTAGTATCCGTTTTCTACCAATTTCAGGAAATGATTTACGGTAGCAGGCGCAACCTTTCGATAGAGCTTATACTCCAATTCGTACGTTTCGCCGTTGAACTCGATTTCCAACTTCACTTCGGGGTAATTCGTTTCGCAGGCGGTAAACGTCGCCGCGCAGGCAAACGTCGCCGTAAAAGCCGTCGTCATACAGATAAGTTTCTTCAAGCATTTTTTCATGTCCTATCTCCTTATAATGCGCCAAATTCATGCAATATTGCCTTGAACGCGATCCACTCGTTATTTTCGAGCCCAACCGCTCGCCGCAGATTTTTTCTCTACTTATTTTACCTTTTATTTCTATGCTCGTCAAGCACTTTTGAGATATTTTTTCCAATTTTTATTTAATTTACACATTTTCCCTACAAAAATCGCTTTCGCACGGAATTTTTTCCGCTCGTTCCGCCTCGTGCCCTCATGAGAAAAATAGAGTGTCGTATTAAATAACGCCCGATTAAAAAAAGACTGTCATCAAATTTTTTACAACTTGCGACAGTCCTTTCATTTTTGCTCTTATTTCTTAAACACAATCGTTCCAGCCACCAAAGTCAACTCAAGCTCACTCTTCTCCACTTTCGCTGTATAGTTGACACCTTCGATAACCATGGTAATGGTGTCATCATCGTTTTCTTCCCAAGTTCCCTCGCCTTCAAGCGTCACCGTTGCAATTTTGATGGATACGTTTACTGTTTTGTCCGATTTCAATTCTATGTAAGATGCATCATCCGAACTCACATCAATGGACATGGCCCCAAACTTGTAAGAAACTGCTTCGTATTTTCCTGCTTTGAACAAAGCACAGCTTGCAAAACAACAAATACTGAGCATAATAGTAAGAATACCGACTAAAAGAGTTTTCATTTTTTTCATAGGAATTTCCTCCAAAATTTTATTTTGTAACCATATTGTAGCATGATTTCGCTTCGCTGTCAATAGTTTTTTTTGTTTTTTTCTCTACATTTTATGCATTTTTCGCGTAAAAACGAACATCCGTCGCATTTTTGCATTCGAAAAGAGCTTTATACGGCAAAAAATGCTTGACGGAATATGAAAAACGTGCTATAATGAGGCCTGCCCCGGTAGGGGATAAACATCAAGTACAACAAGGAGTAAACATACAATGAAAAAAACTAAACAAATAACGAAAGCCGAACCTCCTTACGAGCCTTCCAAAGCCGTATTGGACAGAATCTCGCGTTCGGTCGGACATTTGGGTTCGATAAAAAGAATGTTGGAAGAGAACAGAGATTACGGCGAAGTTTTGATTCAATTGTCCGCCGTCGAATCGGAAATCAATGTCCTTCGTAAAGTCATCGTACAAGATTATATCGACCAACGCTTTTCCGAAGCGATTAAAAACAACGATACGGAGTCGATCGACAAATTGAAAGGCGTCATCAAGAGTTTTCTATGAGCAAACCGGTCAACAAAGGCATTTTTCTCGCCGTTTTAGCGGCGGCTTTGTACGCGACGAATTCGCCGTTTTCAAAGCTCCTTCTCGAATATATGCCCTCCACGCTGATGGCAGGCTTCCTCTATATCGGTGCAGGGCTCGGCATGGCGATCCTCGCATTGATTCGAAAAACGAGCAAAACGCAAACCGCCGAAGCGCGCCTGACCAAGGCAGAGCTGCCTTTCACCGTTGCGATGATCTTGCTCGACATCGCCGCCCCGATTTTCCTTTTGCTCGGCTTGAAATTCACCACGGCGGCAAACGCTTCTCTGTTGAACAACTTTGAAATCGTTGCCACGGCAATTATCGCGCTGATCGTATTCAAGGAAAAAATCAGTCCGCGCCTCTGGCTCGGGATCCTGTTCGTCACCCTGTCTTGCGCACTATTGTCGATAGAAGACCTCTCCGAAGTGCAATTCTCCTACGGTTCGTTGTTTATACTACTCGCCTGCGTATGTTGGGGCATCGAAAACAACTGCACGCGGAAAATTTCCTCGAAAGACCCGATGCAGATCGTGCTTCTGAAAGGAATCTTTTCGGGACTCGGTTCGCTCGTCATCGGATTATGCATCGGAGAACGGGTTGACGCGCTTTGGAGCGTGTTCGCCGTCTTAGGAGTCGGTTTCGTCGCATACGGATTGAGCATCTTTTTCTACGTCTACGCGCAAAGATTGCTCGGCGCGGCACGAACCAGTGCCTATTATGCGGTAGCTCCCTTCATCGGAACACTCTTGTCGCTCGCGATTTTTCGGGAATTGCCGCACGGAACTTATTTCGTCGCGCTCGCGCTCATGATCGTCGGTGCTTGGTTATGCGCCAAAGACGAACCGATTTTCAAAAAGAAATCGGCGCATTCGAAAGAAAAATAACCGTTCGGAAAGTTTTTCACAAAATTTTCTTCGTATAAACACATTCCTGCTTTATTTTTTACGTATAATGAATCTATCAATAGCGGAGGAATAACAATGGCAAATTATTGTCCGAATTGCGGAACCAATGTAGACAACAGCGCGTCCTATTGCCCGAATTGCGGTACTATGCTAAACGCGTCTTATACGAACACTACCGCGTCCGCAAACACAACTTCAACGAGTACGGGAGACATCCTCGGCACTTTGGTCGCCGTAAGCCTGATCGGCGGACTGACCCGACAGCTCTATTACTATAACGGAAGATATTTTTTAGACCCTTATTGCAGACGGCCGTTCGGAAGTCCGCATATGATATTAGGACGTCCTCGCCCTATGGGAATGCATCCCATGCCGCCACACGGCGGACCTCGCGGTTTCGGCGGATCGCGTGGCTTCGGCGGACCGCACGGCGGTGGTCCTCGGGGGGGCGGAGGACCTCACGGAAGCGGACCTCGTGGAGGTCACCGATAATCATTAATAAGACGACAAGAGGGGCAGTCGCAAATTGTAAAAAATTTGCGACTGCCCCATTTGTTTCATAGAAAAAATGTTGAGGTACATTATTCCTCGCAACATTTCAGCAAAATATTATTTTTCTACGATAAAAAACATTGTCCTTTTACAGCATTACGCAAAGATTTTCGATAAGTCGTACAATAAAATATATCTATCTTGTTGCGCCGCTTCTAATAACGATTTTGTAAAACCCGATTTGGAGAATAACACAAACCACGTTTCCTCTCTTTTAGAATTGAACACGTCGGTCTTTTCTTTCAAATCGCTTAAAACGCTACAATCTGCTTTTTCGTTTTGCCATTTGCACTCACCTATTAAATATTTCTTCCGTCTTGCGCGATCAAATCTATTTCGACCCCTTTTTTCTTCTTAACATCTGTTCCCCACCATCTTCCGATGGAAGAAAAAAGAATTGGCAATGTTCCCGACACATTCTCTTTTTCCATAAATTCCTTACAAATGCGTTCGAATACAAGCCCCATGTATTGGATGTAATCGGGTTTTATCTTTTTCTCATAAACGATTTGCGCGGCGCCCGTTTCCAACAAAGAACGATTATTGAAAACATATTTATACCAAAAGCGAAACATAAAATCAGAAATTCCGTAGAGCGTCCTTCGCGATGAATCCTTTTCTCCAAAAGGCGTTTCCTTAAGTCATAACCACTAGTGAACTAGTGGTTTGCTCAACCCCTAGAAGGGGTTAATACTTGCCAACCACTATAAGTGGTACTGAAATTTGACAACGCATCACTATCTCTGGCAACCGCTAAAAGCGGTTGTCTTTTTTTGCCTACTTATTCTTGTTACCCGTAAACGGGTCTATATACTCTTTGATACTGATTTGGTCTGCCATACAATCTTCTTCGAGTTGATTTTTTATATACTCTTCAATTATTCTCGCATTCTTTCCTACTGTTGTGACACGTTTTTATGGATACTTTTATTGTTACATAAGCCTCCGATTGCGTTGCCTTTTCGGTAGTCGGAAGTAGCATAAAGAAAAGCAAAAGTCAACGGAAAAAACTTTTACCCAAAATTCGAATA
>CAYZOF010000042.1:0-17334 GCA_964479935.1 uncultured Clostridia bacterium | reverse complement strand
GAGGCGCGCCTCTATTCGTTTGCGTCAGCAAACGAATAGAAAAAATCTTTATTAGAAAAGAGAAAAGGACGAATGCACTGCGCCAAAGCACGGAAGTTTAGGAGAGTAGGAAATATGTTACAACGCGGATTGATCGTATCTTGTCAAGCGGGAGAAGGAGAACCTTTGCACGGCTATAATATTATGCATTATATGGCGAAGGCGGCGGTTGCCGGCGGTGCTTGCGGTATTCGAGCTTTATATTACGACATAGATCTCATCAAAGGAGAAGTAGACGTACCGGTTGTCGGGCTTGTGAAAAAGGATTACGACGACAGCGAAATTTATATAACGCCTACCAAAGCGGAAATTGATTTGGTGCTCGCAACGAAGGCGGATTGCATTGCGCTGGACGCAACCATGCGTCGCAGACCGAACGGAGAAACGTTGGAAGAATTGGTGGCTTACGCTCGTCAAAAAGCACCGCACATCGAACTGATGGCAGACATTGCAACGGTGGAAGACGCGATTAATGCAGAAAAGCTTGGCTTCGATTACATTTCCACGACCTTGCGTGGCTACACGGCGGAAACGAAAGGGGCGGTTTTGCCCGATATTTCCTTCGTGGAAGAAGTGTTGAAAGTTACGAAGCAGACGAAAGTCGTTGCCGAAGGCGGCATTTACGAAACGGGAGAGTTGGAAAAAATTTCCGCGCTCAATCCTTATGCCGTCGTAATCGGTTCGGCAATCACTCGTCCGGCGGTCATTACCGATCGTTTCTGCAAAGTTTTGAAATTGAAATAATTTAGAAGAAACATTATTCGAAATAATATGAAAAAAATTGTTTATTTGCCCTTGGACGAACGTCCTTGCAATTATGCTTTCCCTGCGTTTTTGAGCGAAAACAACCTTGATTTTACCCTTGTAGAGCCGCCCAAAGCATTGCTCGGGGAAAAGAAAACCCCGGCGGAATTTTCCGGGTTGGAAGCTTTTTTACTTCAACAATGTAAAGACGCATATGCGCTCGTGCTTTCGGTGGATATGTTGTTGTACGGCGGTATCGTTCCTTCTCGTTTGCATATGGAGAGCAAGGAAACCTTGCGTAAGCGGCTCGCGACGCTGGAAAGGCTCAAAGAAGAAAATCCTTCCTTGAAGATTTACGCATTCGCTTTAATTATGCGTTGCCCGTCCTATTCGTCGAGAGACGAAGAACCCGATTATTACGAAACCTGCGGCAGAGAAATTTTCTTGCGCGGTCAGGCGTCGCATAAATACGAACTCGGTCTGTTGCCAAAGGACGAGTACGAGGCGACGATCGGGGAACTCGATGAAAAAATCGGCGACAATCTTAACGATTTCTTGCGTCGTCGCGAAGTCAATCTTTCCGCATTGGAAAAGGCAATTTCGTATGTGGGGAACGTGATTGATAAATTCATCATTCCGCAAGACGATTCTTCGCCGTACGGATATACGGCAATCGATCAGAAAAAGGTAAAAGCATTGCTCGCACAGACGGGCAAACAGGTGGATATTTATCCCGGCGCGGACGAAGTGGGTATGACGTTGTTGGCGGCGGCAGTAAACGAAATGCAGGGCAAACAGCCAAAAATTTGCCCGGTATATCCGCAGGAAGCTTGTAAAAACGTCATTCCGCTGTACGAAGACAGAGAAGTATGCAAGAGTATTACCGCGCAGATTGAAAACGCCGGTTGCATTTATACGCAGGACGAAAACGAAGCGGATATATTGCTGTTCTGTAACTTGCCCGTAGGAAAGATGAAAAACATTTCCGAAAAGGGCGGAGAGCAGTACGACGATAGAGATCTGGAAGGGTTCACCGCCAAGATGAAAGCGGCGGCAAAGAGCGGAAAACGCGTGGCGGCGGCAGATATAGCCTATTGCAACGGCGGCGACGAAGATTGGGCGATTTTGCTCGAACGAGAAATCGGTTTGTTACGTCTTGCCGGGTATGCCGGTTGGAATACGTCTTCCAATACGCTCGGTACGGTGATTTGTCAAAGTGTTTTGTATTATTACTATGGCGAAACGGAAACGCATAGAGCGTTCACGGCGGAGCGTGTTTACGAAGATCTCGGTTATTGCGGTTACGTCAGAAAATACGCTTGCGATTGCGTATTGCCGCAAATGCCCGGTTTGAATTATTTCCATGCCGACGGCAAAGAGGGAGAAGTGGCAAAACGAGTGCAATCGCTCTTGGAAAAATATGCGGAAGATAAATTCCCCGAAATCGCAAAATCTTTTGCCATTGCGCATTGCGAAATGCCGTGGTCGAGAATGTTTGAAGTTGGCTTAACGGTCAGAAAAAAATAAACGACGAGGATGATAGAATGCAGATTAAAAGAAAGAATTTCATTTTTGCGGCGTTTTGCGCATTGGCATGTGTTTTGTGCATAGCGTTCGGCTTGCTCGTATTGCCTACAACGATGACGTATGCAGCAACGGAAACGGGGAGCTTTTCGCAGACGGGTTTGACGATTTCCGTGAACGGCACCAAAAAATGGACGAACGTGTATACCGACCCCGTTACCTATTCGGATGCTGCCGATAACGGCGTGCTTGTCGCTGTCTCGGAAACGGTAGACAGCGAAAAACTCTCCGGAAAAGATACGATTATTTTTACGGCTTTATACCCCTATACCACGACCGGTCGTGAAGGCAACTACACGGAGTACACGGTGGAATACACCGATAGCAGGTATGCGATCACGGCTGTAAACAGCACCGGCGACGGTACGACGTATATCCCTGTTGGCGGTTATGTAATTTCCGTTGCGAAGTCCACCGGCGTTACGCTCAAACTTGGCGATACCGTCAGTGTGGATAACTTGTCAGTCGTCACCAAAGCGGTGGAATCGGACAAGGGCGCACGTGTTGCCATCGACCAGCTCAATGGTACGCGTACGGGTTACCATATCGTGTATTACGATTATGATTTCGGCGAAAAAACAGGTACGAACATTTACGGCACGGAGCTTTCGGCTGTGTTTGACGAATCGACGGGCTATTTCAAAATTACGAGCTTCCGCGGCTTCGGCGCAGGCGACGATGCAGGTAGCGTGATTCCCGACAACGGATTCGTGCTTTCGGCGCATGGCGAAAAGTACCGTGCACAGCTCGTGGAAGGGCAGCGTTTTTCGTTGGGTGATCGGTTGATGCTCAAAGGGTTCGATTACATTCGTTTCGGCGGTGATGCTGTTACGTATTCCTATAATTACGAATATAAAGACGAAAATGATCCTTCCGACGAGTTGTATTCCAATGCAGGCAGATGGGAAACGGAAAGCTCCCCGTTCGCGGCGTACAGAGGCGAAAATCAAATGATTATTTACCGTTACGGTTGGTCTTATAAAGGTTCTACCGGAACGGGTACGAACGTATACGGTTACGAAGTGGCGGTAGACGCCAACGGCAATGTTGTGGAAAGGGGGGTAAACGTTTCCGCTATCCCCGAAGGCGGTTATGTCATTTCCGGACACGGATCTTCGAGAGATTTTATTCGTTCTTCCATTCCGCTCGGTGCGTGCGTTACGCTCGACACGACGAAGCGAGAAATGTCCGTCACGACGAGCTTGAACAGCTTTTACGTGAACACGAAATCGACGTTGAACGAAATTATCGCGGCGGCAGAAGCACAAATCAAAGGGCTTTACGACGTGGACAGCGAAACGCTGAACGCGAAGATCGAAGAAGCGAGAACGCTTTTGAGCGAGTTGGAAAACACGAAGATTGAAATCGAAGAAAAGACGGCAAAGGTAGAAGCAGGTACGCTCGATTGGTCGGATTACGACAAGACGGTTGCCTTGATGCGTTACAACACCGAGAAATTGAACGTAGAAAGCCTTGCTTACGAAATTTTGGCGTTGAGCAGCGAAAGCCGTCCCGTAACGGCGCGCGCCGTATGGCACAGACCGACGGAAAAGACGCTTGCCGACTTGAAAGCGACGATGGAAACTTACGAATACGTCGGGATTAACCTGATTTTCGTGGAAACATTCTACAACGGGTATTCGATGTTCAAATCGGATTACGTAGACTACCATAAAGATTTCGCAAATGGCAACTACGGCGAATATGCGGACTACTTGACGGCGTTCGTGGCGTTGGCAAAAGAACACGGCATCGAAGTGCACGCTTGGGTAGAAGACTTCTACGTAGGGCTTAGCGACCAAATCACCGTTTTGCAGGAACATCCCGATTGGATTATGTACAACCTTGACGGTACGTATTACCAAAAGAACGAGGGCGGCGAGTATATCTTCATCGACCCGACCAATCCGGAAGTGCAAGATTTCTTAATCGATTACTATACGGAAATTATCGAAAAGTTCCCCGATATTGCAGGGTTGAATCTCGACTATATCCGTTATCCCGTTTCCACTAAAGCGGAAGATACGGGCTTCACGATCAATGCGATGAAAGGCTTCGCAAAGACGCTCGGCAGAGAAAGCGAATTGACGAAGACGACGGTTACCGACATGATTAAGCAGTTCAAAAACAACTTCTTGTCAAGCACGGCAACCTATAAGAAATGGTGCGAATACCGCGTGCAAGCGGTGACCGATTTCGTGGAAAGAGTTTACACGGAAATCAAACTCGAAAAGCAAATTTTGCTCTCGACCGCCGTATTCAGCTCGATCAGCTCGACGACGGAACAGAAAAAGCAAGATTGGCAGACTTGGTTCAAGAACGGTTGGATTGACATTGCTACCCCGATGGCGTATTTCGACGCAGATACAGAAGTTTTGAGCGGCGTGCAACAGATGATTGTTGCGGCAGGTACGCAGTGTTACTATTACACGGGGCTTGCATCGTCCTATCGCGGTTTGGCGGCATATGAAAATTGCTATCAAATCGAGGCGTCTTACCTTGGAGGCGCGGATGGTTATGTCATTTTCTGTTCTACGCAGATCCTCGGGCACGATGATGTACAGGCACTGTTGCGTGCAGGCTTGAACGCCAAAACGGCAGTTCTGCCACACGATACGGCATACAACGTCATCAAGGCGTATTTTGACACCATACTCGACCGTGCGAAGAGAATTTACATGCCGGCGAACGGTATGACGCAGGAGCAATACGACGCGCTTGCGGCGTTGTTCGACGACATTCTTGCCATGGATATGAAAACGTCTTCGGATCTCGACGCGATTTACGACGAAGTTATCAAATTGACAAAATCGGCAACGATCGCAAAATACGCAAAGACAAATTCCGCGCTCCGCATTTCGGCGACGATGAAGGAGCTTGGCGGCATACTTAACACCAAGATTCAACGTCTTGCATTGCTCGAAGACACGTCGGACGCGCCGAATACGGGGGATAGCTCCGATTCGTCGACGAGTAACGGCAATACGAATAACGGCGCAACGAGTACCGGCTCCGGCGAAAAGAGCGGATGTAATGGCGAGATCGTTGGCAACGTAACGCTTTGCATGGCGGTAATCGGCGTGACCTATTTGCTGTCCGAGAAACGCAGAAACAAACACACGAAATAAAAATACAAGAGTATTTTATTTAATAAAAATTAATTTTAATCTTTCAGGAGGATAAAAAGATGAAAGAAAAAGTAACGACATTTTTGGCATTTCTTATGACAATAGTCATGGTTTGCGGCGCAGGGTGCGGCACGACATCCAATTCGGGTAGCACGAGCGGCGCGGGATCTTCCGCAAGTAGCAGTGCAGGCGGCGCAGAATCGAGCGGCGCAGAATCGAGCAGCTCGGGCGGTGAGAATACGCAGTTTTCCGCTCCCGTAATCACGATCGGCAATTCGGAAATGGAATTGTACCCCAGCGACGCATTGGATTATGAAGATAACTGGGATTTTGACGTAACCGTTACGGACGAATACGGCGATGTTGATTTGGACATCTCTTGGGGCGGTTTCGATCAGAGCGAACCGAAAGCAGGCGTGTACACGCTCACTTATACGGCAACGAACGTAAAGGGTGTTTCCGCAACTGCAACGAGAACGCTTACGATCAAAGAAGCACTCGCGCAGATCGTTTTGAAGGTTCAGAAACACCAAAACAGCAACGGTCCCGTTACGACGACGCTTGCATTCGAAGGTCAATACTATTACGAACTCACCGAAGCTCCCGCCGAAGCATATGCGGCAAAGAGCTGTGTCATCAAGAACGCAAGCGACAGCGCAATGACGGTCAGCGTAAGCGGTAAATACGGTTGCGCGGCAATCATCGACGCAAACGGTCTTGTTGTAGAAGGCCGTGACGGCGCAAACCTGAAACTCGTAAACGCAGAACATCCTTTGCGCGTTTCCGGCGCATCGCTTGACGGAACGAAGTTCGCGGAAAATATGGAAATCCCTGCAGGCGGCTATGCGATCGTGGTACAGGCGTATTATGCCGGTGACAATGCGAACAACGACGGCAGAAACTTCTTGAACTATAACGCAATTTATCAGTATCATACTCCTGTTCAGTTGTATTCGACGGATTCGGAAGTAGGTATGCTTACATCTTATATCGATCAAGGTCCTGTCGTTAAGGCACTTTCTGCGGTATCCGTATACGTAGGCACGAGCGAAGACGACGCGAAAGCGGCTGCAATCGCAGGCGTGGAATATTCCGACGATAACGGTACGTTCGATGTTAGCGACGACGTTTCCGCCGGTTTGACAATCAGTGTTATCGACACGGACGGTTACGACGGCAGTAAGACGGGTTCCTACACCTTCACTTTGAAAGTGGAAGATGCTAAAGGCAACTCTACGGAATTTAAGCGCGTTGTAAACGTAAACCAAGATTTGTTTACGATCAGCTATACGTACAGCAACGGTACGACCAAATCTATGTCCGTTGACGAAAAGTCGGAAATTTGCATTGTAAACGGCACGACCGCTTGTCCTTCGAGTTTTACCGGTTATGAGTTTGTCATCTTCACGTCCCAATATACCGGCACGTTGAACTTCGACATCAGTTATGGTGTGGCAATCATTTTGGACAGCACCGGTAAGGTAAAGTCTGTTTATGACGGTGCAAACGGCGCGCTTTACACGTCTACGGTATTTACGGAAAGAACGACCGGACTTAGCACGAGCGATTTCGATAAGCTTGCATTTGAAGCATGGTCTGCAGACCTTAGCGACGGCGAGTATTTGATTTTTGCGAACCAGAACTCTTCGAATGGTCATGCGGCAAGAGGCTTCTTGTTGAACGCTCGTTGGGGAACTTATAATGGAGCAACGGATGATACGTACGTAGAAATCGGTATGCAGTTCACCTTGGAAGGCACGAAGAGCGGTAAATTGGTAGGCTAATAAGCCGGACGATTTGTCCAAACCATAAAACATAATAAATAAAGTCGCGGCGGTTTGGATTCGACGCCAAACCGTCCAAGCGGCATTTGAGGTAAAAATGAAAAGTTATGAAGAATTGAAGATGGACATTCAATGGTTTTCGGAAACGGATGTCATCACGGCAAGTGTTACGGGCGGCACCGCCACGAAAGAGGAAGGAACGCAGGTCGATCCTTTCGGAGCTTGGTTCGGTGGAAACGGAGGATACTGATATGAAACAGAGAATAAAAATTGCCGCGTTGGCGGCGGTGGGGGCTTTGTGCGCTACGGTAGGAGTTGCGCAAATGCAGTTCACGGCGAGCGCAGAGGGTAGCGTTTTGCAATCCTATCAAGAGTACGTAACAATGGCAAAAGGGGCGTCGGTGCGCTATATCACAACTTCAGACGAAAATGCGGCTACTGCTAATGGTTTGCGTTTTGAAATGCGGATCGCTTCCGAGGCGTATGCGGAATTGAAAAAAACGTACGATAGTTTAACGTTCGGCATTTTGATTGCGCCGGCTGCTTATGAGGACCACATAGCGTCATTGACGGTGGAATCCGTTTTCGGGGACGAAAACACGAAAAAATACGATTGGGCGACTTGGGATGCAGGAAACGGGAACTATGTCTACGAACCGAGCGCATATACCCGTATTATCAACGTTTCTACGATGGTCGACGCGTCGTCCGATTTAACGTCGGTTGGTGAGGGTGACAGTATGTATTATCGCTATTACGGTTCGATTACGGGCATTCAGTCCGCCAATCTTTCCCGTGAATTTATCGGCGTCGGTTACGTGACGGCAGAGGGAGAAACGGTGCTCGCAAACCGCAACGACAACGAACGTTCGGTGGCGTACGTGGCGCAGAGGGCACTTGAGGACCATGACTCCGGTTTGTCTGATTCGGCAAAAACGTGGATTAAGGAGAATTACGTAGACACTGTTGCCGACGAAGAAACCGCGTACACCGTGCAATATCGCATCGGTACGAACGTAAACGGAGGCAAAGCGATCATCGCCACGCAGGAAGTCGGCGGCGTACGCATCGGCGAAACGTTGGAAAATGCGGCGTTTGAATTGGATGGGTATACGAATTTTGCGATTTCCGAAGAGGATAGCGATACGATTGCGTATGCAAACGGCAAGAGCGTGCTCGTGGTCGATTGTGAATACGCAGACAGCGTAAAGGTAGAGTTGCAGAGAAACGACACGCAGGCGTATGTGTACGATAAGAGCGTCATTTTCTATTTGACGGAAGACGCGTCCGCTAGTTACAGCGGTGTCAGCGGTATTTTCTATAACGCAACGGACGGCGAAACGACGATTTCCGTCGGCGGGACTTACGGCGCGGCGGCGATTGTGGATAAAAACGGGCTTGTCGTGGAAGGACGCGACGGTGCGAATTGTAGATTGGTCAATGCGGATAATCCCACACGTGCGACGAGTACGGAAAAGATTGATGCGACAAATTTCGCGGCGAATATGACCATTCCGGCAGGCGGTTTTGCCATCGTGGTACAACAAAGCTCTGTTTGTCTTGCTTACGAAAACGAAACTACCGATAATATTCGTAACTTCATGTACCAAAATATTATCGGGCATTACGGCAATTGCGTGCAAATTTCCGTTATCGATACGGATAAAACGTTTACGGAATATAAAAATGCCGCTCCGACGATTACGGAAACGCAGTCGATCGGCGTAACCGTAAAATATAACGGAAAGCTTAGCAACGATCAGTTGCTCGGCGGTATTACGGTGACGGACGACAACGGTACGTTTACGACGACGGACGACAACGGCGAAAAGGTTACGCTTGCCGTGGTAAGCTCCAACGTCAATTTGAAGACGGCAGGCACGTACGAAGCGGTGATTTCCGCAACGGACGCAGACGACGCAACGACGACTTTAACCCGTGTGATTACGGTTATTGACGAAGTAACGCTTACGGTCGGGGGAAGCTCTTTTTCGACGACGAGCGGCAAGATTGCAGTCGATACGCAAGCGCAGGCGGGTGCGCAATTTTATGGTGCTTATGTTCGCCTGTATACGCCTTCGTACAATAAGGACACGACGAAGTTAAATTGCGCCAACAATAACGGAGCGGCGTTGATTATCGATAAGGACGGCAATGTCGTGAAGGCTTACGATATATATGGTGCGTATTACAAGGATAATACAGGCAAGTCGGAAGGTAGTGTTACGGATGCCAGTATGAACGACATTTATCTCGATTGGTATAACAATTATAGAAGCGATGGGGCGTATTTGTTGATGACTCCCAACGATGGTTCAAACACCACCAATGCACGTAATTTTTTGAATAATTTGGTGAAGACGGCTTGCGGACAGACGGTTGTTCTTTCCTATTACGATTTCTAAGGAACAGTGGTATATTAAAGAGGTGAAATTATGAAAATAAAAAAGAGTTGGTGGCTCGGCGCGGTTGCGCTCTTGTTGCTGACACCTACTATGAATTATCGGGTTGCATTGGCGGCTTCGATTACCGATTTCGGTACGCCTGCCGCAACGGCAACGAAAGAATACGGTATTTATCACAAATACGTATATACCGAAAACGGGAACGCACAGACGATCCATTACATGGAATACAAGCCGACGGAAGACAGCGATTACGAGTTCGTCATTCACGACGTGCGTAATAGCGACGGTAGCGTTACCCTTTCCACCGTTTCGACGATTGCGGCGGATTACGAAGCAAAGACGGGCAGACAGGTATTGTATGCGACGAACGGCGACTTTTTCGATTCTACCGGCTATTCGATCGACAGCCTTGTAAAGGACGGCGAAGTCATCAAGACGGGCGTATATACCAATAAGAATGCGTTCGGGTTCGACAACAACGGTAACGTTGCGGTCGGCAGAGTGACGGAAACCAAAGATCAGTTGGAGTTTAGCTACGGCGGAGAAACCTATCGTTTGGATTTGGCAGGATTGAACGTCGTACCCGGTGAAGACGAAATTTCGTTGTATACTTCGGCGCAGGGCGTTACGATTGAAGATTGCGTGAAGTACAAGGCAACCTTGCAAGGGGATTCCACGTTGACGACGGCTCGTCCGTTGGAACTTTCCGTTGCGGCAACGGTAAAGGCAGACAAAGCGTTGACGCTTTCTTCCGGGCAAGTTGCGTTCGTGGCGCAGTCGGGCGGTAAAGCACAGGAATTGTTGAGCAAAGCGCTCTCTTACGGCACGGAAGTACGCGTTATCAGCGCACCTGCCGGGGAGTTCTCCGATATGAGCTATGTCGTCGGCGGTTGGGATATTCTCGTCAAAGACGGCAACATTGTGGAATCTACCCACTCCACGAAGGACGATCCGAACTATGGCGGTGTGGACGCTCCCAGAACGATGATCGGTATGAAAGCGGACGGCACGATGTTCTTGGCGGTTATCGACGGCAGACAAAGCCACAGCGTCGGTTGTACGGTTGCGGAAGAAGGTCAGCTTGCTTATGCGTTCGGCGCGGCTTACGCGTTGGAACTTGACGGCGGCGGTTCTTCGGTGTTCTTGCGCTCGGAAGACGGGCAGAATTTGATTTGTTGCAACAAGCCTTCGGACGGCAATGAAAGAAAGGTGTCCAATGCGGTGATGCTCGTTGAAAAAGACAAGACGAAATCGGCGTATCGTTCCCTTGCAGACTATGTTTCCGAAAAGACCGAAGATTCTTCGAGCGGTAGCTCGGTGGATAGTTCGAGCAACGTTGTGGATAGCTCGGCAGAGAGTTCGGAAGTAAATTCGAGTTCGTCGAGTAGCGTTGTGGACAGCTCGGTATCGAGTGATGCAACGACGGGCACGTCGGGCGGACTTGGCTGCTCTTCCGCGCTGACGGAAACGGGTGCTTTGGCAAGCGCGGCAATGTTTGCGGCGATTGCTTTGATAAATAAACGCAGAGGTGAAAAATAATGAAAACGATTAAGAAAATCTTGTGCGGCGCAATGGCGAGCGTCATGGCGTTTTCCGCATTCGCGGCTTGCGGCGGCGGTTCAGAGGACGAATTTGAAGTAAATTATAATATCGACCTTACGAAGAAAATTGATTTGAATATACTTATGCCCAACTCCGGGTATGACATTTCGGAAGTAAACTCCAACAGCAACGCGAAGTTGATTGAAGAATTGACGGGTTATCACGTAACCTATTCGCAGTTGCCTGCATCGGATGCATCTTCGCAGTTGAACTTGCAGATGATCAACAGAGAACAATATCACGCAATGAAATTGACTTCCGCACAGTTTGCGGACTTGGTTGCGCAAGACGCTCTATTGCCTTTGGACGGCGTGTTGGACGCTTATGGTTCGACGTTGAAAGAAGTCATCGGGGAGGATTCATGGGAAGTGGTAACTGTAAACGGTAAAATTTACGGTATTCCCGAAAAAGCATCTTCCGACAACATCGAAAACCCCATCGTGTTCCGTCAGGATTGGGTAAACGAGTTGATCGACGCAGGAAAGATCGATTTTACGACGCCTACCGACACGACGGAATTTAAGACGCTCTTACAAGCGATTAAAGACACGTACAACGTTACGCCGTTGACCTTCGATTGCAACCAGACTTTGATTTATCCTATTTCCGCGGCGTTCGGTATTTACAGCGAATGGCAGGAATATGAAATTAACGGCAAGTCGGAAGTGCGTTTCTATATGCAAGCGCCCAAATATACCGATTACGTAGATTATATGTCGGAATTGTACAAGGAAGGCTTGATTGCCGTAGACGTACAGGACAAGGACAGCGCAACGGCGATTCTCGAATTCGGTTCGGGCAAGGCAGGCGCGATTGCAACCTCGCTTTGGAGCGTGAGCGCGATTGTGGAATCCATGGTTTCCAACAACATCATTACGAGCGCGCAATCGAAAGCAGATGGCGGTGTCCCCGATAAGCTCCTGTACCTTCGTTCCTTGGACGGCGACGGAAAGGTATACCGTACGAGCGGTTATACGTATATTACGGCGATCCCGTTCTATATGGCGGAAAACGCAGGATATACGATCGACTGGATGAACAGTAAAGTGACGGATACGGAGGATCGACATATTTTCCGCGAGATTGTTATTGGGCAAGAGGGCGTGCATTGGTCTTACGATTCCCGTAACGGCTATCAGCCTTTGATCGAGAATTTTTCGGAAAAGGATTTGGCGAGCTACTATTTGACGGGTACGAACGAACTCGTTTATACGCAATACTGGTTGGCTCGTGTGCATAAGGTTCCCGAAATGTATCGTGCTTGGGACGAATTGATGACGGACGCAGACGAAGTGGGCGTGTACAACATTACGGACGCTTTGCCGCCCATCAGCGCATATTCTACCGTTCGTGCGAACATCGAAACGTACGCACAGGAACAATTCTTCATCATGATGAAGAACGGTACGGGTTCGTTTGCAACCTATTTGAGTAAATTTTTGAGTGACGGCGGTACGAAAGCAACGAATGCCATCTCCGAATGGTATTTTAGGAAATAAGCATATTTTTAAGGAAGTAGTTATATGCAACAACACAAGAAAGTTCTCTTGAAACGCTATAAAACGTTATATCCTTTTTTGATACCTGCCGTTTTATTGGCTTTGGTTTTCTCCTATTTGCCGATGGCGGGGCTTTTGATTGCGTTCAAGGATAATTTGAATTTCGTTAGATATTCCAATCCTTTGGAAGCGTTCTCCCATGCGGAATGGACGTTGAAACATTTTGCCACGATCTTTTCCGACGCGGACATCGGTAAGTATATCGGGAATACGTTATATATCAGTATTTTGAAAATCGTGATTTTGTTCCCGATTCCCGTTTTTCTCGCCGTGATGATTGCGGACGTGAAGAATAAGAGTTTTTCCACGTTTGTGCAGAGTATGGTTTTCTTGCCGCACTTCCTTTCGTGGGTGGTCATTACCGGTATCTTCAAGAGTTTGCTTGCGGTAGACGGACCGATCAATTCTTTGCTAAACATCAACGTGTACTGGTTTGGGGAAGCAAAAATCTTTCCTTGGTTGGTTGTTGCACTCAGCGGTTGGAAGGAAATCGGGTATAGTTCCATTGTCTACGTTGCCGCCATTCTGGCAATCGACAACAGTTTGTTCGAGGCGGCAAGAATGGACGGTGCCACAAAGTGTCGACAGATGATTTCGATTACGATCCCCATGATTATGCCCACCATCATTACGATGCTCATCATTCGTCTTGGGTATTTGATGGAGGCAGGGTTCGACCAAATCTATACCATGATTTCCCCGAACACGCGTGAAACGGGTGAAATTATCGGTACGTATATCTATCGTATTTCGCTCGGGGCGGAAGGCGGCAGTCAGTACGGTCTTTCCACGGCAGTCGGCTTGTTCAACGGAGTAATCTCCTTGATTATGATCACGACATCGAACTACGTTTCGAAGAAAATTTCCGGGGAGGGGATTTGGTAATGGCTATGAGAAATCCTTTCAAGAAAAGTATCGAAAACGAATCTCCGGTTTGGAACGTCGTCGTTCATGCGATATTGTTGTTTGTAGCGTTGATTTGTTTATTTCCGCTGCTCAATATCGTTGCAAAAATGTTCTCGACGTACGGCAAGACGGTTACATTTTTGCCCGTAGGCTTTACGTGGTATAATATCAAACAAGTACTCGGGACGATGTCCTTCTATCGCGCGTTCGGTATGTCCGTGCTCGTGACGGGCGTCGGTACGCTCCTGTCCGTGAGCTTTATGTTCATGGCGGCGTATCCTTTGAGTAAGAAAGACTTGCCTTTCCGTAAAGGCGTCATGATGTTCTTCATGATTGTCATGCTCTTTTCCGGTGGTATGGTACCCAGTTTCTTTGTCATGAAGACGTTGAATTTGATCAATACGCCTTTTGCGTTGATTCTGCCGACGCTCGTGCAGGTGTACAATCTCATTTTGTTGAAGAGCAATTTGGAGGGAATCCCTGCGGAAATCGAAGAATCCGCGCGTATCGACGGAGCAGGCAACATCGTCATTTTGGTGCAGATTTTGCTGCCTATTTGCGTGCCTTCCATCGCTTCCGTTGCGCTTTTTACGGCGGTTACTTATTGGAATAACTATTTCACTTCGTTGATTTATTTGATTAATGCGGAAGAGTATTATCCGCTCGCAATGTATATTTTGAACCGTATCAATACTTCTGCGGACGTATTGGGCGATCAAAAGCTGTATATGCAGAAAGATTACATTGATGCGGCAATGATTGTTTTGAGTATGCTTCCCATCGTTTGCGTCTATCCGTTCGTATTGAAGTTCTTTGTCGGCGGATTGACGGTAGGTAGTGTTAAAGGTTAAGGAATTATGAAAATTTGCGTAGATCTTGGCGCAACGAACGTAAAAAGCGGCTTGTTACAAGACGGCGTTCTGTTGCGGACTGCATCCACGCCGACGAATACGTCGAACGGCTTACAGGGAATCGTAGATTCCCTGAAAGCTTCTATTGAGCCTTTTATACAAGAAAAAGGGGTTCGAGCAATTTGTATTTCTTCGGCAGGAAAAATTGACGAGAACACGGGCAAAGTGCTCTATGCGACGGAGAATCTTCCCGGCTATATCGGCTTCGATATTTGCGGCTGGGTGAAGGAAACGTACAATCTGCCTTCCGTTGCGCTCAACGACGGCTTGGCGGCACTCTTGGGCGAGCTTGCTTTGGACGAAGAATATCGAGAAAAGCGAATGGCAATGCTGACCTTCGGTTCGGGGGTAGGCGGCGCGTATGCCGTCAACGGAAAGCTCGAAGCGAACGAACGAAACGACTATGCGCATTTCGGGCATTATATCATCGAGAAGGACGGCTTACCCTGTAACTGCGGAAAACGCGGTTGTGCGGAGCAATATTTGTCGGGCAGAGCCATCAACCGTTTTGCGGCGGAAGTCGGCATCGAAAAGGACGCTGTTTTTGCTTTGAAAGCGGCGGGTGATGCTCGTGCGCAGGTGTTGTTCGAGCGGTTAAAAGGCTATTTGGCGGCTACCCTTCGAGAGATGGGAAAGACCAGTCCTTTCGATATTTGTCTTTTGGGCGGCGGCGTTGTGGACGGTATGGGCGACACGTTTGCGGAATTTGCAAGCGGTTTGGGCTATGACGTGCGTAGGTCGAAGGCAGGTAACGCTGCCGGAATGCTCGGCGCGGGCTATTTCGGGCGAGGTTTATAAATGCAAAATTTGACTGTGGATATAGCGATTTTCGGCAGTAGCCTTGGCGGTGTGCTGGCGGCGTACTCGGCGGCGAAATCAGGAAAAAAGACAGCGTTGTTTTCGGAAACGGAATGGATTGGCGGTCAGTTGACGGCGCAAGCCGTTCCTCCCGATGAGCATAAATGGATTGAAGAAACGGGTTGTACGGCAACCTATCGCGCTTATCGAAACCGCGTGCGTGATTATTATCGCAATCATCCGTTCATCATCGACGAATTGAAAACGAAAGCGTTTTTTTGTCCGGGCGGTTCGTCCGTGAGCCGACTTTCCCATCCGCCCCGTTTGGCTTTGCAATACCTGACGGATATGATTGAGCCGTTTATAAAGAGCGGTTTGTTGACGGTGTATTACGGCTATGCGCTCGATGGTGCGCCGGTAAGCGGCACGGAAATTCAAAAGCTCCTTTTGAAAAAGGGTGCGGAGCATTTGGAAGTGTCGGCGAAATACTATCTCGACGCGACGGACGAAGGAGATTTGATTGCAAAGAGCGGTTGCGAATACGTAACGGGCGCGGAGAGCCGTGAAATGACGGGAGAAAGCTCCGCAATCGACCGATATTTGCCTGAAGACAGACAGCCTGTTACTTGGTCCATGGCGTTTGAAAATCGCCTGAAAGGAGATTACGTCATAGAAAAGCCTGCCGAATACGAGCGGTTCAAAAAATTGATGATGCCGTACGATCGGTATCCCGTATTTAGCATGTACGGACCGGACTCTTCTACGGGAAAGGCGAAATTGTTCGGTATGTACAACGGCGAAACGGACGCGAACGGAAATAAGCTGTTCGGGCTGTATACCTATCGCAGAATTGTCAATTCCGGGCATTTTAAGGACGGCGCGGTGCCGTACGATGTTACGATGCTGAATTGGCCGCAGAACGATTATTTTATGGGAAATACGTTCGATTGCGAGCACCTGGAAGAGAACCGTGAAGAGGCGAAAGAATTTACAAAATCTTTCTTCTATTGGTTGCAGACGGAAGCGCCCAACGGCGACAAGAAAGGCTATCCTTTCTTTGCGGCTTGCGGCGACGCGGTGGGGACGAGCGACGGTATGACGCAGACTTATTACGTGCGTGAAAGTCGTCGTATTAAGGCTCTGTTTACGGTGACGGAAAATCATGTAGGACTTGGCGGAAATCCGACCTTCCACGACAGCGTCGGTGTGGGGAGCTACTCCATTGACTTGCATATCACGACGAAAACGCATTCGTTTTTCTATAAACCGAGCGAACGTTTTACCATTCCGCTCGGCGCGATGATTCCCGTGAGAATGACCAACCTTTTGCCTTCGTGCAAAAATATCGGCACGACGCATTTGACGGGCGGCTGTTATCGGTTGCACCCCGTGGAATGGAACGTCGGGGAAGTGGCAGGTCTACTTGCGGCGTATTCGTTGGATAACAAAATTTCTCCTCGTGAAATTCGTGAAAACGAAGCGGAATTGAAAAGATTTCAAGAGCATTTATGCGCAAACGGCATCCAATTGTATTGGAATTAAGTTTAGTGTGAAAAGTAACGATTTTCTGCGCTTATAAGAGCGAAAAACTCCTGTAAGCGCAATTTTTGTAGACTCTATGTCAAATGTTGTGGTATGGAGAAATAAAAAAAGTTGAATTAATTTTTACCGAATAGTTCCCGTTGGGTTGCAACCTAATGGGAATTTCCGCTCGAAACGAGGAAAATCCGTTTTCGTAAGTTCTCAAATTTATGATACGAAGTAGTCAAAGCGAGAAAATTTCATCGGTAAAGCTTTATATTTTCAGGCACTTCCCAAAGGGGCTGTCGCGCTAAGTGACAGTCTTTCAAGACAAAAAAAGACACCCAACC
>CAYZOF010000041.1:0-17393 GCA_964479935.1 uncultured Clostridia bacterium | reverse complement strand
CATGATACCACCGTGAGAGGGTGGTGTCTTAACCGCTTGACCAACGGGCCGCTTCTTAATTGCTTATGTAGTATACCATATTTTTCGCGGAATATCAACTGTTTTTAAGCCAAATATTAAAAATTTTTTTTATTATTTTATCGAAGTAAATACTTTACCAATATCTTCCGTAAATATCAGTTCCGCTTTTTCGTCTGCGAACGTCGGAGTACGATTAATAACAACCAAGTGTCTTCCGCGGAAATACCGCAACAGACCTGCCGCCGGATATACCGCCAACGACGTTCCTCCGACGATTAACGTTTCTGCCTTGCCTATCGCCTGTACCGCACCCGTTACGACATCGTCGTCCAAACTCTCTTCGTACAACACAACGTCGGGTTTGATTACTCCTCCGCAGCCACAATGCGGAACGCCCTCCGCCGCCATGACCTCGTTCAACGTATGTTTTTTTCCGCATTTCAAACAAAAATTTCGCCAAACGCTACCATGCAGCTCATACACCTTCCGACTGCCTGCGGCTTGGTGCAACCCGTCGATGTTCTGCGTAACGACGGCATCGACTTTGCCCGTTTTTTCAAGCTCCGCAAGCGCGATATGACAAGCATTCGGTTGCGCGTTCGGATAAAGCATCTTGCTCTTATAAAACCGATAAAACTCTGCCGTATCCGCATTAAAAAAGGTATGAGAAACGATCGTTTCGGGCGAATAGGCATACTCCGTACTGTAAAGTCCGTCCGCCGAACGAAAATCCGGAATACCGCTTTCCGTGCTGACGCCGGCTCCGCCGAAAAATACGACATGCCCTTCGTCGAGAAGTTCTTTGAAGCGTTCTACTCGTGCCTTGTAATCCATAACTCACCCTACCTCAAAATGGGCAGGTTGCCCTGCCCGTTCCGTTCCGACAACGTATCGTTGTATCGTTGCCTTAATTTTCGTCCAATCCCTCGTTGAGCTTTGCCAACAATGCATCAAGATCTTCACCGTGAACGGCTACCGCCTCGGCGACCGTTTCACCGTGCGCCATCGCACAACCGAAACAATGCATTCCTGCCGCCATCAAAATTTCAGGTGCGTTGGGGTTGATTTCCAAACATTCCGCAATCAAAGTATCTGCTGTAATTTTAGCCATTTTTTAATATCTCCTATCGTTTATAATTATTTATACCACATTGTTTTGCCATTCAAACACAAAAAACAAAATATCTTACTTGTAGCCAAATAAAGTCTTCCGAACCGTCGTGAACGGAAGTAAGTCCGGTTCCTCGTTTTTCAAAAGCTTCCGCATGCTATCCTGCGCGTTGTCCCATACGTCTCCGAGTCCCTCTGCGAACACCGCGTTTCGAGCCTCCGCATACCTCGGCGCACGCCGTTCGTTATCGTGCGCGTCCGTTCCCAAACAATGCACCAAGCCGTGTCTTGCCATCGCGAACGCGAACTGCCGATCGTTTTTCTCCAAAAATGCCTCCGCGTTCAATTGCAATAAACACCCCATACTTGCCAATTCCGCGGCTATTTCGGGCGTCTTGCGTATTTCCGCATATCGCTCCGTATGCGCGACGATCGGCGTATATCCCGTATCCGTGATAAAATCGCTCACTTGATTCAAAAGTCCTTGTTTCCAAGCCCGATCGAACGGGAACTCGAACAAAATACACTTCGTTCCCTCGACGGCGAGCCGACAAAGCGACTCTGCATCAGGCATATTCACGCCCGAAAAATGCAATTCACACCCGAAACGAACGGAAATTTCTTTCGGCACGAATCGCGAAATCTGCGAAAACGCCTGCGCGCGTTGTTGCAAAAAGCAATCGATCGTACGTGTTTTACAGTAAAAATGCGGTGTAAAAACCACGGTGTCTACGCCCTGTTCCGATTCCGTTTGTAAAATAGCCGCCGCGACGGAGCTGTCTACCGCTCCGTCGTCAATATTCGGCAATATATGCGTGTGAAAGTCGACCATTCGCCCCTCCTTTCCATTGAAGCGACACCGCACGATAGCGGTATTCTCTCAAACCTTACTTAAAATACCGAACGCCGCTCTCGAAAATCTTCATATCGAAATTTCCTTCGACGTTTTTATACAAATCCTCACCGATACGCTCGCTATGCCCCATTTTTCCCAAAACTCTGCCGTCGGGCGAAGTAATTCCCTCAATCGCCCACATCGAACCGTTTGGATTGAACGGAGACACCATCGTGGGCAATCCGTCCGCGTCGGCGTATTGCGTGGCAATCTGTCCGCAAAGCTTCATGTTTTCAAGCTCCGCAACGGGCGCGACGAGCTTGCCCTCACCGTGCGAAACGGGAACTTTATACACCTCCCCGACTTTGCAAGCCGACAACCACGGCGAAAGATTAGACGCAACGCGCACGTCCGCGAGCGTCGAAACGTGACGAGAAATATTGTTGAACGTCAACGTCGGCGAATTTGCCATCATCTCGGTAATACGTCCGTACGGAACGAGTCCGAGCTTAATGAGTGCCTGAAAACCGTTGCAAATACCGAGAATCAATCCGTCGCGCGCGTTCAACAGCTCCTCTACTTGCTCCGCAATATACGGATTTCGGAACGTCGTCGCAATAAATTTACCGCTGCCGTCCGGCTCATCGCCGCCCGAAAAACCGCCCGGGAACGCGATGATATTCGCCTGCTTGATCGCCCGTACGATGCGCTCTACGCTCTCTTCGATGTCTTGCGCGTTTCGATTCCGAACCACGACCGTTTCCACTTCCGCGCCTGCCAATCGAAACTTCCGCGCGGTGTCCAGTTCGCAATTCGTCCCAGGGAATACGGGAATAAATACGCGCGGTTTCGCCGTCTTTACGGAGACATTGCTATACTTCGCTCCGCCGTTATAATCGCATTTTTCCGCCTCGCCGTCGGCAGGAGCCGTCGTCTTGAATACGCCGTCCAAAACGGACAAATATTCGGCCTCTGCATCGGCAAGCGAAAGCGCTTGTCCGTCGCAAATAAAGCAGTCACCGCATACCTGCCCTGCCCGTTTTTTCAAAATCGTTCCGTCAAAAGCCGTTTCGTCTTTCAAAGAAATCACCAAATCGCCGTAGCATTCCCGATACAATTCGTCCGCGGAAAGTGCGAAATTTACCCCTACCGCGTTCCCGAGCGCGGACTTGATGACTGCCGCTCCGACGCCGCCGTTTTCGACGACGGTGGCAAATTCGATATTGCCGCTTTGCACGTTTTTATAAACTTCTTCGTAAATCGTTTTCAACCGCTCGAAATCGGGAACGAAATATTCGTCTTTCGGTACGGGAATATGATAAAGTTTCTCTCCTCCCTTTAACACATTGGTAATGAGCTTACTTGCTTTCGCCGGCGCAAGCGCAAAGGAAATCAGCGTCGGAGGTACGTGAATATTTTCGAACGTGCCGCTCATGGAATCTTTTCCGCCGATTGCGCCGAGTCCGAGCCCTATCTGCGCATAGACCGCGCCGAGCAATGCCGAAGTCGGCATACCCCATACCTTTGCGTCGTCGGTCATTCTTTGGAAAAATTCCTGTAAAGTCAAACGGATATCGCTATACTTCGCGCCCGTCACAACGACTTTGGAAACGGACGCCACGATGGAAAAAATCGCTCCGATAAAAGGACTCGTTTCCATAAGATACGGAGAATATCCGTATGCGGAAACGGTGCAATCGTCTGTTTCGCCGCCGCAAATTTTCGCCGCCATGGCAATCGCCGGCGTCAACTGATTCTTACCGCCCCAAGGCATATATACCGACCGCGCGCCGATGGTCGAATCGAAAGTTTCCGACAACCCTTTCTTCGCGCATACATTGAGGTCGGAAAGAACCTTTTGGCTCTCCGTAAGGAAATCCGTACCCGATTTTTCCGCAAACCAAGCCGTAACCTTGTCAAGGATCTCCGCGTCGGCTTCCTGCTTTACGCCGTTGGTATCGAGGAACGCGCGCGCAATATCCACGATCGTTTCGCCTTTCAGGAACATGCGCATTCTTCCCGTGTCGGTGACGACCGCCACGGGCGTTGCCGTAAGATTCTCCTCCGCGGCAAGCGCGACAAACGCCTCCGCGTCCTTTTCCGCAACGACGACTGCCATGCGCTCCTGCGATTCGGAAATCGCCAATTCCGTTCCGTTAAGGCCCTCGTATTTTTTCGGAACTTTATCCAAATCGATATCCAAGCCGTCGGCAAGCTCGCCAATTGCGACCGAAACGCCGCCTGCTCCGAAATCGTTGCACTTCTTGATTTTTTTCGTGACTTCTTTGTTTAAGAACAAGCGTTGCAATTTTCGTTCCGTCAGCGCGTTGCCTTTTTGGACTTCTGCGCCGCAAGTTTCCACCGAATGCGCGTCGTGCGCTTTCGAAGAACCCGTCGCACCGCCGCAACCGTCTCTGCCGGTCTCTCCGCCGAGTAAAAGAATCACGTCGCCTGCCTTCGGAGCTTCTCGATAGACCATTTCTTTCCTTGCTCCGCCGACGACGAACCCGGTCTCCAAGCGTTTCGCTTTATAACCCTCGTGATAGACTTCGTCCACAATGCCCGTCGCTAAACCGATCTGATTTCCGTAGGAGGAAAAGCCTGCCGCCGCGCGTTGCGTAATGGCGCGTTGCGGAAGTTTCCCTGCCAACGTGTCCTCCAATTTTTCGCGAGGATCTGCCGCGCCGGTAACGCGCATCGCCTGATAAACGTACGTTCTTCCGCTGAGCGGATCGCGAATCGCTCCGCCGAGACAAGTCGCCGCGCCGCCGAATGGCTCGATTTCCGTCGGATGATTATGCGTCTCATTCTTAAACATAACGAGGTACGGCTCTTTTTTGCCGTCAATTTCTGCCTCTATCTCGATCGAACAAGCATTAATTTCGTCGGAAACGTCCAAATTGTCCAATTTCCCGTCTTTTTTGAGCTTTTTGGCGGCAATCGTAGCCAAATCCATAAGACAGGGATATTTGTCGGGACGTTTGCCGTTGATTTCTTCGAACAAATCTTCATACAGGCGGTACGCCTTTTCGATATCCTTATTCTCGGAATTAATCTTGACGTGTTTTAACTCGGTGGCGAATGTCGTATGACGGCAATGATCCGACCAATACGTATCGATCACCTTTAATTCCGTTTCCGTCGGATTGCGTTTTTCGCTCTTAAAATATTCGCGCACGAACGCCAGATCCGCCACGCTCATGGCGAACCCGATTTTTTTATGATATGCGACAATCTCTGCGTCCGACATCTCGATAAACCCTGCCGCCTCGCAAACAGGCGCGCCTTCCACGCTCGCTCGAACGAGCGTTTCGGGTTTTTCGAACCCGACTTCTTCGCTCTCCACGGGGTTAATAATATGCTTTTTCACGGCGGCAAGTTCCGCATCCGTGATTCCCTTCACCAAATATACTTTCGCACATTTAACGAGCGGACGGGATTTCCGCGTGAGCAACTGCACGCATTGCGCCGCGCTATCCGCGCGCTGGTCATACTGTCCCGTCAAATAACTGACGGCGAACGCCTTGTACCCGTCCGGAATCTCCAACGTTTCCAAATATACGTTGTCTACAGGCGGTTCGGAGAACACCGTACCGATTGCGGAGCGTAATTCCGATTCGTTCAATCCTTCCACGTCGTAACGGAGTATCAAACGGAAATCTTCCGCGTCGATTTTCAGAAGCGTCTTAATATCTGCCGCCTCTTTTCTTGCCTGTACGTTGTCTTTCTTTTCTACGAAAATTCTGTAAATCATTTCTGCTACCTCCGTTCGTTACAACACGTCCGTGTCTTTGTATTTGATACCGATATCTTTACGATAATACATGCCGTCAAAGTGAATTTTTTCCGCGTTGCCATATACCTTTTCGCGCGCGGATTCCAAAGTTTCGGCTTTTGCGCAAACACCCAATACTCTGCCGCCGCTCGTCACGAGTTTTCCGTCCTTTCGCGCCGTTCCGGCATGACAAAGCACGATGTCTTTATCTATATTCCCGATGGTAATCTCTTTGCCTTTTGCGTATTTTTCGGGATAACCGCCGCTCGCCAAAACCAAACAAACGCACGCGCCCGATTCCCACTCGATTTCCACCTCGTCCAATCGCTCGGCGGCGACCGCCTCGAATATTTCCATAAGATCGGTTTTTAACATCGGCAGAATCACTTGCGTTTCCGGATCGCCGAACCGTGCGTTGTACTCGATGACTTTGTACCCATCTTTCGTCAGCATCAAGCCGCAGTACAAAACACCCTTAAACGTACGATTTTCCGCGTTCATCGCGTACATGGTAGGCAGCATTATCTTTTCCAACACTTCTTTTTCGGAATTTTTACCGAAAAACGGAGCCGGTGCAAACGTTCCCATTCCGCCCGTATTTAATCCTTCGTCGTTGTCCTTTGCTCGCTTGTGATCGCAGGAAGTTATCATAGGTTTTATCGTTTTCCCGTCCGTGAACGCCAAACAAGAAACCTCCGGACCTTCCAAAAGTTCTTCCACGACGACCTTATTGCCTGCCGAGCCGAACTTCGATTCCAACATCATTTCTTTTAAGCCGTCCAACGCTTCATCGCGCGTTTTGCATATCAGAACGCCTTTGCCGAGCGCGAGTCCGTCCGCTTTCAACACGACGGGGAGCGCGCAATTCTCCACGTAGGCAACCGCTTTTTCATATTCGGAAAACGTTTCGTATCGCGCCGTAGGAATCCCATATTTTTTCATGAGTTCTTTGGCAAATGCTTTGCTCGACTCGATCATCGCCGCGTTCTTTCTCGGTCCGAAAGCGCGATGACCGCGACATTCCAACTCGTCCACCAGTCCGAGCGCAAGCGGATCGTCGGGCGTCACGACCGTAAAATCCACGTCGCTGCCGTCCAGCCAATCTCCGACTGCCGTCACGTTACAATATTCCACATCAACAAGCGTCGCTTGTTCTGCAATGCCCGCGTTTCCTTTCATCGCATAAATCTTATCTACTTTCGGCGATTTGGATAACGCCTGTATGACGGCGTGTTCTCTACCGCCGTTACCTATCACCAAAACGTTCATGATCTCTTCTCCGTCGTTTCATTCAAAATATATACTTTTCTGCCCGATTTCCGTACTCTGCCTTCGCAAAGAAGTTTGACGCATTCCGGGAGCATCGCGTGTTCTTCCTGTAAAATGCGCGCCTGCAATCGCTCCGGAGTATCGTCGGGCAAAACCTCCACCGCACGTTGCATGATGATCGCAC
The DNA here is from genome assembly GCA_964479935.1 of uncultured Clostridia bacterium. Classification (GTDB taxonomy): domain Bacteria; phylum Bacillota; class Clostridia; order Christensenellales; family Borkfalkiaceae; genus Scatosoma. Next base: position 10,199 of record CAYZOF010000041.1, on the reverse strand, counting down.
CGCTGTCCACGTCCGCCTCAACGAAATGCACCGTCGCGCCGCTGAGCTTCACGCCGTACTCGATCGCCTTTTCATGGACGCGCAACCCGTAGTATCCCATTCCGCAAAAGGACGGAATCAAAGACGGGTGTATATTGATAATCGCGTTTTCGAACGCGCGAATAAACGTCGTCGGAACAACCGACAACCAACCTGCCAATACGACATACTCCACCCCGACCGATTTCAGCTCGACGGCGACGCGTTCGTAAAATGCCTCTTTCGTCTCTGTCGTCTTATCGAAAACGAGCGTTTTTATCCCGTGCTTTTTCGCGCGCTCGATTGCTCCGATTCCAGATTTTGAAGCCACCAGGTATGCGATCACGCAAAATTTTTCCCGTTCGTTGGCGTCGATAACGGACTGAAAATCCGTACCGCCGCCCGACGCGAATACCGCTATTTTTTTCATTGCAAAACGACCTTCTTTTCCCCTGCGATCGTCTTTCCGAGTACGACGACTTCCTCGCCCGTTTCCCGAAGCGACTGTATCGCCGTCTCCACATTTTCGGGAGCGACGCATACGACCATACCGATGCCCATATTAAACGTATTGTACATCTGCTCGTCCGAAATTCCGGCACGCTTCTGCATAACTTTGAACACCGCAGGCACTTCGTATGCGCTCTTTTGAATCTCCGCAGACACGCCGTCAGGCAAAATTCTGGGAATATTTTCAATAAATCCGCCGCCCGTGATATGCGCGATCCCTTTCACTTCCGCCTTTTCAATCAAGGCTAAAATGCTCTTCACGTAAATTTTCGTCGGTTTCAGCAATACTTCCGCCGCCGTTGCGCCAAGTTCTTCGTCGTAGGCTTCGAGCGCGGCTCTGTCCGAGTCTCCGAAAAGCTTCCGCACCAACGAATAGCCGTTGGAATGTACTCCCGTAGACTTTAAGCCGATCAGCACGTCGCCGGGTTGAATATTTTTCCCGTTGATGACTTTCTTCTTATCGACGATCCCCACTGCGAAACCTGCGAGGTCGTATTCGCCGTCGGGATAAAAGCCGGGCATTTCCGCCGTTTCTCCACCGATGAGCGCGCAACCTGCCTGACGACACCCTTCCGCGATTCCTTTCACGACTTCCGATTCCGATTCGGGATACAGCCTGCCGCAAGCATAATAATCGAGGAAGAACAACGGCTTCGCGCCTTGACAAACGATGTCGTTTACGCACATCGCCACGGCGTCGATACCGATTGTGTCGTGTTTTTCCAACAAAAAGGCGTATTTGAGTTTCGTGCCTACGCCGTCCGTGCCCGAAACCAAAACCGGTTCTTCGAGTTTCTCGTTCGCAATGGAAAAGAAACCGCCGAACGATCCCAAATCCCCGATTACATTTTCGTTATAGGTGGACTTCACGTGTTTTTTCATCAGCTCCACAGCCTTATACCCTCTCGTTACGTCCACGCCGCTGTCTTTATAAGAAATTGCCATATCTATTCTCCTTCGTCAGTTCCTGTTTTCTGAAATCTTAAAATCATATTTTCGACCGCTATCCGCCTCGGGAAGTTCCGTGGGATACTTGCCGTCGAAACAAGCCTTGCAATACCCCTTGCAATGCCCTGGCGCACCGAGTTTCGTTACGTCCTCCAGCGGCAAAAATCCTACCGAATCCGCCCCGAATAACGTCGCCATTTCCTCGGCGGTATATTTGCATGCGACGAGTTCCTCTTTCGAGCCGATATCCGTACCGTAGTAGCACAGATTCAAAAACTCCGGCGCGGAAGAACGAATATGAATTTTTTTCGCGCCTGCTTCGCGGAGCAATTTCACCACGCGTACGCAAGTCGTTCCGCGCACGATGGAATCGTCCACCAAGATTACGCGCTTGCCGCGCACCGTTTCTTCGACGGGATTCAGCTTGATTTTGACCTTATCTTCTCGTACGTTTTGCCCGGGATCGATGAACGTCCTACCGATATATTTATTCTTGATAAGCCCGAGTCCGTACGGAATCCCCGACGCCTCCGCATAACCGATCGCGGCGTCGATGCCCGAATCGGGCGCACCGATAACGACGTCTGCCTCCACGGGATGTGCTTTCGCCAAAAATTCTCCCGCGCGCCGTCTTGCCAAATGCACGGAGCAACCGTCGATAACGGAATCCGGACGCGCCGTATACAAATACTCGAATACGCACAATCGTTCCGATGCTTTATCGCAATGCTCGCGAATGCTTTTTACGCCCTCTTTGGAAAAAACGACGATTTCGCCGGGATCGAGCTCCCTGACGAACTTCGCCCCCACGGTATTGAGCGCGCAAGACTCGCTCGCCACGACGTATTCGTTTTCACCACGAACCCCGTAACAGAGCGGATGCAAACCGTTTTCGTCACGCGCGGCAATCAGCTTCTGCGGCGACATGACGAGTAGCGAATAACCGCCTTTGATACGCTCCATCGCCTTCGCGATTGCCGCCTCCGTGGACGGCGCGGTCAAACGCGCCTTTGTGATCATATACGCAATCACTTCGATTTCGTTGGCGGTGTGAAAAATTGCTCCCTCTAACTCCAATTCTCTACGCAATGCGGCATAATTAACCAAGCCGCCGTCGTGCGAAAGCGCGATCTTGCCTTTGACGTGATTGACGAGCATCGGTTCGGCGTTTATCCGATCTTTCGTTCCGCTCGTGCCGTAGCGCACGTTTCCGAGTGCCATTTGACCTTTGCCAAGCGATTCCAAGGTACGAGGCGTAAAGACCTCGTTGACGATTCCGGAATCTTTATGCGCGTTGAATACGCCGTCGTCGTTGACAACGATACCGCACGATGCCTGCCCCCTGTGTTGCAACGCGTAAAGTCCGTAATACGCGCTGGAAGCGACGTCCTCCGTATGTAAACCGAAAATTCCGAAAACCGCCATTTAGTTTGCTCCCGTTAATCTGCGCATCATTTCGCGATACGCGTCCTCTACGCCGCCGAGATCGCGGCGGAAACGATCTTTGTCAAGTTTCTCGCCCGTCGTGGAATCCCAAAAACGGCAGGTATCGGGAGAAATCTCATCCGCCAAAACGATTTCTCCGTCCGAAGTTTTTCCGAACTCGATCTTGAAATCGACGAGCGTCACGTTGAGCTTTTTGAAATAAGCCTTCAAAACCTCGTTGATCTTGAACGCCATGCTCTTGACGAGCTTGATTTCCGCCTTGGTCGCCAATCCTAACGCGAGTGCGTGATATTCGTTGAGCAACGGATCGCCTAAATCGTCGTTTTTATAGGAGAATTCGATGGTGGGTTCCGTAAAAACAATTCCCTCGTTCACGCCGTAACGCTTCGCAAACGAACCTGCGGAAATGTTGCGGATAATGACTTCCAACGGCAGAATCTTAACCTTTTTCACGAGCGTTTCGCGGTCGGAAAGCTCCTCGACAAAATGCGTTTTAACGCCCTCTTGTTCGAGAATGCGCATCAAGAAATTACTCATTTTGTTGTTGATGACGCCCTTGCCCTCGATCGTGCCCTTTTTTAAGCCGTTAAAAGCCGTTGCGTCGTCCTTGTACGAAACGATAACGAGATCCTTATCCGCCGTGGCGAATACCTTTTTTGCCTTGCCTTCGTAAAGCTGTTCTTTCTTTCTCATAATTGTATCTCCTATAAATTTATTTCATTAATTGACATTTTTCGACACTCAACGCACACCTGCATGCCACCTACGATCATTTTTCAACACAAGCCGCGGCAAAGTATTGCGACGCTTTTCAAAGCTGTTTCCGTAAACTCTTACCCCGAGCGAAAAAATGTTTTCAAAAGCGAGTAAGACGCGAAGCACGCGGCTTTTCCGACGAGAGTGTACTACGCGTACACGAGCAAGGGAAAACGCAAGTCGCGACAAAGTATTACGACGCTTTTCAAAGCATTTCCCGTAATGCGAGATCGTCAGAGTTTATCTTCATCCGCATTTCCGCCTTGTAATCGGCAAGCAGCGCCGAAATTTCGGAATATTTGATTCCTAAAATCTGCAACGCCAAAAGTCCGGCGTTTTCGCCGGCGTTGACGCCCACGGTCGCGACGGGAATCCCCGACGGCATCTGCACGATGGACAACAAGCTGTCCAAACCGCCCATCATGTCCGTTTTGACGGGCAACCCGATAACGGGCAGAGTCGTCGTCGCGGCAATCACGCCGCCGAGATGCGCCGCTTTGCCTGCCGCGCAAATGATCGCTTCGATACCGTTCGTCTTGGCGTTCGCCGCGAATTCGCGCGCTTCCTCCGGCGTCCGATGTGCGGAAATCACGCGGACTTCCGTCTCCACTCCGAAACGCTTCAAAATCGCCACCGCAGGTTTCACCACGTCAAGATCGGATTTGCTGCCCATTAAAATAGCCACTTTACTCATACTGTTCACTCCTAAAAAGAAAAGAGCGCAAACCGTTAAGGTTGCACTCCGATTGTCAGCGGTAATCGCGCGGAAAAAACCCGTTATACGCCCTTAAAAACTCCACACGCGATTGCAGTGCGGTATACGTCCGGGATACGTAATTGCTTACTGTGGGTATGTGTTTCATGATCGACCTCTCAAACACTCTATTCCGTTTCGCCTCTTGCCATATTCCAACTATCTATATTGTAACAAAAAAACGCAAAAAAAGCAATACATCGGCGAAAATTCCCTGCGCATTTTTTCTTTGTGAATTTTTCGCAAAAAAAATGTGAATTTTGATAAAACCTTACGCAGAAGGAAAATAGTCGCCGTGGCAGTGCAGAACCCTCGCCGCGGCTTTCGTTGTTCTTTCGTTTTTTAAGTCATGATGAAACGGAACTTCCGCCCGTTACAAGCGAATTGTTTGCCAACATATTGCAAACTTTATCTCTCACGGAAAGATAGAAAGTCATGACGCAACGGAACGTTGCCCCTTGGGAGAGCTGTCTGTGAAACAGACTGAGAGGGCAAGGCAGACAGAATACCGATTCTTACATAGAAACAGTGCCGTCAGTGCAAACTACTTGCGTTGCCGGAACATTCTTATTCCAATCGCTACCTTTTTCAATTGCCCTCCATTCCGCTTTTGTGCCGTTAAACGTAATACTCGTCAAACTGCTACACCAAGAGAACGCACCATAACCGATACCGGTGACACTTTCGAGAATCACCACACTCGTCAAACTGCTACAGTAAGCGAACGCACCTTTGTTTACCCCCGTTAGAACACCGTATTAGATTACCGACAATAAATATTTTAGAAATGACTCCATATTTTTTATGCCTTTCGTGGTGTCGTTGTACCACAGAATTAAGCGGCAAGTCAACGGAAAAAATTATTGCTTAAAACATATATCGAAAAAACAGTCTTCCGTATTCCTCGCAAAATTGTACGAGTTCCGTCATAGCGGCATTGGTATCTTCTTGCTGATGAATACGTTTAAAGTCTTGCATTACTTTTGCTTTATCCTTGGCCCTTATGTATTTTAATAAATTTCTTGCAAGGTGCGTCCAACACGTTTGGTGTAAGGATAACCATTTGCTCCAAGGAATCGTCCGAGCGAGCGTGAGAAGGCAGGGGGTGCTGCTTGAAATTGCCTGTTCTATCCCGAGGAATAGAGAGATTGAGTTCGCCGTACTTGGTTTGGAACGTGCGTTTGTAATAGCCGTTGCGAGAATCGCCCGTGTTATAATCGTTTTTGGAATATTTTTCGTAACCTAAAAAGCAATCCGATTCCGTTTCGAAGAGTTGGTTGAAAGCTTTTTCAAGTTCAACGCGAAAAAATTCTTCAACGGATACGTTATTTGATAGATTTTTTATGAGTTCTGTGGTAAAATTAGACATAAGAGAGTTATTTCTTGGATTTATTGTTTTTTTACACTTGACATTATACAAGGTTTTAACGCTCTTGTCTTTTTTTCAGAGAGTGTTTACACAAAATATTTTACACCATCGAGCAGAGAATGGCAAACTTACTTTCGGAATAAACATATTGTCAAATACGAGATTTTACGATAGAATAAATTACAAGGAATTCGGTGACCATCATGACACATTATATGAGACTCAATCCGTCCCCTTTTGGGTTAGTGGCAAGCGGTAAAAAAACTATAGAATTGAGACTTTGGGATGAGAAAAGGCAAACGATTTCAGTCGGAGATATTTTGATTTTTCAAAACACGGCAGACGCGTCGAGCTCGATATCATGCCGCGTTCAAAAACTGCATATTTTCGACACTTTTGAAGAATTATACCAAGCATTGCCATTGGAGGAATGCGGTTATTTGCCTTCTGAAATTCCAACTGCCTCCCCTAAAGATATGGAGATTTATTATTCCGAAACCGAACTTGAACGTTACCGCGTTGTCGGCATCGAAATTCAATTGCTCTAAAATAGTAGATAAATAGGAAAAACAGTAGCCTGTTTCAAAAGAAACAGGCTACTGAAATTTTTTTCAATAAACTTAATTATTTAATAATTTTTGCGATAACGCCGGAACCAACCGTTCTGCCGCCTTCACGGATAGCGAAACGAAGACCTTCTTCAAGTGCTACGGGCTTAATAAGAACGACTTTCATTTCGATGTTGTCGCCGGGCATAACCATTTCCACGCCTTCGGGAAGTTCAATCATACCGGTAACGTCCGTCGTACGTACGAAGAACTGAGGTCTGTAGTGGTTGAAGAATGCGGTATGACGACCACCTTCTTCTTTCGTCAAAACGTAAACCTGAGCCAAGAATTCCGTACCGGTTGCAACAGTACCAGGTTTCGCGATAACCTGACCTTTCTGGATATCCGTTCTATTGATACCACGAAGCAACGCACCAACGTTATCACCTGCCTGAGCTTCGTCCAAAAGCTTGTGGAACATTTCAAGACCGGTAATCGTCGTGGACAAAGGTTTGTCAACGAGACCAACGATTTCTGCGGGTTCACCAACGTGAGCAACACCACGTTCGATACGACCGGTAGCAACGGTACCACGACCGGAAATCGTGAATACGTCTTCTACAGGAAGAAGGAAAGGCTTAGAATCTTCACGTGCAGGAGTAGGGATATAGGTGTCAACTGCATTCATAAGTTCAAGAATGGGAGCCACTGCAGGATCTGCCATGATTTCATCGGCAGGCTTGTCTGCGGATGCAGCTTCGAGAGCCTTCAATGCGGAACCACGGATAACGGGAATATCGTCGCCGGGGAAGTCGTAGGAAGACAACAAATCTCTAACGTCCATTTCAACGAGGTCAAGAAGTTCGGGATCGTCAACAAGGTCGGTCTTGTTCATGAATACAACGATGTAAGGAACGCCTACCTGACGAGCCAAAAGGATGTGTTCACGAGTCTGAGGCATAGGACCATCCGTAGCTGCGCAAACAAGAATAGCACCGTCCATCTGAGCGGCACCGGTGATCATGTTTTTAACATAGTCAGCGTGACCCGGGCAGTCAACGTGCGCATAGTGACGGGTATCCGTCTGATATTCAACGTGAGACGTGTTAATTGTAATACCACGTGCTCTTTCTTCGGGTGCTTTATCAATCTGATCGTATCTCATCTTCTCTGCACCACCGCGAGCAGCCATTACCATCGTGATAGCTGCGGTCAAAGTCGTCTTACCATGGTCAACGTGGCCAATCGTACCAATGTTAACGTGGGGTTTGCTTCTGTCAAATTTAGCTTTAGCCATTTTAAAATCCTCCGATTTTCTATAAATTTTTTTTATTTTAAAAATGATAACCTATCCGACTATCGGACGCAGCTACCTATCATTTTTTACAAATGACATCAATATAACCAACTTCCAATACCTTGGTTGAATATATTATATCGTAAATTTCAGAATTTATCAAACGTTTGAAAGGTATTTTTTCAAATTTTTTGATAAATTTTCGTGTATCCTTGCCTTTTTTAAGGCAAGGAACACTTTTTTCGATTAAAGTCTTACTTCTTAACGCGTTTTTCGATTATATCTTTCGCGATACTACCGGGTACTTCGTTATAATGGTCAAACTGCATCGTGAACTGACCACGACCCTGCGTTCTCGAACGAAGCTCCGTTGCATAACCGAACATTTCGGACAGAGGAATCTCTGCGTCGATGATCTTTGCACCGTTTCTGTCGTCCGTTGCAAGAATCGTACCGCGACGAGAAGATACGTTACCCATCAAGTCACCGAAGTAATCTTCGGGCGTGATGATCTGTACCTTCATGATCGGTTCAAGCAATACAGGGTTTGCTTTTTCCATACCGTTCTTGAAACCCATCGAACCGGCGATCTTGAACGCCATTTCGGACGAGTCGACTTCGTGATACGAACCATCGTAGACGACAACCTTGAAGTCTACCATTTCATAGCCTGCAAGGAAACCGTTCTTTGCGGCTTCTTGGATACCCTTGTCGATAGCCGGAATATATTCTTTCGGAATCGAACCGCCGACGGTAGCGTCTTCGAACGCGTAACCTGCGCCCGCTTCCTGAGGAATAAGACGAAGTTTACAATGACCGTATTGCCCTTTACCACCGGACTGACGCTTATACATACCCTCTGCTTCCACTTCTTTGCGGAACGTTTCTCTGTATGCAACCTGCGGAGCACCGACGTTCGCCTCGACCTTGAATTCTCTCAAAAGTCTGTCTACGATAATGTCAAGGTGCAACTCACCCATACCTGCGATAATCGTCTGACCCGTTTCTTGATCGGTATACGTCTTGAACGTAGGGTCTTCTTCTGCAAGTTTGATAAGTGCCATCGTCATCTTTTCCTGCCCGGCTTTGGTCTTGGGTTCAAGGGAAAGCTGAATAACGGGTTCGGGGAATACCATCTGTTCGAGAATAATAGGATGCTTTTCATCGCAAAGCGTGTCGCCCGTCGTCGTGTACTTCAAACCGACGATTGCACAAATATCACCGGAACAAATCTCGGGAATATCCTTTCTTTCGTTCGAGTGCATCTGCACCAAACGACCGACTCTTTCCTTCTTCTCTTTCGTGGAGTTATAAACGTAGGAACCTGCCTCCAAAACACCGGAATAAGCGCGGAAATATGCAAGTGAGCCGACGAACGGATCGGTTGCGATCTTGAATGCCAAACCTGCAAAAGGTTCGTCATCGGACGTCTTTCTTACTTCTTGTTCGCCCGTGTCGGGGTTCGTACCCGTAACGTGATCCACGTCAAGAGGACTGGGAAGGAAGTTGATAACCGCATCGAGCAAGAACTGAACGCCCTTGTTCTTATACGAAGAACCGCAAAGCATAGGAATCGCTTCCATTTTAAGACAACGCGTACGCAAACCGGAAATGATTTCTTCTTCGGTCAAATCGCCGTTCTCGAAATATTTTTCCATAAGCTCGTCACTAGCGGAAGCCGCTTCCTCTACGAGCTTTGCTCTATATACGTTTACGACGTCCATCATGTCTTCGGGAATGGGTTCTTTACGGAAATCCCTGCCGAGGTCGTCGTAATATACTTCGGCTTCCATCTTAATAAGGTCGACGATACCTCTGAACGTATCTTCCTTGCCGATAGGCAATTCGATAGGAACGGGGTTTGCGCCGAGTCTCTCGTTGATCATCTTCTCAACGCGGAAATAGTCCGCGCCGTTGATGTCCATCTTGTTAACGTATGCGATACGAGGAACTTTATAGTTGTCTGCTTGTCTCCATACGGTCTCGGACTGAGGCTCAACACCACCCTTCGCACAGAACGTCGCAACCGCGCCGTCCAATACGCGCAAGGAACGTTCCACTTCTACGGTGAAGTCAACGTGACCCGGGGTATCGATAATGTTGAAACGATGTCCTTTCCAAACGCAAGTGGTTGCCGCGGACGTAATCGTGATACCGCGTTCCTGTTCCTGCGCCATCCAGTCCATAACGGCGGTGCCTTCGTGCGTATCGCCGATCTTATGCGTTTTACCGGTATAGAACAGAATACGTTCGGTCGTTGTCGTTTTACCTGCGTCGATGTGAGCCATGATACCAAAGTTTCTGGTATGGAGCAAATCGAATTCTCTTGCCATAAATTACCTCTCTCAGAATCTGAAGTGCGCGAATGCTTTGTTAGCCTCAGCCATTCTATGCGTATCTTCTTTCTTCTTTACCGAACCGCCGGTGTTGTTGTATGCGTCCATCAATTCCGCTGCGAGTCTGTTCGACATCTCTCGTTCGCTTCTCTTTCTCGTATTGATAACGAGCCAACGAATCGCGAGCGTCTGACGTCTTTCAGGTCTGATTTCGATA
>CAYZOF010000040.1:0-17614 GCA_964479935.1 uncultured Clostridia bacterium | reverse complement strand
TTCGAAGTTGCACGCTCGTCTTGCTACGACGTTCATCTACGTTACGCACGACCAGATCGAGGCTATGACCATGGGTACGAGAATCGTCGTTATGAAAGACGGTTTCATGCAGCAGGTAGATACGCCGCAGAACTTGTATGATTATCCCATTAACTTGTTCGTGGCGAGCTTCATCGGTACTCCTCAAATGAACTTCTTCAGAAATTCCACGATCGTTTCCGAAAACGGAAAAGTATACGTTAGCTTCGTCGGCGGCAACAAGATCCTTTTGCCGAAGTCCGTAGAGGCGAGAATTAAGAATTTGAACGAATATCTCGATACCGGGAAGTCCGTTATCCTCGGCGTTCGTCCCGAAGATATTCATCAGGATCAGTTGTTCATCTCCAATTCGCCCGAGACAGTTGTCAACGCACGTATCGAAGTTATCGAAAAGCTCGGTGCGGAAACGCAGATCTATTGCGAACTCGATTACGAGGGCAAGGAGAGCTCGGTTATCGACAACTCCACGCAGATGATCGCGAAGATTTCCAGCCGTGCAGTCGTCGCATTGAAGGATATCGTGGAACTTGCGTTCGACGCAAACCACATTCATCTGTTCGACAGCGTTACGGAAGCTTCTTTGCTTGAAAGAGACGCAGGCTACGAAGTTATCGAAGAAAATGCGGAAGGTTCCGCATTCGTGCCTCCTACACCGCAGGAAATGTCCGAACGTATTGCGGCGGCGCGTATCGTAACGAAAGAGATGAAAGCGCAGGCAAGAAAGGATGCAAGAATGGCAAAGAGAGCCGAAGCGAAGAAAGCGGAAGAAGAAAACGAGCAAAATTCTTCCGAAAATTAACAAACGAAATTCTTCTTGAAATAACAAATAAAAGTTAGAATCAATACAAAATCGTTCCTTATCGCGTAAAAGGAGCGATTTTTTACTTTTTCCGCGCTCCGAAAAGGCAGAAATATAACGGAAAACAGTTGTACATACTTGACGGAATTCGAAAAAAATGCTATTATAGTATTATGGAAAATATTAGCGAGATCAATCGTAAGATTGCGGACAATTTAATATCCTGTCGCAAGGCGGCAGGCATGACGCAGGCGGAGCTTGCGGAAAAAATAAACTATTCGGATAAATCCGTATCCAAGTGGGAATCGGGCAACGGCATTCCTGACGTGTATACCTTGATGCAAATCGCGGAGTTGTTTCACGTTACGTTGAACGAATTGGTGGGGGACGAAGCACCCACTCCGAAAGCGGAAAAGTTGCGGAACGAACGCAGAACACGCGGTATGCGGTATTTGATCATGTTGCTTTCCAGCTGTATCGTATGGTTGGTGGCGACGTGCGTGTTTGCGGTGCTCAACGTCGTGATGACGACGCCGCGGCATTTGGGATTATGCTTTTTATACGCTTCGGTGGCGCAGGCGATTCTCATCGTCGTGTTGGCAGGAGTATGGAAGTACCGATTGCTCCGTTTTTTTGCCGTGACCATGCTGATTTGGATGTCGTTGGTATGTACATACCTGACGGCGAAATATATATCCATACACTTCGGGTCTGATTACAGCGGACTTTGGACGGTATTTTTGGTAGGGATTCCCTTGCAAATTTTAGAAATTTTGTGGGTGTTCTTTCGGTCGTTCTTTCGTAGAAATAGGAAGAACGCGGAGGGGAAAAACGGGAAAAAAGTCGAAAACGAGGCTCGACGTAAGGCGTAAAAGGGGATTGTATGCTCTGCTATCAATGTAAAAAGAACGAAGCGACAAAAGTGTATGAATTCGTGAAAGACGAAAAGCGCGAAAAGCGGAATTATTGTCTGTCGTGTTATATCCGTTTATTCGTTGAGGATAAGGCAGACGTTGCGGAAAACGTTACGCCCGTCTGTCCCTATTGCGGTTCGACCATAGACGAGATACTCGCGGAGAAAATGGTCGGGTGTGCGTATTGCTACCGCATGTTGGCGGATGAAATGCAACCGATAATCTCCAAAATGCAACGCTCGTTAAAGCCGCACGTCGGGAAACGCCCGACGACGGACGTGACGGAACAAGATTTGGAGGCAGGAAACGATCCGATCGTACTGACGAGGTGCAATCGACAATGTTACGAGCTGACGTTGATCATTCAAAAATTAACGGCGGAGGGGAACTTCGACGGCGCAAAAGATTATGCGGATAAATTGTCCAGAATGCGCAGCAAAACGGCGATCGAGGAGGATTTTGTATGGCGGGGCAGCCGAGAGCAGACCAAACAATAGTAATTTCCACTCGCGTGCGGCTCGCGCGGAATTTTGCCGCGTTTCCGTTCCCGAATAAAATGGACGACGCGCAGGCGGCGGACATCGTGCATCTCGTGCGAGAGGGACTGAACGGGATCGATCGCGACGAGTTTCGACAATACGACATCGGCGAGCTGAGTGCGGAGCAAGCGTTGCTCTTGCAAGAACAGCATTTGATCAGTCCGGCTTTGTTGAAAAGCAAAGGCGGCGCGGCGTTCGTTTCTCGGGACGATACCGTGTCCGTTATGGTCAACGAAGAAGATCATTTGCGCGAACAGTACATCGTAAAAGGGTTAGAGCTATATAAGGCGTACGAGCGGATTTGTGCCATCGACGACGGATTGGGCGCGGCGTTCGATTTCGCGTTCGACGAGAAACTCGGGTATTTGACGGCGTGTCCAAGCAATCTCGGTACGGGAATGCGCGCGTCGGTGATGATGTTTTTGCCGGGTTTGGCCAAGAGCGGTGCGCTGAAAAAATTGTTGCCGAAACTTCGTGCGAACGGCTTGACTGTGCGCGGCGCGTTCGGGGAAGGCACGACGGCGGAAGGGTGCGTTTATCAGGTGAGCAACGAGCGGACGTTGGGCGTATCGGAAAAGAGAATTTTGCAAGCGGTGGAGCATACGACGGAAAACATCATCGAGCTGGAATCGGAAGCGCGCGCGCAAATGTCGAAAACGCTCGGGGTGGAGTTAAAAGATCGCTGTCTTCGGGCGTACGGAACGCTCACGAATTGCGCGATACTCGATTGGAAAGAGTTTCAAGCCAAAATGGTGGACGTGAAATTGGGCGTCATATTCGGATATTTACAAGGGAATGGTTTGGACGAGCTGGACGATTTTATCGCAAAGCTTCGCCCGACGGTATTTCGGGTACGGAACGATCTTCGGGAGGCAAGCGAAACGGAGTGCGATATCGTGCGCGCGGAAACGGTCGAGCGCGCGTTATCGAGTATAGTCAGAACGGTAAAATAAGAAATTTTTCGGGTGAGTGAATATGTATCCTTTATCAAATGCAACGGACAATTTCAGAAAAGCGTTGGATATCGCCAACCGCACGGCGGCGATGGCGGACACGAGTTTCGTGGGGAGCGAACATTTTATCTACGCGTTTTTGTGCCTGCCGCAGTGTACCGCTTACGGTATCTTGGTCGGCGAGGGGGTATTGCGCGAGGAGTATGGTAATTTATTTTCCTTGAAAGTCAATAAAAACTTTCAGGGGCAGGGACTTACGTTGCGCACGCAACAAATGTACGATAGAGCCGTTCTTTCTGCGAAAGGCATGGGAATGTTGGCAGGAACGGCGCATATGTTGTATGAAATTCTGTCTACGCCCGACTGTTTGGGCGTCAGTTTTTTGCAAAATTTTGCCGATATCGAAACGTTGAAACGGAAAACGGATTCCGCGCTCCGTATCCTGCATAATCGACAACGCTTTGGAGATTCCGATCGAGAGGAGGAAAATTCGGCTTCGAAATATTCCGTCGGAGATAACGAGTTTCCCGATTTCAGCGGCAATTGGTTGTCGAAACAAGCCGGTTTACAGACTCGGCAGGAGGAAAAACCGGTAAAAACTATGAGTGCGAGCGCGGCGGAAAAACTGTTGGGCTACGGAATTGACATGACGGAGCGAGCTCGGCGCGGAAAGATCGATCCCGTAATCGGGCGGAAGCAAGAGATTGAAAAAGTGGTGCAGGTATTGTCCAGACGTTCGAAAAATAATCCCGTATTGATCGGAGAACCGGGGGTCGGGAAAAGCGCGATTGTCGAGGGATTGTCGCAGTTGATCGTCGATGAGAACGTTCCGGAACAGTTATACAACAAGACGATTTTTTCCGTGGATCTGCCGGGACTTTTGGCAGGAACGCAGTATCGCGGCGAGTTCGAGCGAAAGCTGAAAACGCTTATCGAAGCGGTTCTGCAAGACGGGGATATCGTGCTGTTTATCGACGAAATTCACACGTTAGTGGGGGCAGGAGCGTCGTCCGAGGGGAGCATGGACGCGGCGAATATTTTGAAACCGATGTTAGCGCGAGGCGATTTGCAGGTTATCGGCGCAACGACGATCGAGGAGTATCGGAAATATATAGAAAAAGATAGCGCGTTGGAGCGGCGTTTTACTCCCGTATACGTGGAAGAACCGAGCGAGGAAGATGCGATTACGATTTTGAAAGGGTTGCGTCCGAAATACGAGGAGCATCACGGCATCGTGATTACGGACGAAGCGATCGAGGCGGCGGTGAAGTTGTCCTCTCGGTATATCACGGATCGATATTTGCCCGATAAGGCGATCGATTTGATCGATGAGGCGGCGGCAAAAGTGCGTATCGTCGTTGGCGGCGAAGGCGGCATGGAGATCGGCGAATTGAAGGAAAAAGTCATGCGGCTCGCAGACGAACAGCGTATGCAGGAAACACGCGAAAACTATGCGGCGGCGCACGCGGCTTTGGAAGAGCGTTTGAGCGTACTTTCCAAAATCGAGGCGTTGGAGAAAGCGCAGGCTCCGTTGCGGTTGAAAGACGGCAGAATGGGAATCGGGAAAGAACACGTGGCGGCGGTAATCAGCGCGCACGCAAAGATTCCTTTGACGAAAATTACGCAGGAAGAGGGCGAAAAACTCATGCGGTTGGAGTCCGACTTGCATAAGCGAATCATCGGGCAGAACGAAGCCGTTTGCGCGGTCTCGAAAGCGATTCGTCGCGCGAGGGCAGGCTTGAAGGATCCTTTGAGACCGATCGGCTCGTTTATTTTCGTAGGTCCTACGGGGGTTGGGAAAACCGATCTTTGTAAGGCACTCGCCGAAGCGTTGTTCGGCTCGGAAGACCAGATGATTCGTTTGGACATGAGCGAATACATGGAGAAACAATCCGTTTCTAAGTTGATCGGCGCGCCTCCGGGATATGTCGGTTACGAGGACGTACAGACGGGGCAACTGACGGACAAAGTGCGTACGAAACCGTATTGCGTGATTTTGTTCGACGAAATCGAAAAAGCGCACCCGGACGTGTTCAATTTGCTGTTGCAGATACTGGACGACGGGCGATTGACGGATAGCAAAGGACGGACGGTCAGCTTTAAGAATGCCGTAATCATTTTGACGTCCAACGTCGGGGCGGCGGTTGCGGAGCATTCGAAGACGGGCATTTACGGATTTGCGGCGGACGGCAGGGGCGACGGCGAGACGGCGGAAAAGCAGTACGATTCCATGAAAGAGACCATTACGAAGGCGTTGAAAGAACAGTTCCGACCGGAATTTTTGAATCGATTGGACGATATTATCATTTTTCATCGCTTGTCGGAATCCGATTGCGCGAAAATCGGCGGAAAGATTGTGGATTCGCTCGCAAAGAGGTTGGCGGAGCAACGCGGAATCAGCTTATTCGTGACGGACGCCGCGTTGGAAGGACTCGTGAAAGAAGGCTATGACGCGCAGTACGGCGCGAGACCGCTGAAACGTATGATCCAGCGGCGAATCGAGGATAGATTGTCGGAGGAAATTTTGCTCGGGGAAATTCGTAACGGGCAGAAAGTGACGGTGGATTTCACGGGAAAAGATTTCGTTTTTAAGGCGGAGTAAAGGAGAAAGGTATGAAACTGACGACGGCAGGGGAATCGCACGGGAAAGCTTTGGTGGCAATTATCGAAGGCTTGCCTGCGCATTTGAAGATAGAAAAGGAAGAAATCGACGCGGCGTTGGCGTTGCGACAGAGCGGTTTCGGTCGCGGCGGCAGACAGAAGATCGAAAAGGATTCCGTAGAGATCTTGACAGGCGTGCGCAACGGCGAAACGCTGGGGAGTCCCGTTACGCTGTGCATTTATAACAAGGATTACGCCAACTGGTCGGCGTGCATGTCGGACGGTGTCTGCGACGAGGCGGAAACGGAGAAAAAACGTCTGACGAAAGTGCGTCCCGGGCATGCGGATCTGACCGGAATGCTAAAATTCGAGCAAACGGACGCGCGGAACGTGTTGGAGCGCGCTTCGGCGCGAGAAACGGCGATTCGTGTTGCCGCAGGACAGATTTTTCGGAAATATCTCTCCGAGCTCGGTGTGGAGATCGCCGGGTACGTGAAAGAGATTTACGGAGTAAAGGACGGGGGCAGGTATGCGTTCACGGAGATTGCCGCCTCGAAAACGACGCAGACGGGTATGCTTTCTTCGGAGGCGGAAATGCGTGCGATAGAGAAAATAACGTCGCTTAAAAGCGAGGGGGATACGGCAGGTGGCGTGGCGGAAATCCGCGTGAAAGGGTTGAAGAGCGGCTTTGGCAGTGTAATGACATATGCGGAAAAGTTGGATGCGCAGCTTGCGCGAGGTTTGATGAGTATACAGGCAGTCAAGGGCGTGGAGATCGGTATGGGATTTTCCGTCGGAGAACATAGCGGCAAGGACGTACACGACGAGATTTTTTCCGAAAACGGGAGATTTTGTCGGCAGACCAACCGCGCAGGCGGTATCGAGGGCGGTATGTCCAACGGCGAAGAAATCGTCGTGCGCGTGGCGATGAAGCCGATTCCCACGCTGATGAAAGGCTTGAGGACGGTCGATTTTGCAAACGGGCAAGCGACGACGGCAGCGTCGGAACGGAGCGACGTTTGCGCGATCTTTGCGTTGGAGATCATTGCGGAGGCGGTGGTTGCCGAGACGCTCGCAAACGCCGTGCAGGCGCGTTTGGGTGGCGACACGATGGCGCAGGTGAAGTCACGTTATACCGAATTGCCTTGAGGAAAAATAAAAATGGAAACGATCATTTTAAAAACGTCTTCCTCGGAAGGGAAAATTTACGTCGGACGCGACGCCATTGCGACGAGATTGCCGCTCTTGACGAGCGGACAAAAGAATTTCGTCGTTGCGGATGAAAACGTATACGGTTTGTATCCGAAATTTTTCGAACGATATTTTTCCGATGCGGAAATTTTCGTCCTTGCTTCGGGGGAACAGTATAAAAATTTCCAATCGCTTTATCGAATTTTAGAGAAAATGACGGGGGCAGGGTTGCATCGAAGTTCCCGATTGTTCGCGGTCGGCGGCGGCGTGGTCGGGGATATCGGCGGTTTGGCGGCGGCTCTGTACATGCGCGGAATTTCTTGCGTGCAGATTCCGACGACGCTCTTGGCGCAGACGGATAGCGGAGTCGGCGGTAAGACTGCCGTGGATTTAAGCGGAGTCAAAAACGTCGTGGGTGCGTTTTATCAACCTTGTGAAGTGTTGGTTGACCCTGCGTTTTTGGAAACTTTGCCGCCGCGTGAGATTAAATGCGGCTTCGGAGAAATCGTGAAATATGCTGCGCTGAATGAGAAAATTTTTGATTTACTGGAAAAAAACACGGACAAGTGGACCGATCTTGCCTTTTTGGAAACTCTTCTCGTTACCTGTATCGAACATAAGACGTCGGTCGTGCAGGCAGACGAACGAGAGTCCGGAGAGCGTCGCTCCTTAAACGTCGGGCATACGACCGGGCATGCCATCGAACTTAGCAGCGGTTTGTCGCACGGGGAGAGCGTTCTGCACGGTATGTATTTGGAAACGCGCATGGCGATGGATTACGGCGTATGCGAATGCGAGTACGGGGAGCGTTTGCTCGAGCTGGTGCGGAGAGCGCTCGCGTTAGAGCCGGTTGGGCGGTTCGATTATTCCGAAATCGAGAAAGACGCGGAAAAAGCGCGTTCGGATAAAAAGAATGCGGACGACGGAAGAATAAAAATGTCGGTGGCGAAGGCTCTGGGCGAGTGGCGTATGTTTGCGTTGGACTTCGAGGAATATCGCTCCGCCTTAAAAAAAGCAAGCTTGCAGAGATGAGATTATGGAAAAGATTCAATCGAGAGAATATTTTGAAGGGGAGTTTCAACTGCCCGGCGATAAGTCGATTACGCACCGCGCGATCATGTTGAACAGCGGCGCGGACGGCGAAGCGACGATTACCAACGCGTTGATGGGGGAAGATTGCGTGTCGACTTGTCGATGCATGCGCGCGCTCGGCGCGAAAATCGACGTGGAAGGAACGACCTTGCGCGTCAAGGGAACGCCGCATTTTCGACGCGGTACGAGGCTAAATTGCGGAAATTCGGGGACGACGATCCGCTTGCTGACGGGGTACGTGGCAGGAAAAGGCATCGACGCGGAACTCTACGGCGACGATTCGCTTTCTTCGCGCCCCATGAAACGCGTGGCGGAGCCGCTCGAACGGCTCGGCGCGGACGTGCGGACGACGGACGGGCACGCTCCGATATTCGTTTCGCCCAGCCGATTATCGGGGGCGGACGTTCGGATTTCGATTGCGTCGGCGCAGGTAAAGAGCGCGATTCTGTTGGCAGGAATTTCTGCGGACGGAAAAACGACGGTGACGGAACCGATGAAATCGCGCGACCATACCGAAAGAATGTTGGCGGCAATGGGTGCGAAGATCGACGTGAACGACAACAGCGTTTCGGTGGAAAAATGCGAGTTGTCGGCGGTGGACGTGTGCGTACCGTCGGATATTTCTTCGGCGGCGTATTTTATGGCACTCGGCGCATTGAAGGGTAAAACGGTATGTAAAAACGTCGGGATCAACCCGACGCGGACGGGGATATTAACGGCGTTCGATAAGCTCGGCGTGCGGTATTCCTTGCTGAACAGACGGACGTCCGGTGGCGAAGAGACCGCGGATATACTCGTGGGAAAATCGGATATGCGCGGTATTTCGCTGACGGCGGAAGTCGTTCCGTCGATGATCGACGAATTGCCGCTCGTTGCGTTGTTATGCGCGTTTGCGGACGGAGAGAGCCGTATTACGGGGGCGGCAGAATTGCGCGTAAAGGAGAGCGATCGAATCCGCGCGACGACGGAGCTGATTACGCGTCTCGGGGGCGAATGCGAAGAGCTCGAGGACGGGTTTGTGATTCGAGGAAGGAAACGACTGTTCGGCGGCGATGCGGATAGCTACGGTGATCACAGGATCGCTATGACGGCGGCGGTGGGACTGCTTGCTTCGGAAGCGGGCGGATCGATAAAAAATCCGGAATGTTGCGCGATTTCCTTTCCTGATTTTTTTGATCTGTTAGGCATGAAATTATATTAAACGTAGGGGGCAGGTGTGATATGAGTATTGAAAAATTGCGTTTAGGCTTGATCGGAAAAGACGTTTCAAAGTCCGAGAGCGAGGCGATGCATACTTTTATTCTCGAGCGTCTCGGCGTGGCATGCGAATACGAGTGTTTTTCCGTTCCTGCGGAGTCGTTCGACGGTGCCGTGCGCCGTTTGCTCGGTGATTTCGACGGCTTTAACGTGACGATTCCCTATAAACGCGACGTAATGGCGTATTTGGACGCCGTGGAGGGCGACGCGTTTGCGTTCGGGGCGGTGAATACCGTTATTACGGCGACGAGAACGGGGTATAACACCGACGGCGTGGGGGTACTGTTGATGCTTCGCGCGACGAATATCGAGGTAAAAGGGAAGAAAGTGCTCGTTTTGGGCGGAGGCGGCAGTGGAAGAAGCACGGCGGTCGTCTTGAAAAATGCCGGGGGCAACGTTTTTATGTATCAACGTACGAGGTCGAAACTGGAGGAGACGTGTCGAGAGCTTTTCGTTACGCCTGTAGATGACGCGGAATGCGGCGGTTTCGATATACTCGTCAATTGTACGGGAGTGGGGATGCATGCCTCGGTAGGGTGTTCTCCCGTTACGGAAAAGGCTTTTGAGGGCGCGGACGCTGCGATCGATTTGATTTACGAGCCTGCGGAATCAGAGTTTTTGCGGTTGGCGAAAACGCGCGGACTCAAGACGCTCAACGGTCGTGCAATGCTCTTTTATCAGGCGTATTTCGCCGATTGTTTGTACTTGCAACGGCAGGCGGACGATCGCGAGGCGAAGGAATTTTATGAACAATATAAGGCTGTACATTGACGGAGGACGGTTATGAAATTTTTGGTTATCAACGGCGTGAACATCAATTTGACGGGAAAACGCGAAAAAAGCGTATACGGCGCGGAGAGCTTGGACGATATTAACGCGAAGATAGAGGCGTTTTGCTGCGAGAACGGCGATGAAGTCGTGTTTTTTCAAAGCAACGTCGAGGGAGAGCTGGTCAACAAGCTGCACGAAGCGTTTTTGAACGGGACTTGCGACGGGATCGTTTTGAACGCAGGCGCGTTTACGCATTATAGTTATGCGTTGCGCGACGCGGTCGCGGCGATCGATATTCCCGTGGCGGAGGTACATATTTCCAACGTGCATGCACGCGAGGAGTTTCGCCGCAACAGTGTCTTATCGGAGGTCTGCAAAGGCGTGGTGTGCGGTTTCGGTGTAGGGAGCTATTTGGCGGCGATTGTCGGATTGCGCGCGAATGGTTAAGGGGGAACGGATATGAATTTGATTTTGTGCGGCATGATGGGGGTCGGAAAAACGACGATCGGAATCAAGATCGCGGAATTGACGGGGCGGCGTTGGTATGATACGGACGAGCTGATCGTCGATAAACACGGAAAAATTTCCGATATTTTCGAATATTACGGCGAGGCGCATTTTCGGAAATTGGAAACGGAAATCGTGAGGGAGTTGTCGGCTCGCGATAACCTCGTCGTTTCTACGGGTGGCGGCTTGGTGTTGAAAAACGAGAATAACGAGTTGTTAAAGGCAAACGGAAAAATCGTGTTTTTGCGTGCGAAGCTCGATACGCTTGCGGCGCGTTTGCGCGTGGATAAAAGCCGACCGCTGTTGCATACTTCGACGGAGAGTTTACAGGCACGATTGGCGAAGCTCATGGCGGAGCGAACGCCCGTATATGCGCACGTGGCGGATTATACCGTGGACGTAGACGGGAAAACGCCCGAAACGATCGCCGAGGAAATTATGGACTTAACGATGTCGAAAACGTAAAACGAGCATGGCAGGTATGAGATGAATACGATTTTGGTGACGGGCGGTGTGCGCGGAATCGGCAAAAACATCGCTTTGTTGTTTTTGGAAAAAGGATATCGCGTGTGCGTAACCTATTCGAAGGACGAGGAAAGCGCGGCGGAAATGCGCGCGACGGGGGCGGAGGTTTATCGCGCCGACGTTGCGGACGAAACGGCGGTCAAGAGCCTTTTTGAGCAGATTGGCAGGGTGGACGTGCTGGTAAATAACGCAGGCGTTTCCCTGATTAAGCAAATTCAAGACGTGACGTGGGAAGAATATCGGCGATTGTTCGACGTGAATTTCGGCGGCGCGTTTTTGTGCTGTCGAGAAGCGGCGAAAGGAATGATCGAGCGGCAAAACGGAGCAATCGTGAATATTTCCTCTGTTTGGGGGGAGGTCGGCGGAAGTTGTGAGAGCGTCTATTCCGCCTCCAAAGCGGCGTTGCTCGGTTTTACAAAGGCACTCGCGAAAGAACTGGGTTGGTCGCATATTCGCGTAAACAGCGTTTCGCCCGGCGTCATCGATACGCCAATGAACGGACATTTTTCCAAAGAGGAAATGTCGGCGTTGCAAGACGAAATCCCGATGGGACGCATCGGGACGGGGAAAGACGTGGCGAACGCCGTGTGGTATCTGGTGCAAAACGAATACGTTACGGGGATCGATTTGCCTGTGAACGGCGGATTTTCGATCGTTTGAGGATCGTTGCCTACGGCTTTTTCGATTTATTAAAATAACTGTCCAGAATATTTTGTATAAATTCGTCCGCAATTCCTGCAGTCGGGGATTGCGGTTCTTTTTTTTCGTCGTTGCCGCTCGTTTCGGGCGGCTCTTTTTGAGTCGTTTCGGGTTCGGGAGCGGTGTGCAGGGAACTGAACGTTTTGGTGAATTCGGATAGATCATTCAGAAAGTTTAGCATCTGTTCGGAATTTTTTAATTTGCCCATCAAAGGTCGCACGCTTTCGGAAAAATCGGGGTTCTGCGATAAGTAATAAAAAAGTACCAACATAAGAATTTCCATAGTGCAATATATGATTTGTGACGAAAATTTGTCAACGGGAATAGGATGTAGCATGCAATCGGAGGTGCACTATGAAAAGTTTTAAGGAATACGCGCAAAATGCGCCGCATGAACAAACCGAACCGCAGGGAACTCTTCCCGACGAGGGAGCGTCGGCGGAGGAATTAACTAAAAAAATCGCTTCGTCATATAACGGGAAAAGCAACGCCGAGATTCTCCGCAGTATTTTGACGGAAGCGGAAAAGAGCAAGCAAGCCGGAACGCTCTCCAATGCGGAAATCGACGCGTTTTATCAAAGTTTTGCTCCCATGTTGGGCGCGGCGCAACGAAAGCAGCTTCGCGAGGTCGTGGAACGATTAAAAAAGTTATAAATACGGTACCGTGTATGCGTTGAGCAGTAATGTAAGATTAAAACGGTATACCATGTATGTGTTGAATACAATTTGGGCCGCGTGAGAACAGGAAAACGGGCATACCGTGTACTCGATTATAAATCGATGAGTTCTTTTAGTGCGGAGAGTAGAACGTCGATTTCTCGTTCGGCGTTCCCGAGAGAGAAAGAAACGCGTACCAAACCGTCGGGGAGCGTGCCTAACGCTTCGTGCATGAGCGGCGCGCAATGCAGACCGCCGCGTACGGCTATGTCGTATTTCGAGGAGAGAAGCTCGGCGACGGATTCGGAATCCATCGACGAGTGTCGAAAGGCGACGATGCCGCACGGGTTGGGGACGGAATACGGCGTATAGCCGGGCAATGCGCTCAATCCCTGCAAAAAATACGCCGTAAGCATACGTAATCGGCTTTGTATTTGTTGAAAATGCACGGTTAAATAGCGTATGCCTTCCGATAGAGAAACGATGGCAGGATAGGCGAGCGTGCCTGCCTCCAATGCGTCGGGGTAGAAGTCGGGCATGTCGAGCGAAACGCTGACGGAACCCGTTCCGCCGTAGAGCAGGGGGCGCGGTTCGACGCGGTTGGAAAAGAGCAATGCGCCGCTACCTTGTATTCCGAGTAATCCCTTATGTCCGGCAAGGCTAAGCAAATCGATGCCGGAGTTTTTCATGGAGATACGTAGATGTCCGCCTCCTTGCGCTCCGTCGCAGAGCAAGAGCGTTTCTTTCGGAAGCACGTTGCGGATTTGTCGCAACGGCGGTATAGCGCCGTTGACATTGGAGGCGGTCGTGACGGCGACGAGACGCGTGTTCGGACGCAAAAAGGCTCGCAAGGCGTGCAGACAAAGATTTTTTTCTCCGACGGGCGCGTTTTGCTCCAACGGGCAGACGTCGTAAGTGATTACGCCGAATTTTTTCAGGGCTTCGAGGGGGCGTAATACGGAGTTATGCTCTGTACAGCCGACGACGACGTGATCGCCCTTGCGGAGCGTTCCAAACAGCGCGATATTCAGGGCTTCGGTGCAATTTTTCGTGAAAACGACGCGGTCGAATCCGTACCCATCGAAAAAATCGTCGAGTGCGTGGCGACAATCTTGTACGGCGCGTGCGGCGGATAAAGCGAGTTTGTGTCCGCTTCGTCCGGGGTTGGCGCAGAGTTTGACGGCGGCGGTGACTGCCGTTTGGATGCGGTCGGGTTTTCTGCCGCCTGTGGCGGCGTTGTCAAAATAGAACATAATTACCTCTTTTTCGCTGTACATAAAATTGGGAACGTACATAGAATATAGTATTCCGAAAAGGAGGCACGTATGACATGTTGATTATGGCTGTATTTCGGTCGCGAGCGCATAGCTTGGATTACGCAGAGCGTCTGCAATCTTACGGGATCGCGGCTACCACCGCGCCTGCGCCCAAAGAGGCGAGAATAGGGTGTGGATTGTGCGTGCGGTTTGATGCGCGTATGTTCCCGAGAGCGCGAGCGATTTTGAAAACGGGCGGATATTCGTCTTTCAAAGGATTTTATAGAACGGAATTTCTGAACGGTAGGATGTCGGTTTTGCCGTATAAAGGCAATATCGCACGGTGACGGCGGAAAGCATTCCCGAAAATCGGTTTTCGGGGGGCGTAAAAGCTTGCGAAAAATCGAAAAAAGTGTTATACTGTCGTTATGAAAACGACAGAGAAAAAATCGGCGCTTGCCGAATTGGAAAGATTGTATCCGGACGCGAAGCCTGCGCTCCGTTATCGGACTCCGTACGAGTTGCTCGTGGCGGTGGTTTTGTCGGCGCAGTGTACGGACGAACGCGTGAATAAAGTGACGGCAGTGCTGTTTGAAAAATACGATACGCCGCAAAAAATGGTGACGCTTTCGCAAAAAGAATTGGAGCAATACATCTATTCTTGCGGATTTTATCGTATGAAAGCGGAACACATTCTGTCTGCGAGTAAAGATATTCTCGAGAAATTTCACGGGGAAGTTCCCGATACGATCGAGGCGTTGATGAGTCTTGCCGGCGTGGGGAAAAAAACGGCGAATGTCGTTTATTCCGTAGCGTTCGGTGGCGCGGCGATTGCGGTAGATACGCACGTGTTCCGTGTGAGCAATCGGCTGGGACTCGCCAAAGGCTCAACGCCGTTGCAGGTGGAAGAAGGATTGTGTAAAACGATCCCGAAAGAGGCGTGGGGGCGCGCGCATCATTGGTTGATTTATCACGGCAGACGGGTGTGTCATTCGCAACGACCGAATTGCGACGTATGCACGCTTGCGCAAATGTGCGATTTTCATAAAAAGCAAAAGAAATAGTTATAAATTCCCCTCCTTTTCACATACTGGGTGTGAAAAGGGGGATTTTTATGCAAAAAAATCAAACGTTAGAAAAAGAATACGACCTTTTGAGAACTTTGGCGGCGTTGGAATCGCTGGCAGAAAAAAAGACGAAGATCTATTCTCGTTTGCTCACGGACGCCGCGCTTGCTCAAAATATGGAAGCGTTATCCGTTGCGCATGAGGAGCGGAAAAACGCGTTGCTGTTTCTCGCCGGAGAAAAGGTTCCGAAAAATAAAAACGAGGCAGGCAGGTATGCGACGAGTGGAGAGGATTCGGAATGAAATTAGACAAACGGGAGATTACGCTCAACGAGGCGGATAGTATACGAGACGTGCTGGAAACGGAGAAAACGCTGTTGCGAGCGTATGCTTCGAAATTGGAGTACGCGGAGCGGAAAGAAACGCGCGCGAAGCTTCTAGAGCATTTGAACGAATCGGGGAAAAACGTGTATTGCGTCGTCGATTGGCAAGAGAAAACGGGCGATTGACGCGCGAAGAAAGGTCGCGGAAAAAATTTCGAATACTTTATGAAAAGGTATTGACAAAATAATCGGGTGGTAGTATAATAAAACTGCAAAAGGTTCGCCGGTCGCGAATTTTTGTTATTGATTCGAAAGAGGAATTTATTATGTCAAAAATAGGGAATTTTTTCAGCGAGTTTCGTAAGTTTATTTCACGCGGCAACGTGTTGGATATGGCGGTCGGCGTGATCGTCGGCGGTGCGTTTACGGCAATCGTAAACGGCATGAGCAATTTCATCTTAAAACCCATTATCAACTGGATTCTTGCGCTCGTGTTGGGCAAGGAAGGACTGTCGGGGGCGATCACGGTGCTTTCGCCCGTGTATACGTTCGTGCAAAACGAAGCCGGCGTAGCGGAGAAAACGTTGGATTTGACGGCGTCCATATATATCGATTGGGGTTCGTTTATCAGCTCGGTCATTAATTTCCTGTTGATTGCGTTCGTTTTGTTCTTGATCGTGCGGACGATCAACAGCATCAACGAGGCGCAAACGGAAAGCATTAAGGAAAATAAAGCGATTTTGAAAATTCGCAAGGAAAGAAAGGTTTCGCGCAAGGAGGCTGTGGCGATTTTGAAAGAGGAACGCGCGGCTGCGGTTGCGGCGAAAGCGGAGGAGGAGCGTATTGCGGCAGAACGCGCAGCCGAAGCGGCTGCCGCGGCGGAAGATAAAGCGACGGCGAATACGCGACTTTTGGAAGAAATTCGCGATTTGTTGAAAAATAAATAACGAAAAGTACGCCGCGTCGAAAAAAACGACGCGGCGTTTACAATTGAATGGAAAAAAGCCGAAAAATCGTTTGACATTTTTGCTGAAAAACGATATAATATCGGTAATATAGAAAGGCTATGAAAAAGTTGGCGCGTTTTAGGAGTTTCCGAAAGAGAGTATATCCGCAGGCTGAAAGATATACGGAAACGGAAGCGTTGCCGTTTCGCTTTGGAGCCGCCCTTTTGAGCGTGCATCGGGTAGGAAGGGACGTTTTGCCACGTGACGGCAGAAAGAAGGCGCGTTTTGACGCGTGAATGTAGGTGGTACAGCGGACTTGTTCGCCCTGCGTGTTGCGGCACGCAGGGCGTTTTTACGAAAATTTAAACGAAAATATTTGGAGAAAGTATATGAAAGAAAAAATCGAAGCGTTGCGAAAACAGACCGAAGAAGTCATGCAAAAGACGGAAACGGGCAGAGCTTTGTATGAACTGAAAGTGAAGTTCCAGAGCGATTTGAAAGGCATTATGAGCGGCATGAAAGATCTGCCGAAAGAGGAAAAACCTGCATTCGGTAAAATCGTCAATGAATTCAAACAGAGAATCGAGGACGCGTTCGAGCGTCGCGCTGTTGTCGTACGGGAAATGGAGATGCGACAAAAGTACGAAAAGGAACGTATCGACATCACGATGCCGGGACGGAATTATCGTGCCGGAGCGTTGCATCCCATCACGCTCGTGAAAAACGAGTTGATCGACATTTTTTCCGGAATGGGATTTAACGTATTCGAGGGACCGGAAATCGAAACGGATTATTATAACTTTACCGCGTTGAATACGCCGAAAGATCACCCGGCGCGCGATATGCAGGATACGTTCTATCTTGCGGAAAATCTGTTATTGCGTACGCAGACGTCGGCAGGGCAAATTCGCGTCATGGAACAGAACGCGCCGCCTATTAAGATTCTTTCGCCCGGTAGGGTTTTCCGTTCGGACGACGACGCTACGCATTCGCCGATGTTCCACCAAATGGAAGGCTTGGTTGTGGATAAAGGGATTACGTTGTGCGATTTGCAGGGTATGCTCGCGGAGTTTGCGCAGAAGATGTTCGATTCTTCGACGAAAGTGCGTTTGCGTCCCTCGTATTTCCCGTTTACGGAACCGAGCGTAGAGGTCGACCTCAGTTGTTCGGAGTGCGGCGGTAAAGGCTGTCGTCTGTGCAAGGGAACGGGTTGGATCGAGGTGCTCGGCGCGGGTATGGTCAATCGTCACGTGTTGGAAAACTGCGGCGTGGATCCCGACGAATACACGGGGTTTGCGTTCGGTATGGGTATCGAGCGTATCGCTATGCTCAAATACGGTATCAACAATATTAAAACGCTGTTTGAAAACGACACGCGTTTCTTGGAACAATTCGAGGACTAAAAGGAGAGAAGAAGATGAAGGCACCTTTCAGTTGGTTAAAAGATTACGTAGACATAGACATTTCCGCGCAGGAGC